>NZ_JBEXYN010000008.1:0-269718 GCF_040630935.1 Streptomyces sp. NPDC005722
GCCCCCCCGGTACCGGGTGGCCGTCCCCTTCCCGCTTCTCCGTCGTTCCGCCCCCGTCATCCCCCGCGGGGGACGAAGGCGGTGACGGCCACCGGAGCCGGGGCGGCCGACCGCACCGGAGCGGCCACCGGAGGCGGGGCGGACCCCGGCGCGGACGGTGCGGGTGCCGGGCCGTCGCACACGTGCGATCGCGGCGCGAGGCACGTGACCTCCCGTCACATCGCCCGCCCGGTCCCGCCGCTCCCGATGCGCCGAACGGCCGCCGGGAACCCGAATAACTGACGAGTCGTCATGCCGTATCCGAATCCGGTACGACTATTCGGGTGATCATGCGCATCCATGAACAAATCGGGTCGTTGATCAGATCACGACCTTTGGTCTCCTCCAGTCCGAAAGGAACAGAAGTGAAGCGTTTCTCCAAGGCTGTCGCCCTGACGGTCGCCACCGGTGCCCTCGTCCTCGGTTCCGCCACCACCGCCCTCGCCGGCGGCTACGACGGCGGCGGCAAGGGCGGCGGCCACGGCTACGGCAAGGGTTACGGCAAGGGCTACGGCTTCGACGGCTACGGCTACGGCAACCGCCGCAGCGGCGCCAACGCCCGTGCCATCGCCGTCGGCTCCCCCGGCATCCTGAGCGGCAACGTCATCCAGGTCCCGATCAACGTCCCGATCAACGTCTGCGGCAACGGCCTGAACGCGGTCGGCCTGCTCAACCCCACCGCGGGCAACGTCTGCATCAACGGCTGACGCACACCGCCGCACCACCCGGGGCCGCCGGAGGACACCGTCCTCCGGCGGCCCCGCCACGTCACAGGTCGTTGGTGAAGGCCGACAGCCGCGCGGTGCCGAAGCCGCCGTCGATGGGCACGTTGCGGACGGCGTGCCCGGTCAGCCACGCGCTGAGCGCCGTGAAGGACGCGTCGCCGTGGGTGTCCTTGTACAGGGCCGCGATCCCGGTGACGTGCGGGGCGGCCATCGAGGTGCCGTCCATGTCGCGGAAGCTCCCGTTGAGGTACGCCGACAGGATGCCCATGCCCGGCGCGTGGATGTCGACGCAGGTGCCCCAGTTGCTGAACCAGGCACGGCGGTCCTCCTGGTCGATCGCCCCGACCGTGAAGGCCGTCCGCGAACTGGCCGGCGAGACGAAGCACGCGTTGAGGTTGTCGTTCCCGGCCGCGGCGACGGGGAACACCCCGGCCGCGGCCAGGCCCTCGACGGCCCGGTTGGCCGCCAGGGACCAGCGCCCGGAGAGCGACAGGTTCGCCACGGCGGGCTTCTTCGCGTGACCGGCGACCCAGTCGATGCCCGCGATCACCGCGGAGGTGGAGGTCCGCCCGGCGCACGGGAAGACCCGCACCGACACCAGCGTCGTCTTGCGCGCGACACCGGTGTAGCTGCCGCCGACCACGCCCGCCACATGGGTGCCGTGGCCGTTGCAGTCCCCGCCGTCCAGGCCGTCACCGATCGCGTCGTACCCGGGCACCGCACGGCCGCCGAAGTCCGGGTGGGAGAACTCGATGCCGCTGTCGACGATGTACGAGGTGACCTTGGCGCCGGTGGCCCGCACCTCGAAGCCGGTGCCGCCGAGGGCCCGGTTGTTGATCCGGGTCAGGCCCCAGGGCGTGAACCCGCCCAGGCCGCGCAGCCCCCTGGACCGGGGCCCGGAGGAGTCGGGCACCGGGGCCGAGGGCGTGACCGGGCCGGGTACGGCCTGCGGGACCAGGACCGGCTTGGTCCCGGGCCCCGGGGCGACGGACGTCCCCGGCGCCGCGGGCACCGGCGAGGACTGCCCGGGCGGCTCCTGCCCCGGCCCGGCCGGCTCCGGCACCACCTGGAACGGCACCGTCAGATCCGGGGAGGTCCCGTACGGAGCCGCCGGGTCCGGGCCGGACAGTTCCGGCACCGCCTGCTCGGGGGACTGTTCCGGCGGCTGCTCGTACGGCACGGGGAGCGGCCCGGCACCCGGGCCCGCCGGAAGGACCGCCCCGGGTGCACCGGTGTCCTGGGGGAAGTCGACGGGGCCGGCCGGCTCGCCCGGGAGGCCGCCGGGGTAGGGGGGTTCCAGGTCGCTGTCGGCGGGGGCGTCCTCCCCGAGCGGGATGGCGACCACGGCGTCCTGCTCCACCTCGTCCACCCCGGACGCGGCGCGGACCCGCTGCACCTGGTCCGGGGTGAGCCGGGCGGTGAAGCCGGTCAGCGCGTGCCGGTAGGTGAAGAGCGGCTGGACGCCCAGCCCTTCGAGGACGGTGTGCGGTGCGGTGCCGGGGTCCAGCGTCACGACGTACTGGTCCGGGATCGCCCCGGGGGTACGCGGCAGCGGTTCCGCCGCGGTCGGGTGGGGGGCCGCGAGGGCGAGGACGGGGAGGGCGGTTGTCAGGGCGGCGGAGGCCGTCCGCCACAAGGACTTTCGCATCTGCGGAGCTCCTTGACCGGTATCGGGATCTGACGGCCCCCCAGGTTTCTGGTTATCAGCTCAGCATCCCGGACGCCTGGTTCCGGCCGCTGTTCGGGTGACGCTCCGCATCCGCCCCGTGTCGCGCGTCGTTGACCAGTCCGCACGTGAGTGACCAAGGAGAGGAAGAACCCGTGAAGCGTCTTTCGAAGGCCGCCGTGCTGACCGTAGCGGCCGGTGTCGCGGTGATGGGCAGTGCGGGCGGCGCGCTCGCAAGCGACGGCGGCAAGGACCGCCACTACGACCGCGGCGGCGCCTCGGCCGAGGGTGCGGCCGTCGGCTCCCCCGGTGTGCTCAGCGGCAACGTCATCCAGGTCCCGGTCAACATCCCGGTCAACATCTGCGGCAACGGCATCAACGCCGGCGCGCTGCTGAACTTCACGGCCGGCAACGTCTGCATCAACTCCTGACGGCAGCGCCCGCCCCCGGGCGCCCCGCCATCCGTCCGCACCTCATCTGGAGCTCCGCAACATGCTGAAGAAGGCACTCGCCTGCGCCACCCTCGCAGTGGCCGCCACCGGCAGCGCCGCGGCCCTCGCGCCGACCGCACAGGCCTCCGACGTCCACGGCGGGAACTACTCGCAGAACGTCAACGTCCTGCCGCACCTGTGCCTGGACGTGAAGCGCGTCAACGCCCTCAACCCCGTCGCGCTCGACGCGCTGACCGAGACCAGCGGCCAGCAGTGCAACGAGAAGTCCAGTGTGGTGGACGCGCACAAGTCCGCGCTGTCCGACCTCGCCGACGTCGGCGCGTACCAGAACTGATTCCGGGCGGGATCCACGGTGGCCGTCCCCGGCACACGGGGGCGGCCACCGTTCGTGCGCGCGCCGGACGGGGGCGGGCGCCGGACGACGGAGAACGGAGAAGGGCCCGGCCCCACGGAGATCCGTGGGGCCGGGCCCTCGGTGCGCCCGGTCCGTCAGTTCTGGTAGGCACCGGCGTCGATCAGGTCCGACAGCGCGGACTTGTGTCCGTCGACGACCTTCGACTTCTCGTTGCACTGCTGGCCGCTGGTCTCGGTCAGCAGGTCGACCGCCACCGGGTTGAGCACGTTGATGCGCTTCACGTCCAGGCAGGGGTGGGGGATCAGGTTGACGTTCTGCGAGTAGTTCCCGCCCGAGGTGTCGGAGGCCACGGCGGCGGGAACCACGACACCGGTGGCCGCGACGGCGAGGGAGGCGCAGGCGAGAGCCTTCTTCAGCATGGGGAGTTTCTCCTCTGGGAGTTCAACGACGTCCTCCGGACGCCGACATCAGAGCAACGCCCCCCGCCGTGCGGACGTGACGGGCATTGCTCCAGGTTTTCCCTCATTCACTCCCAGGCCGTAGGCCGCGCCGCTAATACGAGGAGTCCGCGTCCAACGACCCCAGGACGACGGCGCTGTTGAATCCGCCGGTCCCACGGGCGAGGACCACGGCCGTCGTCAGCCGCTCCGGCCGCGTCCAGCGGGTCACCAGGCGGATGCCGTACCGCTCCCGGGCGGCCTGTGCGTCGCCGCCGCGGGTGGGCGGGACGACCCCGGTGCGCAGGGCGAGGGCGGCGGTGACCGCGTCCAGGGCGCCCGCGCCCGAGGTGAGCCGTCCGACGCCCGCCTTGGGCACCGTGACCGGGACCTCCGCCAGCCGGTCGCCGAACACCCGCCGCAGCGCCGCCGCCTCGGCCGCGTCCCCGGCGGGGTCGCCGGCGCCGTCGGCGAAGACCACGTCCACGTCCCCGGGGGCGCGGCCGGCCTGCTCCAGTGCCGTGGTGACGGCCCGGGCCAGCTGGACGCCGTCGGCCGCGGGGGCCGTGTGGTGGTGGGCGTCGTGCGTGGCGGCGTGGCCGAGCAGTTCGGCGTAGCCGCGCACCCCGCGTTCGGCGGCGTGCGCCTTCTCCTCCAGGACCATCAGGGCGCCGCCCTCCCCGGGGACGAACCCCGAGGCGTGCGGGCTGAAGGGCAGGTAGGCCCCTTCGGGGTCGCTGCCGCGGTGCACGGTGGGCAGGGTGGACTGGCAGGCGAGGGCGTAGGGCGACAGCGGCGCCTCGGTGCCGCCGACGATCACGGCTTTGCCGCCGCGCCGCAGCAGCCGCCAGGCGTGCTTGAGCGCGTCCAGACCGCCCGCGCCGTCCGCGGCGACGACGCCGCAGCCGCCGGTCAGCCCGTGCCGGATGGAGATCTGGGCGGCGCCGGCCGCGTGGAACCAGGCGATGGACTGGTGGGCGTCGGCCTCGCCGGGCTGCCGCGACGCCCACAGGGCGTGGGTCTCCCGCTGGCCGGACTCGTTGCCGCCGGAGCCGCTGGAGGTGACCACCGACAGGTGGAACGGGGGGTGGTCGGCGGGCCGCAGCGCCGCGTCGGCCAGCGCCATCTCGGCCGCGGCCAGCGCGAACCAGGTCCAGCGGTCGGTCTCGGCGCGGAGCCGGTCGTCGATCCAGCGGGTGGTGTCGAACCCCGTGACCTCCCCGGCCAGCACCACCGGGGAGCGGCTCGCGTCGGGCCTGCCGATCGGCCGAATGCCGTTGCGCCCGGCGACGGTGGCCCGCCAGTAGGGGCGGGCGCCCACACCGGTGGGGGCGACGACCCCGAGCCCGCTGAGGACCGCGCGTGTGGTCATGCCTCCGCCTCCCGTTCCGCGTCCGGCCCCAGGGCCGAGAAGACCATCGCCGACTGGAAACCGCCGAGGCCGCAGGCCACCGACAGCGCGTGCCGCACCCGCCGTTCGCGGGCGAGGACCGGCGTGTAGTCGAGGTCGCACTGCGGGTCGGGCCGCAGCAGGTTGGCGGTCGGCGGGATCACCCCCCGCCGCACGGCGAGGGCACAGGCGGCCATCTCCAGGGCGCCCGCCGCGCCGAGACAGTGCCCGATGACGGACTTGACGGAGCTGACCGGCACCTTGGGCGCGTACTCGCCGAGGGCGCGCTTGTAGGCGGCGGTCTCGTAGCGGTCGCTCTGCACCGTGCCGGAGCCGTGGGCGCTGATCCAGTCGAGCTGCCACGGGGCGATGCCGGCCTCCGACATGGCGGAGATGATCGCCTCGCTCAGGTCGTAGCCGTCGGGGCGCAGACCGGTCATGTGGTAGGCGCCGGTGCGGTGTTCCCAGCCGCGGACCTCGCAGTACACGGACGCGCCCCGGGCCAGCGCGTGCCCCAGTTCCTCCAGGACGAGCACGGCGCCGCCCTCGCCGAGCACGAAGCCGTCGCGCCGGGCGTCGAAGGGCGCCGGTGCCGACTCGGGGTCGCCGGCGAAGGCGGTGGTGGCGCCGATGGCGTCGAAGCAGGCCACCGTGACCGGGGAGATGGGCGCCTCCCCCGCGCCCGCCAGCATGATGTCGGCCTCGCCGTCGCTGAGCGTCCGGAAGGCGCAGCCGATCGCGTCGACGCCGGACGTGCAGCCGGTGGAGACGACCGAGGACGGGCCGTGCAGGCCGTACCGGAGGGAGAGTTCGGCGGCGGCCGAGGAGGGGTGCATCGCCCGGTGCAGGAAGGGCATGCCGTGGTCGGGGCTGACCTCCCAGTGCCGGCCGCCGTCGCTGGCGACGACGTACTCGTCCTCCAGGGTGACGGTGGCGCCGACGGCGGTGCCGAGGCAGACCCCGGCGCGGTCGGTGTCCTCGTCCTCGGTGCGCAGTCCGCTGTCGGCGAGCGCCTCGGCGGCGGCGGCGAGCGCGAACTGGGCGAAGCGGCCGTTGCGGCGTATCTCCCGCGGGGTGAGCCCGGCCGCCAGGGGGTCGAAGTCGGCCTCGGCGGCGATCCGCGAGCGGTACCGCGAGGGGTCGAAGCGGGTGATCCGGCGGATCGCCGGCCTGCCCCCGACGATCCGCTCCCAGAACGCCTCCCGCCCGACGCCGCCGGCGGCGACGGCTCCGACGCCCGTCACCACCACCCTGCGCGCGGTACGGCCCGCGGTCACCGGTCGACCAGTTCGCGGCCCGGCGGCGGGCCCTCCGTCGCGGGTCCCGTCGCGGTGGCGGCGCGCGCGATGGCGGCGGCCTCCTCGCGGGTCTCGGTGTCGACGTGCCCGAGGTCGGGGCGCGGAGCCAGCGGCGCCAGGAAGAACACGGCGCGGGCCACGGCGCCCGAGGTGTTCACCAGCCGGTGGCGGACCCCGCGCGGCACGAGCAGCGCCTCGTTGGCGGCGACGCTGCGCGGCGAACCGTCGAGGTCGACCCGCACCTCGCCCTCGACGACGACCAGTTGCTCCTGCGAGTACGGGTGGTAGTGCTCGGCGACTGCCTCGCCGGGGCCGACGGTGACCATGCCGCAGAACCCGTCCGTGGTGCCGACCGAGGCGGTGGTCAGCAGGGTGCGGATGTCGCCGCCGCGGCGGGTGTCGGCGTGCGTGTCCAGGGTGCCGAGCGGCCGGATGCGGCGGGACTCCAGGCGGTCCTTGATGAGCTGCATCTGGACGCGGGAGTTGCTGTTGATGCGCTGCCGCATGCCCTCGTCGTCGACGGGCGCGTCCACCTTCATCCGGAAGTCCTGCAGCCAGCGCATGCGGGTGCTCTCCGGGCCGAGCTCCTCGTACTGCCAGTAGATGTTCATGAACTCGAACGGGCCGGTCTCCAGCCGCCGCGCCCGCACGGTGCGGGTGGCGGGGTCGGCGGTGCGCTCGGACACCCAGGACCAGACGCGGCCCTTCTCGTCGGGGTGCATGGTGAGGCGGAAGCGGGTGGTGTCGCCCTCCCGGGAGATGATCTCGGCCTCGGCGTACTCGCTGAAGAGGCCGGGCCAGCCGGCGACGTCGTTGGTCCGCAGCCACACGTACCGCAGGGGTGCGTCGATGACGATCTCGTTCTCGGTGTGCATCGTCATCGGGTGCGCACCTCCGCGGCGCGGTGGCCGGACTGACGTTCCGTCACTGGTTTCATGGGGGGACTACCTCCAACCGAGCGGGCCGAATAATCACACAATCGGTCCCCGCGGTGACGGAACGTGACACGCCCTCCCGGTGCGCTCCACCCGGACGGGGGCACACTTCGCGAGGGCCCGTCAGCGGGCCCTCCGGCACCGGCGCCACGGCACGCGGACACGCCGTCAGGGCCGCCGGCGAAGGGGCTCCGGACGGTCGTACGCCCGGCGATCCGGTCCCCCGCTGGTCGCGCTCAGGACGCCGCGGGGAGCCTCCGCCACGTCCGGCGGCTCGGGCGCGGCCCGCTCTCACGCGCGGTGGTGCGGCGCCTCCGTGCCGTCGACGTGGGTGCCAGGCACCACCGGGGCGTGGGCGGGCGGCAGCTCGTCGGGGACGCTCCGGTGGCCGCGGGCGTCCTCACCGTGCGGGGCCGCGTGGCGGGCGGGACCGCCGGTCCTGACCCGGGAGCGGTGCGGCCAGAGCGATGCCTTCCTGTGCTTTCCGGTCATAACGGTGCAATACCCGCACCCGGCGGTCCTCACGCGGCGGTGAGGGCGACCGCCGCCTCCGCCGTGTGCACCAGGAAGGTCAGGGACTCCTGGAAGTACAGCCGCACGCTCGTGTCGTCGTGCGACAGGTAGCCGATGGACACGTCCTCGCCGATGCGCAGTTCGAAGTCGCCGCCCCGGGTCGAGAGCAGGAACGCTCCGTCGATGGCGGGCGCCCACACGATCTCCCCGTCGAGGAGCCGGGCGAGGTGCGCGTGGACCGGGTAGCCGTAGTGGGAGGTCTCGTTGACGGCGGTGTACGCGTCGGCGCTCAGCGCGAGCGTGTACGGGCCGCCGACGCCCGCGAGGCGCAGCGCCGAGATGGCCTGGCTGACGGCGTCGGGGTAGTCGCGCACGTCCCCGGGCAGGCTCAGCGGCGGGTTGGACGCGCTCGCGCGGATGCCGGCGATGCCGGCCGCCGCGTACCCCTCGAAGACCGCCCGGTCCTCGGTGAACGCGATGCGCCGGGCCGCGTCCTTCACGGGCTGCCAGTCCGCGTCCTCGGCGCCGCGCTCCACGATGTCGACCTCGGCGCGGTCGACCGTGAAGGGCACGCGCAGTTCGACGACCGGCTGCGCGCGGCGCACCCGGGCGACGACGTCCTCGTGCGGCGCCTCGACCGGGTCGAGCCGGCCGGTGTTCACCCCGGCGAACCCGGGGCCGGCGGCCTCGGGCACGTCGACGATCCGGCGGGCGGCGACATGGCGCTTGAAGGTGCGCCGCGCCTCCTCCTCCAGGTCGTCCCAGGCGGCTTCGGAGATCGGGGCGAGTTCCCGGTGCAGGTTGTTCATGGCGTGACGGTCTTCCTCAGGTCGCCGATCCCCAGCGACTCCGCGACCGGGACGGCCGCGACGGCGGGAGGATCGGGAAGGTCGTCCAGGAAGTCGGCGGAGGGCGCGAAGAACAGCGTGCCGGTCACGGCCCGGGAGAAGTCCAGGATCCGGTCGTGGTTCGCCTGCCCCTCGCCGAGGAACATGTTGCGCAGCATCCGCTCGGTGACCTCGGGGGTCCGGGCGTAGCCGATGAAGTACGTCCCGAACTCGGCGGTGCCGACCCGGCCGAAGGGCATGTTGTCGCGGAGGATCTGCCGTTCGGTGCCGTCCGGTTCGACGATCGTGGTCAGGGCGACGTGGGAGTCGGCCGGCTTCACGTCGTCGTCCATCTCGACGTTCCCGAGCTTGCTGCGGCCGATCACCCGCTCCTGCGCCTCGACGGGCAGGTCGTTCCAGGCGTCGAGGTCGTGCACGTACTTCTGCACGACCACGTAGCTGCCGCCCGCGAAGTCCGGGTCCTCGTCGCCGGTCAGCACCGCCTCGGTCGCCTCGGGGCCCACCGGGTTCTCGGTGCCGTCGACGAAGCCCAGCAGGTCGCGGATGTCGAGGTACTTGAAGCCGTGCACCTCGTCACGGACCGTGACGTGGCCGCGCAGCCGGTCCATCACCAGGGAGGCCAGGGCGAAGCACAGGTCCAGCCGCGCGGCCCGGATGTGGAAGAGCAGGTCGCCCGGGGTGGCGGGCGCCTGGTGGCGGGCCCCGGTCAGCTCGGTGAACGGGTGCAGCTCGGCGGGGCGCGGTCCCGAGAAGAGCCGGCCCCACACGTTCGAGCCCACCCCCGCCACGCAGCTGAGCCGCCCGTCCGGGGTCCCGAAGCCGACCGAACGCTGCAGCCCGGACAGGTCCTCCAGCAGATCCCGGACGGCACTCTCGCCGCCGGGGTCGACCGTCACGACCAGGAAGATCGCGGACGTGGTGAGAGGGCTGAGCACCGGCTGCGGCAGCGGCTGCGCCATCACCACGCTCCTTCGTGTCGGGGCGCGCCCTGGTCCGGGCGGACACGCACAAGTCTGCTCCGGGCCCCGGCCCGGTGCATCCTGACCAGGAGCGGCACCGAACCCGTGCGGAAGGCGGCTGGACATGAGCGGTGGCCCGGAAGGGGAAGGGCGGCGCCTGCTGACCGTGCTGCTGCTGGTCCTCACCGTGCTCAGCGGGCTGGTCGACGCCGTGAGCATCCTCAGCCTGGGGCACGTCTTCGTGGCGAACATGACGGGCAACCTGGTCTTCGTCAGCCTGGGCCTGGCCGGGGCACCCGGGTTCTCCGTCGTCACCTCGCTGGTGGCGCTCGGCGGCTTCGCCGTCGGCATCCTCTTCTGCCGGGCGGCGCTGTACCGGCTGGGCCGGCCGGTCGCGCTGATGAGCGCGGCCGCCCTGTGCGAGACCGCGCTGCTCGCCTCGGCCACGGCGCTGCACGCGCTGGACGGGCCGCGGCGGGTGCTCGTGCTGGTCTGCGCGGTGGCGTTGGGCGTGCAGAACGCCATGGCGGGACGCGTCGGCATCGCGGGGCTGACCACGACCGTGATGACCCGCACCCTGGTCGGGCTGCTGGGCGACACCGGCGCCGCGGCGCACGACCGGCGGGTGGCCGTGCGCCAGGCGCTGAGCGTCGCCGCCCTGGTGGCCGGCGCGCTCACCGGGGGCCTGCTGGTGCTCCTGGTCTCACCGCCCGCCGCGCTCGGCGCGGCCACCGGGTGCGCGCTGGTGGTGGCGGGGGTGGCCACCGTCGCCGCCCGCCGGTGACCGCGGCCCCGTACCGCGGGTCAGAAGCGGACCGGGAGGGCGATCAGGCCCCGGGTGCGCAGGGAGGGGCGCCACCGCAGCTCCGCGGGGTCCGCGTCGAGGGCGAGCCCGGGGAACCTGGCCAGCAGTTCGGTGAGCGCGATCTCGGTCTCCAGCCGGGCCAGGGGCGCGCCGAGGCAGTAGTGGATGCCGTGCCCGAGGCCGAGGTGCGCGGTGTCGGTGCGGTCGAGGTCGAGCAGGTCGGGCTCGGCGAAACGGGCGGGGTCGCGGTTGGCCGCGGCCAGTGACAGCAGCACCGTCTCGCCCGCGGGGATCGTGACGCCGCCGATGGTGACGTCCTCCAGCGGGAAGCGCCGGATGGCCAGCGGCGCCGGCCCGTCCCATCGGGTCAGCTCCTCGACCGCCGCCGCGGCCCTGCCCGGCTCGGCCCGCAGGGCCGCCAGCTGTGCGGGGTGCGTCAGCAGCGCCAGGACGGCGTTGCCGATGAGCTGCACGGTGTTCTCGTACCCGGCGAACAGGACGAGGAAGGTCAGCGACATCAGCTCGTCCTCGCTGAGCCGGTCGCCGTCGTCGCGGGCCGCGATCATCGCCGAGAGCAGGTCGTCCTCGGGGTGTGCGCGCTTGCGCGCGATGAGCTGCGCGAAGTACCCGAGCATCGCGGCGACCGCCTCCTTCGCCGCGGCGGGACGCGACGGGTCCGGCGCGACCAGGGCGTCCGTCCAGCCCCGGAAGTCGCGGCGGTCGCCGGGGGCGACGCCCAGCAGGTCGCAGATCACCCGGATCGGCAGCGGCGCGGCGTATGCGGCGATCAGCTCGGCGCGGCCGTCGGGTGCGACGGCGTCCAGGAGCTCGGCGGCGGTCCGGCGGACGGGCTCGCGCAGGTCCGCGACGCGGCGCGGGGTGAACGCCTGCGCGACCAGGCGTCGGATGCGGGTGTGGTCGGGCGGGTCCATGTTCAGCAGGTTGGCGTCGAGCGCGGGCGGCAGCGCGAACCCGGAGTAGTTGCCGGGCAGGGCGTTGCGCTTGTCCAGGGACAGCAGCGGGTCGCCGAGCGCCTGGCGCACGTCCTCGTACCGGGTGACCACCCAGGCGGGACGTCCGTCGGTGCCGGTGACGCGATGGACGGGGCCGGCCTCGCGGAGCCTGCCGTACGCCCCGTAGGGGTCGGCGATCAGCTCGGCGGGGCCGACGGGAGCCTGTCCGGGCGGCGTTGTGTCCGGAACGGCGTCCGGCACGGCGTCCGGCACGGCGTTCGGCACGGGGTTCGGCACGGCGTTCGGCGAAGTGGAGGAGGCCATGCCCCCACCTTAAGAGGCGGCTCGTGGCGCTTCGTCCGCCCCTGCGGCCGCCTCGACGGGCCCCTAACCGAGCGCCGCGGAAAGGAGAGCGGCGGCCAGGAAGTAGGTGATCGCGGCACCGAGGACGACGCCCACCATGGCCAGCGCCTGCACCGCGGGAGCCATCCCGGAACGGGCGATCTTCAGGTTGATCATCGTGGCCGCTCCCCCGGCGAGTCCGCCGAGGAGCCCGCCGAAGACGATCAGCACCAGCGGAAGGTACGTACCCCCGGCCTGCCACGGGGAGAGCCCCCGGAACTGGGCCCATCGGTCGGGCTTCACGGCGGAATCGGGCCTGAGGTCGGGCAGTTGATCCATGCGGACTTCCTTGATCACATCGGAACGGGGGCGCAAGGATGACGCAGGAGCCGGACCGGCGGGGGAACGCCCGGTGAACGGCCGGGCGGCAGCCGGTGTCCCACGGACGGAACGGGCCCGGCGACGGCCGCGTCCCGGTGCCGCCCCGAGGCAGCGGCCCGCACCCCCAACTACCGCCCCCCGTAAGGCTCCACGCCGGTCCTCCCGTCGGCCCGCGCCGCGCCGCGGTGGAGCGATCAGCACTGTTCCCTGTGTCCCAGATCACATGTCGCGTCCCGGTGGTGTCCACCTTCGTGGCCCGGGACGTTCATCCCGCCTCCGCAGGCTCTCCTGACGCACGCCCCAAGTCAGCGCGGACCGGCGCCCTCACGGAGGGCTAGGAGCGGATCATGGGCCACGGCCATCACCACGGGCACGACCACACCCACGGGCACGACCACCACGGCGACGGCACGGAGTCCCTGCCGCCCGCGCTCGACCTCTCCGTCCCGGACGGGGAACTGACCCCCGCCCAGCTGTCCCGGCGCTCCATGCTGCGCCGCACCGGACTGCTGGGCGCCGGGCTGGCCGCGGGCAGCGTGCTCGCCGGCGCCGGCCAGGCCGCCGCCCACGGCTCCTCCTCGCACGGCCACCAGGGACACGGCGGCTCGAACTCCGGTCGCCACCTGTGGCTGGCCGGCGACCACCACATCCACACCCAGTTCAGCTCCGACGCCAAGTACCGCGTCATCGACCACGTCCGCCACGCCAACGCCAACGGCCTGGACTGGATGGTCATCACCGACCACGGCAGCGAGCAGCACGCCAAGATCGGCGTGGACAAGGTCAACCCGCACATCGTCGCGGCCCGCGAGGAGATCTCCGACACCCTGGTCTTCCAGGGCCTGGAGTGGAACATCCCCGCAGCCGAGCACGGCACGGTCTTCGTCCACCCCGGCCGCAACGAGGTCGCCGTGCTGAAGGAGTTCGAGAACTCCTTCGACGGCTCGGTCAAGGCCGCCACCGCGCCCACCCCGGCCAACGAGGCGCTGGCCATCGCGGGTCTGGACTTCCTCGCCGACGCCGTCCGCCGCAAGAAGGTGCAGGACGCGCTGTTCCTCGCCAACCACCCGGCGCGCAAGGGCCTGGACTCCCCGCACGAGATCCGCGCCTGGCGCGACGCGCAGCCCGCCATCGCGGTCGGCATGGAGGGCGCGCCCGGCCACCAGGCCGCCGGCCTGCCCGCGCCGCAGGGCCCCGGCTCGGGCCGCGGCTTCTACGACAGCAGCCCGAGCGCCCAGTCCTGGGCCGGCTACCCGCTGGAGAGCTACCGCACCTGGGGCGGCTTCGACTGGATGACCGCGACCGTCGGCGGCCTGTGGGACAGCCTCCTCGCCGAGGGCAAGCCGTGGTGGATCACCGCCAACTCCGACGCGCACAACGTCTACGCCGACACCGCGGTCCGCGGCGGCGGCGACTTCGCCACCCAGGGCCACTACGACGACCCGGTCTACGGCGGCGGCCTCAGCCTGACCGACGGCGACTTCTGGCCCGGCCAGTACAGCCGCACCCACGTCGGGGCGGACGGCTTCTCGTACCGCGCGGTCATGGACGGCATCCGCGAGGGCCGCGTCTGGGTCGACCACGGCGGGCTGATCAGCGGTCTCGACGCCCGGCTGCGCTCCGGCGGACGCGAGGAGACGCTCGGCGGCATGCTGCGGGTGCGCCGCGGCGACAAGGTCGACCTCGTCGTCGACGTCGACCTGGCGAACGGCCCCAACTGGGCCCAGTTCGTGCCGAAGCTGGCCCGCGTGGACGTCATCCGCGGCGCGGTCACCGGCCGGGTCTCCCACAAGGACACCTTCGCCACCCCGGACACCAGGGTCGTGAAGTCCTTCGAGGTCAACCGCTCGACGGGTGCGGTACGGCTGACGTACTCCCTGGGCCGCGTCGACAAGCCCCTCTACGTCCGCCTGCGCGGGACGGACGGCAACCGCGGCGCGGTCGGCATCAACGGTGCCGCGGTGGACCCGGCGGGTCCGGCGATCGACGTCCTGGGCGACGCCGACCCGTGGAAGGACCTGTGGTTCTACTCCAACCCGATCTGGGTGCTGCCCGCGTGACGACGGCCCCCACGGTCCTCGGCGTCGACGCCGGTTCCCCGGGCCTGAGGGAGGCCGACCACCTGGTCCACCACCTGGTGGACCGGCTCGGCCTCCCCGCCGGCACCGTCGCGTGCACGCACCTGGTACGCGACGGTGATCCGCACACGGCCCTCTCGCTGGCGACGGCGGATCCCGCCGTCGCGGAGGCGGCGTGGCACCTGCTCACGGAGGCGGAGGGAACGGGCGCGGACGGGACCGGCGCCGGTGCGGCCCCGGCCGGCCTCGGCGTCTTCCTGGCCGGCCGCAGCCACGGCCCGGCCGCCCTGGCCGAGGCGGCGGCCGGCGCCGCCGCCGAGGCCGCGGCACGCACCGCGGGCCGGGCGGTGGTGTACCCGGGCGTCGACGGCCTCACGGGCACGGTCACCGTGGCCGAACTGCTGGACCGCACCCCGATCACCCGGCTCGTCGTGCTCGGCTCCCCCGCGGACGAGCGGCCCGCGCCGTCCGCGGAGATCCTCACCAGCGGACACGTCCGCCCCGAGTGGCGCGCGGGTGAGCTGGTCCTGCCGCTGGTCCCCGCGGTCGGCGGACGGCTCGCCCCGTTCGAGGTGCCCAACCCGACACCCTGCTGCGCGGACCACTGACGGCGGCGGGCGTCAGCCGAACACCTCGGGGTGCTCCCGGACCAGCTCCGCGACGCCGTGGGCCGGTCTGCCCAGGATCCGCGCGATGTCGTCGGTGGCGCGGTCGTAGCGGTTCGCCGCGTGCAGGCGGGCCATGGTGGCGATGTGCTGCCGCACGTGGTCGGGGAGCCCCAGGGCGTCCAGTTCCGGGAGCCACTCCTCGTACGGCACGTCGACGTAGCCGACCTCCCGGCCCAGCACCTCGGTGAACTCGGCCGCGATCGCGGTCATGTCGCGGGACTCCGCGCCGGTCAGCTCGTGGACCCGGCCGACGTGCGGCGCCGGGTCCGTCAGCACCGCCGTGACCACCTCGGCCACGTCGCGGGCCGCGACGGGTGAGGTCCGCCCGTCGCCGAAGGGCAGCCGGATCGTGCCGTCCCGGGTGATCGAGCGGAAGCCGAGCCCGAGGAAGAGCGGGTTCTCCATGAAGACCGTCGGCCGGATGTGGCACACCGGCACCCCGGACCAGTTCATGACCTGCTCCGCCAGCCACTGCTGCCACTGCTGCTTCGACTCGGTCGTACTGGTGAGGTCCATCTGGGAGACCGTCATCTGCGACATGTTCACCAACACGTCCAGACCCCCGTGGGCGCGGGCCACGGCCGCCGTCGTCGCGGCGGCCTGCAGGTACTGCGCCGACACGCCCATCCCGAAGTACATCCGGCCGCAGCCCTCCGCGGCCCGCGCGACGTCCGCGGTCCGGGTCAGGTCGCCGGTGGACACCTCGGCCCCGGTGGCCCTCAGCCGCTCCGCCCGCTCGTCCTCCCGGTGGACGAAGGCGCGGACGGGGAAGCCGCGTTCCCTCAGCAACTCGACGGTGGTGCGGCCGACCCCTCCCACGCTGCCGGCCGCGCCGGTCACGAGGATCATCGGGCCCTCGGGCGACATCGGACCGCTCCGCCGGGGCCGTCAGGACTGCGACGTCACACAGGACTGCGGTGCGCCGCCCGCCTTCAGGCAGGAGACGACCGGCCCGAGCGCCGCCGTCAACTGGTCGGCCGTCATCCCGGGATGCGCCTGCAGCCACTGCGTCGCGAGGGCGGCGAAGGCCTGCACATGGGGATCGGCCGCGATGTCCGGGTGCGCCTGCAGGAAGGACTGCAGCGCCTCCTGGACGTCCGCCGTGGACCACTCCGAGACGTCCGGCGCGCAGTGCGAGCCGGAACCGCCCTGCCCGTCCTGGCCGTGGCAGCCGTCCTCGGCGACGGCCGTGCCGGCACCGCCGAGGGCCAGGGCCCCCGCCGCGAGCGCGGCGGCCGTGGCGGCGGCGAGCTTCTTCGTGAGAGCCATGGGATCCACCTCGGGGGTCGGGTGGTCGGACCTGCCGGTGCCGGCGCTCCCGAGGCACCGGGCACACGACGGTGCCTGCGAGGGAGCGCGGATCACCGGCCCCCTGGAGAGGGGCGGGATAGCCGGGGCCCGGGGCACCGCATCACGGTGCCGGGCCGTCATCGACAGACCCAGCACATCACAGTCACCCGGATGGCGCATCCGGAGGACCTCCGGGCCCCGGCCGGTCCCCGTTCAGCCCGTGATGCCGTCCAGTTGCTCCGGGGCGGGCCGCAGCGTCCACAGGTCGCCGCCCGGGGGCGCCTCCAGGTCCGCGAGCGCCGCGCGCGCCCGCCGGTCGCCGTGGTCGGCGGCGGCGTGGACCAGGTCGGAGGCGGCGTAGGCGTGGAAGTCCAGCTCCGGGTGGGGCCACGGTTCGGCGCCGGTGGCGGCCGGCAGCAGGAAGCCGACGGCCTGCCGCAGTGACGCGCCGCCCGGGCCGGTGCGCTGCCACAGGTCGACGCCTACGTGCTCGCCGACGGCGGCCAGCCGGGTGAAGGCCACCAGGTTGAAGGTGGAGTAGTGCCAGCTGCGGGTGCGCGCGAGCTCCTGCGGCTGGGCGCCGTCGGGGGCGATCTGAGGGTCGATCAACCCGGTCCCCGCGTCGCTGACGGTCCGTCGGGCGAGCGCGGTGCGGCCGGTGGCGGCGGCGAGCGCGGCGACCTGCATGTGGTGGAAGGTGCCGTGGTTGTTGGCGGCGGCGCCCTCCTGCCGGCCGAAGTCGCTGTCCAGCAGCCAGTCGAGGAAGCCCTCCTCCCAGGCCCGCATGCCCTCGCGGTCGCCCGCCGACCAGCCGGGGGCGCCCAGGTCCAGGACGGCGGTGGCGTCGAGGAGGCTGGTGAAGCCCTGGGAGAAGTCGATGATGCCGATGGCCCGTCCGTCGTAACGGCAGGGGATCGCCTGGGCGTTGCCCAGGTTCGGGTTCATCCGCGTCGCCGGGTCGACGAACCAGGTGCGCAGGATGCGGGCCGCGTGCTCGGCGTACGCGCGCCGGCCGGTGTAGTACCAGGCCAGGGAGAGTTCGTAGGCCGACTCGAAGACCTTGCCCCGTTCGTCGTGGTCGGTGAGTTCGTCGACCTCGGGGTTGCGCTGCCCGTCGCGCTGCACGTACGGGCAACCCTGCGGGTTGTCGGGCGTCCTGGGCGCGCCGGGCCACCAGTAGGGGGCCTGGCTGAAGTAGTCGTGCGGGTCGCCGCTGGGCGGGACGCGGTCCTTGTCCACGACCGTCCACGGGCCCTGCCCCAGCCACGCGTCGGCCTGGACGACGAGGTCCCGCAGGGCGCGGCGGGCCCGTGGGTCACCGTCCCGGAGCCGGGCCTTCGCCCGTACGAGGTCCTTCCCGTCGAGGACGACCGTCCGCGGCGCGGCGGTGGGGCCGCCGGCCGCGCCGTGGTGACCGTCCGGCCGGGCCGCGGCGGGGGCCGCGCAGACCAGCGGGACGAGGAGGGCCGCGAGGACGGCGGCGACGCCTGCGCGGCGGCGCCGGGACCGGCCTGAGGGGGAGCGCATGTCTCTTCTCCTTGCGTCTGTGTACATGAACAGAGCACAACTCCATGAACGCGCCACCGGAACCTAGGGCGGCACCGGAAGAGCGTCAAGAGCGCCCCTCCGGCCAAAGTCGCCGACTCGGCGTTCACGTACAGGAACTGACGCCACGTAGGTGTACAGACATGTCATAGCCATGACACGCTGACCCGTGGCCTCCTCGTGAACCGCCCCCCACTCCGAAGGGCTGGCACCCATGGGCATCTCCCGGCGTCACTTACTGACCTCCGCCGCCGGCGCCGCCGCGGCGACCACCGCGCTCACACCCCCGGCACAGGCCGCGGCCCCCGCGTCCGGCACGTCGGCCGCCCACGCCGACGACCCGGCCGCGACGCTCCGCGCGCTACGGGAGGCGGCGGACTACGCCGTGGCGAAGCTGCGCGCCGTCGCACCCGGCGTCACCTCGTTCCCCGTCATCACGAAGTTCGAGAAGTGGACCTACTCCGCGGGCGGCGACTGGGTCGGCGGCTTCTGGCCCGGCACGCTGTGGATGGCGTGGCTGCACAGCGGCGACGCGCAGTTCCGCTCCCTCGCCCTCGCCGCCGCCGACCGGCTCGCCCCCCGGCGCACCGACACCGGCACGCACGACCTCGGTTTCCTCTTCTACCCGTCCTGGGTGACCGCCTGGCGGCTCACCGGCGACCCCAAGTGGCGCGACGGCGCGCTGCAGGCGGCCTCCAGCCTGAGCAAGCGGTACAACTCGGCGGGCCGCTTCATCCGGGCCTGGGGCGCGCTCGGCAGCGCGGACAACGCGGGCCGGGTGATCATGGACACGATGATGAACCTGGACCTGCTGGCCTTCGCCACGCGGCAGACCGGGGACCCGGCCTACCTCGACGTCGCCGTCGCGCACGCGCGCACGACCCAGCGCCACTTCCTCCGCCCCGACGGCTCGTCCCCGCACGTCTTCGACTTCGACCCGGCCACCGGCGCCCCGCTCGGCCCGAACACCGTGCAGGGCTACAGCCCCTCCTCCTGCTGGTCCCGCGGCCAGGCCTGGGGCGTCTACGGCTTCACCACGATGTTCCGCCGAACCGGCGACCCCGCCTTCCTCGCCACCGCCCGCAGGCTCGCCGACTTCTCGCTCGGCGCGCTGACGCCCGATCACGTACCGGTCTGGGACTACCTCGCCCCGCAGCAGCCGAACGACGTCAAGGACGCCTCGGCCGGCGCGGTCCTGGCCTGCGGCCTGCTCGACCTGGCCGCGGCCACCGGCACGGCGCGCTACCGCGACAGCGCCCTGCGCCTGCTCCTCGCCCTCTCCCGCACCTGCCTGACGACCCGCTCGACCCGCGCCCAGGCCGTCGTCGCCCGCTGCACCCGCAACCGCCCGGCCGAGGACGGCGTCGAGGTCTCCGTCCCCTACGCCGACTACTACCTCCTGGAGGGCATCCTCCGCGTCCTGCGCCCCGCGGACGCCGACCGCGCGATCGACCTCTCCTCGGTCTGACGCCCCGTCCGCCGACGTCTCCCCCACGACGCGCCCCCTGCCCGCCGGTCCCCCGGCCGGGCCGGGGGCGCCTTCGCGCGGACGGGGAGGAAGTCCGAACCGCCGGGTTCAGCCCTCGTCCGGCTCCGCGACGAAGGAGCCCATGCCCGGAGTGGTGACGATGAGGCCCTCCTCGCGCAGGGCGGCCGTCACCTTCCGGACGGTGCCGCGGGCCACGCCGAACTCGGACTCCAGCTGCACCTCGGAGACGAGGGCGCGAGGGGGCAGCGTGCCGTCGGCGATGCGCTCGCGGAGCACCTCGGCGATCTGCTCCCACTTCGGTCGCGTCGGGTCGTAGTCGATCACATCCGGACTGTACGTAACGGCGCGTAACCGTTCATAGACACGCCTAGGCATACATAGGTATGTACAGGGGTGTACAGGTCGCCTAGAGTGGGCACGGAGAAGTCCCCGACGGACCGCTGACGACGGGGCACGGCCGGCCGGAAGGGGTCGACATGGACGACGGTGTCCACCTGCGCGCACGAGGGGCGGAGGCCGCCGCGGCCCGCCTGTCCGAGCACTGCGAACTGGCGAAGCGCCCGGAGCACGAGGAGCTGCACCGCCAGTGCAGGCGACTGGACGACCACCCGCTGCCCGGCCACCCCGGCATCCTCGTCACACCGCGCTGCCGCTGCTCCTGCCACCGGGAGGGCCCGCGATGAGCACCACCGGCGACCGGGTCACCGGCACCTGTGCGCGCTGCCGGACGTACACCGAGGACGGCGTCTCCCACCTCGTCGAGACCGGCTCGGGCCCGGGCGGCATCCTCGTCCTCTGCGCCGACGCCGAGGCGTGCGTCCGGCGCGCGCCCGCCCCGCTCCACACCGGCCCCAGCTGACCGCCGCATGTCCCCGGGCGGCCGAACGGGGTGACGGCCCGTCGGGCGGAACGTCCGGCAACTCGGCCCGGGAGCAGGCCGGCTGACGAGCGATGAAGCCCCTCCGGGTGACCCGGAGGGGCTTCGTTCGTTATCCGCTGCAGGTCCTGAACCTGCGGGCCCACGGCCCTTGGTGGGGCGGGTGGGACTCGAACCCACGACCGACGGATTATGAGTCCGCTGCTCTAACCGGCTGAGCTACCGCCCCGTACGGCGCGCCGTCACCATCCCGCGCACGCCGTCTGCCGCAGCATAGCTGCTCATACGATCTGTCGCCCTCGCGGGTCACAGACGCACCACCTGGTGGACTGCGATCACCGTACGATCGGTTCCCGGGGGTACGAAAAAGGACCCCCGAGGGGGTCCTTGGCCGCTGCTCCCCCGACTGGACTCGAACCAGTAACCTGCCGGTTAACAGCCGGCTGCTCTGCCAATTGAGCTACAGGGGATAGAGGAGCGCGAGCTCCCCCGACTGGACTCGAACCAGTAACCTGCCGGTTAACAGCCGGCTGCTCTGCCAATTGAGCTACAGGGGATCGCTCCGCTTGCACCGAATGCACCCGTTTCCGGCATCCCGGACGGCGTGCGCTCGCTGCGACACATACATTAGCGCAAGGTGGGGGGTGCTCCGCCAACCCGTATCTCCGTGGTTGTCCGCAGGCCACGAAGGGTAGGCGCCAAGCACAGCCCCGAGACGAGGAGAGGGTGGAGCCATGCGCTACCGGCTGACGTTCATCAGCGGGGTCGCCGTCGGGTACGTGCTCGGGGCGCGGGCCGGCCGCGACCGGTACGAGCAGCTGCGCAAGGGCGCCCAGCGCATCGCGCAGAACCCGGCGGTGCGGAACACCGTGGAGTCCGCGGGACAGGCCGGGCGCGGGGCGGCCGTGAAGGCCGTGGACGTGGTGACCGCCAAGGTCGGGGACCGGCTGCCGCCGGCGGTCGCGGAGCGGCTGCGCCGGGTGCGCGGCAACGGCTCGGGCGTCGAGGACGACTGGGGCACCAGCAACACCTGACGGACCCGGCCGCACCGGCGGGGGTGAGGGCACGGGTGCGGGTGACCGGTTTTCCGCCGTACGCGCCGGGTGCGGCATGATGCCCGCATGGGGATTGTGGCGGGGATCGACAGCTCGGGCACCGGCACGACGGTGGTCGTGTGCGACACCGGGAGCGGGGCCGTGCTCCGTCAGACGCACGCCCCGCACCCCCTGCCGGGCGGCGAGGGCGGCGCGACGCCGACCGAGGTCGACCCCGAGGCGTGGCTGCTGTCGCTGGGCGAGGCCGCCAAGGGCGGGATGCTCGAGGGCGTGGAGGCCATCGGGGTCTCCGGGCAGCAGCACGGGATGCTGGCGCTGGACACCGGCGGGGCGCTGGTGCGGCCCGCACTGCTGTGGAACGACAAGCGGGCGCAGATCCAGGCCGCCGACCTGACCGAGGAGCTGGGCGGTCCCGGCGCCTGGGCGGAGGCGGTCGGTGCGGTGCCGCAGGCCGCGTACCCGGTGGCGAAGCTGCGCTGGCTGGCCCGGCACGAACCGGCCTCGGCGCAGCGCACCGCGCAGGTGCTGCTGCCGCACGACTGGCTGGTGTGGCAGCTGATGGGCCGCCCCCAACGGCGTACGACGGACCGCGGCGACGCCTCGGGCACGGGCTACTGGTCGGCGGCGACCGGCCGGTGGCGCACGGACCTCGTGGAACTGGCGCTCGGCCATCCCGTGCAGCTGCCCGATGTGCTGGCCCCCGCCGAACCGGCCGGCCGGACCCCGGAGGGCCTGCTGATCTCGGCCGGCACCGGGGACAACATGGCGGCCGCCCTGGGCCTCGGCGTCGGCCCCGGGGACGCGGTGGTGTCGCTGGGCGCGGCGGGGACGGTCTTCGCGGTGCACCACCACGCGCTGAGCGACCCGTCCGGCATGATCACCTCCTTCGCCGACGCGACCGGCCGCCACCTGCCGGTGGTGCACACCCGCAACGCGGTACGGGTGCTGCGCGGTACGGCCGAGTTGCTCGGCACCGACCTGGCCGGGCTGTCGGAGCTGGCGATGCGCTCCACGCCGGGTTCGTACGGCCTGGTGCTGCTGCCGTACCTGGAGGGCGAGCGCACCCCGGACCTGCCGCACACCGCGGGGACGCTGCACGGGCTGCGGCGCGAGAGCATGAAGCCGGAGCACCTGGCGCGGGCGGCGTTCGAGGGGATGCTGTGCGGGCTGGCGGACGCGCTGGACGTGCTGCGGGCGCGCGGGGTGGAGGTGCGCCGGATCTTCCTGCTGGGCCCCGCGGGCGACCTGCCCGCCGTGCGGTCGATGGCCCCGGCGCTGCTGGGCGCGCAGGTCGTGGTGCCGCCGCCGGGCGAGTACGCGGCGCTGGGCGCGGCGCGCCAGGCGGCCTGGTCGCTGGGTGTGGTGAACGGCACGGCCGCGCCGGAGCAGCCCCCGTACTGGCACCCGGCGGACTACGCCGTGGTGGAACCGGGCCCGGACGACGGGCCGGTCGGGCACTCGGTGCGGCAGCAGTACATCGCGGTGCGTGAGCAGACGCATCCGGGGGCCTTCCCGGGTTGATCACGGTGTCGGCCATGAGCCGGTAAACCGAGTGCCTGCGGCAACCATCGGACTATAGGGTCATCCGTCGTGCTGATCCGTCTCCTCCGGTCCCATCTCCTGCCCTACCGGCGCGCCGTCTCCGTGCTCGTCGTACTGCAGCTCGTGGCGACCCTCGCCATGCTCTACCTGCCCACCCTGAACGCCGACATCATCGACGAAGGCGTCGTGAAGGGGGACACCGGCTACATCCTCCGCATCGGCGGCGTCATGCTCGCCGTGACCCTCGTCCAGCTCGCCTGCTCGGTGGGCGCCACCTACCACGGGGCCCGCACCTCGATGGCCGTCGGCCGGGACATCCGCGCCTCGGTCTTCGACCGGGTGCAGCGCTTCTCCTCGCGCGAGGTGGGGCAGTTCGGCGCCCCCTCGCTGATCACCCGGACGACCAACGACGTCCAGCAGGTCCAGATGCTGGTGCTGATGACCTTCACGCTGATGGTCTCCGCGCCGATCATGTGCTTCGGCGGCATCATCATGGCGCTCGGCCAGGACGTGCCGCTGTCCTCGCTGCTGCTGGCGGTGGTGCCGGTGCTGGGCGTGCTGGTGCTGCTGCTGGTGCGCACGCTGCGTCCGCTGTTCCGCTCCATGCAGGAGCGGCTGGACACGGTGAACCGGGTGCTGCGCGAGCAGATCACCGGCATCCGGGTCATCCGCGCCTTCGTCAAGGACGACTTCGAGCAGAACCGCTTCCGCAAGGCCAACGACGACCTCACCGACGTCGCGCTGCGCGCCGGGCGGACGATGACGCTGATGTTCCCGGTGGCGATGGCCGTCGTGAACATCACGAGCGTGGCCGTGCTGTGGTTCGGCGCCCACCGGATCGACAGCGGCGGCATGCAGATCGGCGCGCTGACGGCGTTCATCAGCTACCTGATGCAGATCCTGATGTCGATCATGATGGCCACCTTCATGGTGATGATGGTGCCGCGCGCCGAGGTCTGCGCCGAGCGCATCGAGGAGGTGCTGGGCACCGACCCGAGCGTCGTCCCGCCCGCGGAGCCGGTGCGGCTGCCGTCCCGGCGCGGCGAGCTGGAGCTGCGGGCCGCGGACTTCGCGTACCCGGGCGCCGAGGCCGAGGTGCTGCGGGGCATCGACCTGATCGCCCGGCCCGGCGAGACCACGGCGGTGATCGGCTCCACCGGCAGCGGCAAGACGACCCTGCTGGGGCTGGTGCCGCGGCTGTTCGACGCCACCGGCGGCCAGGTGCTGATCGACGGCACCGACGTCCGCGAACTGGACCCGGTGCACCTGGCCGAGACGGTCGCCCTGGTCCCGCAGAAGCCGTACCTGTTCTCCGGGACGGTCGCCTCCAACCTGCGCTACGGCAACCCCGAGGCCACCGACGAGGAGCTCTGGCACGCCCTGGAGATCGCGCAGGCCAAGGACTTCGTCGAACGGCTCGCGGAGGAGGACGGCCGCTCCGGGCTCGACGCCCCGATCGCCCAGGGCGGCACCAACGTCTCCGGCGGCCAGCGCCAGCGCCTCGCCATCGCGCGGGCCCTGGTCCGCAAGCCCGTCGTCTACCTCTTCGACGACTCCTTCTCCGCGCTGGACTACGCCACCGACGCCGCGCTGCGCCGGGCACTGGCCCGGGAGACGGCGGACGCGACGGTCGTGATCGTCGCGCAGCGGGTCAGCACCATCCGCGACGCCGACCGGATCGTGGTCCTCGACGAGGGCCGCGTGGTGGGCACCGGCACCCACCACGAACTGATGGACGGCAATCCCACGTACCGGGAGATCGTGCTCTCCCAGCTCACCGAGCAGGAGGCGGCATGAGCGTCCCCGCGCCCCGCAGGGGGCCCGCACCCGCGGCGGGACCGATGCGGTTCATGAGCGGCCAGCCCACCGAGCGGTCCATGGACTTCAAGGGCTCCGGGAAGCGGCTGCTGGGGCTGATGCGTCCGGAACGCGCCCTGGTCGTCGCCATGCTGGCCTGCACGACGCTGGGGGTCGCCCTCAACGTCATCGGCCCGCGGATCCTGGGCAAGGCCACCGACCTGATCTTCGCCGGGGTCCTGGGCCGTTCGCTGCCCGCCGGCACCGACAAGGCCGGGGCCATCGAGCACCTGCGGCAGCAGGGCAACGACACCCTCGCCGACCTGCTGCAGTCCGCCGACTTCACCCCCGGCGCCGGGATCGACTTCGACGCCGTGGGCCACGTGCTGCTGACCGCCCTCGCGATCTACGTGGTGGCCGCGGTCTTCGCGATCGTCCAGGGCCGGCTGGCGACCACGGTCATCCAGCGCACCGTGTTCCGGCTGCGCCAGGACGTCGAGGCGAAACTGGCCCGGCTGCCGTTGTCGTACTTCGACCGGCAGGCACGCGGCGAGGTGCTGAGCCGGGCCACCAACGACATCGACAACATCGGCCAGACGCTGCAGCAGACGATGGGGCAGATCATCTTCGCGCTGCTGTCGATCGTGGGCGTGCTGGTGATGATGTTCTCGATCTCCTGGCTGCTGGCGCTGGTGGCGCTGGTGACCGTGCCGCTGTCGGTGTTCGTCGCCACGGCGGTCGGCAAGCGGGCCCAGCCGCAGTTCGTGCAGCAGTGGCGGACCACGGGCAAGCTCAACGCCCACATCGAGGAGATGTACACCGGGCACACCCTGGTGAAGGTCTTCGGCCGCCAGGAGGAGTCCGCGGAGGCCTTCCGCGAGCAGAACGAGGCGCTCTACCGGTCGGGTTTCCGGGCGCAGTTCATCTCGGGCGTCATCCAGCCCGCGATGATGTTCATCGGGAACGTCAACTACATCCTGGTCGCCGTCGTGGGCGGTCTGCGGGTGGCGAGCGGCGCGCTGTCCATCGGCGACGTCCAGGCCTTCATCCAGTACAGCCGGCAGTTCAGCCAGCCGCTGACCCAGGTGGCCAGCATGTCCAACCTGGTGCAGTCCGGGGTCGCCTCCGCCGAGCGGGTCTTCGAGCTGCTCGACGCGGAGGAGCAGAGTCCGGAGCCGAAGTCGCTCGGGCTGCGCAAGGAGCAGCGCGGCGAGGTCCGCTTCGAGGACGTGGCGTTCCGCTACGAGCCGGAGAAGCCGCTCATCGAGGACCTGTCGCTGACCGTCGAACCGGGCCACACGGTGGCCATCGTCGGCCCCACGGGCGCGGGCAAGACCACCCTGGTCAACCTGCTCATGCGCTTCTACGAGGTCACCGGCGGGCGGATCACCCTCGACGGGACGGACATCGCGTCCGTACCGCGGGAGGAGCTGCGCTCCGGCATCGGCATGGTGCTGCAGGACACCTGGCTGTTCGGCGGCACCATCGCGGAGAACATCGCGTACGGCACCGAGGGAGCCGGCCGCGAGCAGATCGAGGAGGCCGCGCGCGCCGCGCACGCGGACCGCTTCATCCGCACCCTCCCGGACGGGTACGACACCGTCATCGACGACGAGGGCACGGGCGTCAGCGCCGGCGAGAAGCAGCTGATCACCATCGCGCGGGCGTTCCTGTCCGACCCGGTGATCCTCGTCCTCGACGAGGCCACCAGCTCGGTCGACACCCGCACCGAGGTGCTGATCCAGCGGGCCATGGCGCAGCTCAGCCACGGACGGACCAGCTTCGTCATCGCGCACCGGCTGTCCACGATCCGCGACGCGGACGTCATCCTGGTGATGGAGAGCGGCGACATCGTCGAACAGGGCACCCACGAGGAGCTGCTGGCCAAGGACGGTGCCTACGCCCGGCTGTACGCGGCGCAGTTCGCGCAAGCGGTGGCGGAGGTCGACTGACCGTCCGCCGCGCCCTGACGGGAGCCCCCGCCGGCCCGGCCGGCGGGGGCTCGCGCGTCCTCAGTCCAGGTAGCCGCGCAGCTGGTCGGCGAAGGCGTGGTCGCGCAGCTTGTTGAGGGTCTTGGACTCGATCTGCCGGATGCGCTCGCGGGTGACGCCGAAGATCCGGCCGATCTCCTCCAGGGTGCGCGGGCGCCCGTCGACCAGGCCGTAGCGCAGCTGGACGACCTTGCGCTCGCGCTCGCCGAGGGTGGACAGCACCGCCTCCAGGTGCTCGCGCAGCAGCAGGAAGGAGGCGGACTCCACGGGCGAGGCGGCGTCGCCGTCCTCGATGAGGTCACCGAGGGCGACGTCCTCCTCCTCGCCCACCGGGGCGTGCAGGCTCACCGGTTCCTGCGCCAGGCGCAGCACCTCGCTCACCCGCTCCGGGGGGATCTCCAGGTGGGCGCCGACCTCCTCGGTGCTGGGCTCGTAGCCGCGTTCCTGCAGCAGGCGGCGCTGGACGCGGACGACGCGGTTGATCAGCTCCACGACGTGGACCGGGACCCGGATGGTGCGGGCCTGGTCGGCCAGGGCGCGGCTCATGGCCTGGCGGATCCACCAGGTCGCGTAGGTGGAGAACTTGTAGCCGCGGGCGTAGTCGAACTTCTCCACGGCGCGGATCAGTCCGAGGTTGCCCTCCTGCACCAGGTCGAGCATGGTCAGGCCGCGGCCCACGTACCGCTTGGCGACGGAGACGACCAGGCGCAGGTTGGCCTCGATCAGGCGGCGCTTGGCCATCCGGCCGAGGACGACCAGCCGGTCGAGGTCGACGGCCAGCCGCGAGTCGGGGTCCAGGGTGCTGTTCAGCTTCTCCTCGGCGAAGAGGCCGGCCTCGACCCGGCGGGCGAGGTCGACCTCCTCCTCGGCGGTGAGCAGGGGTATCCGGCCGATCTCGCGCAGGTACTGGCGGAACAGGTCGGCGGACGGGCCGGAGACCTCCTCGGCGGAACGCCGCCGTACCGGGCCGGGGTCGGGATCGGACCCGGGGTCCGGGTCGGAGGCCGCCTCGGCCGCGGCCTCGGCCCGGGCCTCCGCCTCCGCCTCCGCCTCGTCGGGTTCGCCTGCCGGTTCCTCGGGGTGCACGGCGGCGTGGTTCTGCTCCGGCACGCGCTCCAGCAGGTCGTCGGCCGGGGCCGCCGGGGGCGTCAGGGTCTGGATGTGCACGGGAGCGACCTCCACGGTGAGCGCAGCCACGGACTCGGAGACGCGCACCGGCGGAACGGTCGCGACGCCCTCGCCGCGGCCCGTCCGTGAGTTCGCCGTCAGCGGTACTCCGGTGGTGTCACCGTCGACACCGCTCGGCAGTCCGCGCTCCGAGGACTCTTGCACCGCCCCCAGTGTGGCGTACGGCACACCGTGCCCACGAGGGTCGTGCGCCGCTTTTTTGTGACGGAGGGCAACCCCCTCGTCACGCCCGCTTCCCCGTCCGTTCCGGGGCCGGACGGCCGTCCGCGGCCCGGTTCAGAGGGCGGCGACGCCCTGCTCGCGCAGGCGCTGGCCGTACTGCTGGAGCGCCCACAGCTCGCCCTGGACGGCGGCGAGCTGGGCCTCGTCGGCGCGCGGGCCCTGGGCGCTCAGCCGGGTGTGGTCGGCGTTGAGCTGGGCGATGCGGCGGGCTACCGCCTGGCGGCGTACGTCGACGAGGATCTTGCCGGCGTAGATGTCCGGCGCCTTGTGCTGCACCGGCTCGACGGCGAGTTCGGTCACCAGCGAGCGCACGGTGTCGTCCGGGGCAACGTCGCGGACCCGGACGAGGAACTCGGCGTCGGCGGCCTCGGCACCGCCTGCCTCGGCGATGGCGCGGCGCACGGCGGCGTACGGCGGTGCGGTGAACTCGTCCTCGCCGTAGGCGTCGAAGGCCGGGGAGACCAGTTCCGGGTGCTGGAGGGCGAGCTTGAGCAGTTCGCGCTCGACCCGGTGGGCGGGGCTGCGCATGTCCAGCCGAGGCCCGCGCGGACCGGCCGGCGCGGCGGGGCCCGGGGCCGCGTCGGGGCGCGCCGCGGCGCCCCGGCCCGGCTGGGCGGCGCCGCCGGACTGGCGGCGTTCGCGCTGCCAGCGGGCGAGTTGGCCCACCCGGCGCACGACGAACTGGGTGTCGAGGATGCCCAGCATGCCGGCGAGCTGCACGGCGTACTCGTGCTGGATCGCGGAGTTCTTGATGCCGGCGACGATGGGCGCGCCCGCCTCCAGCGCGGAGGCCCGGCCCTCGGCGGTCTCCAGGTTGTAGCGCGCCACCGCCGACCGCAGCGCGAACGCGAACAGCGGCGTGCGGGTGTCCACCAGGTGCTGGACGGCCGCGTCGCCCTCGGCCAGACGCAGGTCGCACGGGTCCATGCCGCCGGGCGTAATGGCGATGGAGGTCTCGGCGGCGAACTTCTGGTCGTCCTCGAAGGCGCGCAGGGCGGCCTTCTGACCGGCCTCGTCGCCGTCGAAGGTGAAGACGACCTCGGCGTTGGAGTTGTCCATCAGCAGCCGGCGGAGGATCTTGATGTGATCGCCGCCGAAGGCGGTGCCGCAGGTCGCGATGGCCGTGGTGACCCCCGCGAGGTGGCACGCCATGACGTCGGTGTAGCCCTCGACGACGACGGCCCGGCTGCTGCGGGCGATCTCCTTCTTGGCCAGGTCGATGCCGTACAGCACCTGGGACTTCTTGTAGATCGGCGTCTCGGGGGTGTTGAGGTACTTCGGGCCCTGGTCGTCCTCGCGCAGCTTGCGCGCGCCGAAGCCGATGACCTCGCCGGTGATGTCCCGGATCGGCCAGATCAGCCGGCCGCGGAAGCGGTCGATGGCGCCGCCGCGGCGGCTCTCGCTGGCCAGCCCGGAGACGATCAGCTCGCGGTCGGTGAAGCCCTTGCCGCGCAGGAAGCGGACGAGATGGTCCCAGCCCGCCGGGGCGTAGCCGACGCCGAAGTGCTCGGCGGCGGCCTGGTCGAAGCCGCGCTCGGCGAGGAACTTCCGGCCGATCTCGGCCTCGGCGCCGCCCAGCTGCTCGACGTAGAACTGCGCGGCCGCCTTGTGCGCCTCGATCAGCCGGATCCGCTCGCCCTGCTGGCGGCCCGGGGTGTAGCCGCCCTCCTCGTACCGCAGGGTGACGCCCGCCACGGCGGCCAGCCGCTCGACGGCCTCGGAGAAGGACAGGTGGTCGACCTTCATCACGAAGTCGAGGGTGTCGCCGCCCTCCTGGCAGCCGAAGCAGTGGTAGAGCCCCTTGCTCGGGCTCACGTGGAAGGACGGGGACTTCTCGTCGTGGAAGGGGCACAGGCCCTTCAGGTTGCCACCGCCCGCGTTCCTGAGCTGCAGGTACTCCGAGACGACGGCGTCGATCGGGACCGCGTCCCGCACCGCCTTGACGTCCTCGTCCCTGATCCGCCCAGCCACGGAAGGATTCTACGGCGCGGTCCGCGGAAGGTCAGACCGGCTTCGCGACGAAGAGGTAGTGCGGCCCGGCCGGCTCCAGGACGAACTCCTCCCCCACCGCCGTGAAGCCCTGCCCCTCCCAGAAGCCGCGGGCCGAGGTGCGGCCGTTGCACCACACCAGCTCGGCCCCGCGCTGCCGGGCCTGCTCCAGCGCGGCGTGCAGCAGCGCCGCCCCGTAACCGCGGCCGCGGACCTCGGGGGCGCTCGCCATGCCGCGGATCCGGTACGCGACCGCGAGGTCGCCGGGCAGCCGCTCCGGGAAGAGCGTGACGCACGCCACGACCTCGTCGCCGCCGTAGCCGCCGTAGGCCGCCATGTGGAAGGCGAGCGGGTGACCGTCCTCCAGGAAGATCGCCGACTCCCGCGGGAGCCCCGGCCGCAGCACCCTCCAGCGCAGATCGAATATCTCCTCGACGGGTACGACGGCGGTCCTGGGCTCCATGGCAGCCATGCTAGGCGGTCGCCCCCGCGGTCACTCCAGGAGGGAGGCCAGCGGCACCGTGGGGTCGGCCAGCGCGTCGGTGTCGACCCGGCGGCCGGAACGGATCAGCCTCTGGACGGTGTCCGTCACGTCCCACACGTTGACGTTCATCCCGGCCAGCACCCGGCCCTCGCGCAGCCAGAAGGCGATGAACTGCCGCTTGCCCATGTCGCCCCGGGCCAGCACCTGGTCGTAGGTACCGGGGGCGGCGTGCCCGGAGAACTCCATGCCCAGGTCGTACTGGTCGGTGAAGAAGTACGGGACCCGGTCGTAGACGACGTCCCTGCCGAGCATGGCACGCGCCGCCACCGGCCCGCTGTTGAGCGCGTTCGCCCAGTGCTCGACCCGCAACCGGCCGCCCAGCAGCGGGTGTTCGGCGTTGGCGACGTCACCGGCGGCGAAGACGTCGGGGTCGGAGGTGCGCAGCGAGGCGTCCACGGCGATGCCACCGCCGGCGGACCGGTCGGCGAGGGCGAGCCCGGCGGCCTCGGCGAGCGCGGTGCGCGGGGCGGCGCCGATCGCGGCGAGCACGTGGTGGGCGGGGTGCTCCTCGCCGTCGTCGGTGAGCACCGACATCACCATGCCGTCCTGGCCGGTGATCTCGGTCAGCCGCGCGCCGAAGTGGAAGCGCACTCCGTGCTCGCGGTGCAGGTCCACGAAGACCTCGCCGAGTTCGGGGCCGAGGACGGAGTGCAGCGGGCACGGCTGCGGCTCGACGACCGTCACCTCGACCCCGTAGCCGCGGGCGGCCGCCGCCACCTCCAGGCCGATCCAGCCCGCCCCGGCGATGACCAGGTGGCCGTTCTCGCGGCCGAGCGAGGTCAGCACGTTCTTCAGCCGCTCGGCGTGCGCGAGGCGGCGCAGGTGGTGCACCCCGGCCAGGTCGGTGCCGGGGATGTCCAGCCGGCGCGGCTCGGCGCCGGTGGTCAGCAGCAGCCGGTCGTACGGGATGGAGGTGCCGTCGCCCAGGATGATCCGCCGGGCGGCCCGGTCCAGGCCGGTGACCGGCTGGCCCAGGTGGAGTTCGACGTCGTGCTCGGCGTACCAGGCGGCGGGATGGACGAAGACCGAGTCGCGCTCCTCGTTGCCCAGCAGGAAGCCCTTGGAGAGCGCGGGTCGTTCGTAGGGGTGGTCGCGTTCGTCCCCGATCAGTATCACGCGGCCGGTGAAACCCTCGGAGCGCAGCGTCTCCGCCGCTTTCGCCCCCGCGAGCCCCGCCCCGACGATGACGAATGTGTGGTCTGCGTCCACCACTGTGCGCCTCCCTGGTGTCCTCGGGTGCCCGGCGGCCCTCCCTCTGGCAATTGCCAGTCATGTGAGCGTCCCGCACGGCAGGGCCGACGTGAAGAGCGCCGCGCCGACCGGGAACGGGGGCGGCGCGGCGCGCGGGGGCGGTCGGGGGCCCGCCGGGGCTCGGCGGGGGGCTCAGCGGGGGGCGGTGAGCCGGGCGTGCAGGGCGGTCGCCGCGGCGTCGGTGAGCGAGGCGATCTGGTCGACCACGGCCCGCTGCCGGGCCCGGTCGTCCTTGGCCGCGTCGAAGATGCCGCGGAACTGCGGGTCCAGCCCCTCCGGGGCCCGGGCCAGCAGGGCCTCGGCGAGTTCCCCGATGACCACCCGCTGCTGGGCGCGCCGCCGCTCCTGCGCCTCGCGCTGCATGACGTACCGGTCGGCGACCGCCTTCAGCACGGCGCACTCCAGCCGCTGGTCGCGCGGGACGACCAGCTGCGCGCGGTGCCGGGTGAGCCGGCCGGTGCCGTAGGCGTCCCGGGTGGCCCGCTCGGCGGCCAGGCAGAAGCGGCCGATCAGCTGCGAGGTGGCGTCCTTGAGCCGGGCCTGGGCGATGGCGGAGCCGTCGTAGCCGTGCGGCCACCACTCCATGTCCAGCAGCCGGTCCAGCGCCTCGGCGAGCTCGTCCACGGCCGCGCCGGGGGCGTAGCGGGCCGCGGCGACGGCGAAGATCTCGCGGCGCTCGGGCTCGGCGAGCAGCACCGCCGGGTCCAGGTGGCCGGCGTGCAGCCCGTCCTCGACGTCGTGGACGGAGTACGCCACGTCGTCGGCCCAGTCCATGACCTGCGCCTCGAAGCACTGCCCGAGCGGGCGGCCGGCCGGGGCCGTGCGGCGCAGCCACTCGAAGACCGGCAGGTCGTCCTCGTACACGCCGAACTTCGGGCTGCTGGGGTCGGTGGGGTGCCCGCCGCGGGGCCACGGGTACTTCGTCGCCGCGTCCAGCGCCGCCCGGGTCAGGTTGAGGCCCACGCTGACCAGGGTGCCGTCCTCGGCGTGGGCGAAACGCTTCGGCTCCAGCCGGGTCAGGATGCGCAGGCTCTGGGCGTTGCCCTCGAAGCCGCCGCAGCCGGCCGCCACCTCGGCGAGCACCATCTCGCCGTTGTGGCCGAAGGGCGGATGGCCGATGTCGTGGGCCAGGCAGGCGGTCTCGACCAGGTCCGGGTCGCAGCCGAGGGCCGCCCCGAGCTCCCGGCCGACCTGGGCGCACTCCAGGCTGTGCGTCAGACGCGTCCGCGGGCTGCTGTTGATCGCCCGGGCGTCGTCGACCGGGTCCACCACCTGCGTCTTCCCGGCCAGCCTGCGCAGCCCCGCGGAGTGCAGCATGCGGGCCCGGTCCCGCTGGAACGAGGTGCGGCCGGGCCGCTTGTCGGGCTCGGGTACGTAGCGTTCGGTGTCGGTTTCGCTGTAGGGGGCGTGGTCGGCCGCCGCGGGGTGGTTCGCGTCCATACCGCGACGGTAGCGGTCACGACCGGGTACCGGTGGCTACGCCGTGGCCCGCTGCGCCGCGGCGGCACCCCCGGACGCTCCCCCGGCCGCTCCGGTCCGCGCCCGGTCGTAGCGGTGCAGCACCAGCTCCGCCATCGCCGGATGCGCGCCGAGCGGGGCGGCCGCGATGCCCGGGGCCGCGGCGGCCGTCGCCGCGGCGAAGCGGCCCGGCGCGGCGAAGCACGACGCCAGCGCGACCCGGTCCCGGCCACCGGCCGCCAGCCGCCGTACCGCGGCCGCGACGTCCGGCCCCCCGGACGCGTACGCGGGCACCACCGGGACGGTCCCGCCCAGCCGGGCCCGCAGCAGGGCCGCCGTCGCCTCGGTGTCCCGGGCGGACCCCGGGTCCCGGGACCCGGCGGCGGCCAGCACCACCCCGGCGCGCCGGGCGGCCCGCGGGGAGCCCGGACGCCAGCCCGCCTCGGCCAGGCGGCCGTGCAGCGCCTGCGCGAGCAGCGGATGCGGCCCGAGCGGCGCCGCGACGCGCCCCCGCAGGTGCGGGGCACGCGCCAGCGCCTCGGGGACGTCCCGTTTGGCGTGGTGGCCGCGGGTCAGCATCAGCGGCACCAGGACCACCTCGCCGCGCAGCGCCGCCAGCACGCCGTCCAGCGGCGGCTCGTCGATCTCGATGTGCCCCAGCCGCACGCACAGGCCCGGGCGCAGCTCCCGTACCCGGTCCAGCAGGGCGTGCGCGGTGCGCAGCGCCCGCGGGTCCCGGCTGCCGTGCGCGACGACCACCAGGACCGGGGGCCGCGGCGGCGCGGCACGCAGCGTCACCCGGGACAGCCGGCTGCTGAGCTGTTCGGTGATCCGGGACATGAGCTGCGCCGTACTGTCGAAGTGGTCCGCTCCTGGCGCGCCCTGCGGCGCGGGTTCCTCGGCCGTCATGGACCGAGTGTCGCCGGGCGGCGTTGCCGGGCCGTTGCACCGGCGTGACGACCGGTTTCCGCCGCATCACAGCCCGCGCGCCCCGCTGTGAGGGGCGGGCGGGCGCCGGTCAGCGGCGCTTCCAGTCGCCCCCGTCGATGGGGCGGCCCTTCTCGCGCAGCTCCCGCTCGTGGTCCGGGGCCGCCAGGTACACCCAGGCGGGCAGCGTCTGCCCGGAGTAGGTGCGCACGTCGCGCACGACGCGCTCGTACAGGTTCCCGGACGCGCCCGGGCTGTACTCCTCCAGGCGGTCGAGGTCCGCGAGCACCTCCTGGTACAGGTCCTCGGCCGGATGGACCACGTCGCCGTGCACACGCCCGCGCTCGTCGGCCACGGCGTACGGGTAGCCCGGGCCGTCGAAGAGCAGCGCGCCGTGCAGCACCGCGGGCGTCTCGGACGTCGTCCGGCCGCGCAGCAGCCAGGAGTGGTTGATCTCGCCGGGCCGCAGGGTCCCGTACACGAAGAACGGGAGGCGGGAATGGTCGTCGCGCATCATCATCATGGAACCGCAGGGAGGTGCGGGACGTCGACTCGGACGTGGAGGCAAGTGGAAACCGGAAGGCCCCCGGGGCGCGTGCGAGGGCCGTCCTGTCGCGGCTGCGGCGGCTCACGCGTCCGCCCCGGTCCCGGCGGGGGCGGCGGCGCCTGCTGTGGGCCGCCGTGGCCCTGGGCGTGCTCGCGCTGCTGCCCGCGACGTGGCTCCAGGTCACGGCGGGCGACCGGGTCCGTACGGTGGCGGACGCCCCCGCGGAGCCCGTCGCCGTCGTCTTCGGCGCGGGCCTGTGGAACGGGGAGCCCTCCCCGTACCTGGCGCACCGCCTCGACGCGGCCGCCGAACTGTGGACGGCGGGCAAGGTGCGGGCGGTCCTCGTCACGGGCGACAACAGCCGCACCGACTACGACGAGCCCACCGCGATGCGGGACTACCTGGCGGCGCACGGGGTGCCCCGCGACAAGGTCGTGCTCGACTACGCCGGCTTCGACACGTGGGACTCCTGCACCCGGGCCCGGCGCGTCTTCGGCGTCGACCGGGCGCTGCTGGTCAGCCAGGGCTTCCACATACGGCGGGCGCTGGCGTTGTGCGGGGCCGCCGGGATCGAGGCGTACGGGATCGGGGTCGACGAGCGGCACGACGCGACCTGGTACTACGGGGGCACCCGTGAGGTCGCGGGAGCGGTGAAGGCCGCCTTCGACGCGGCGTTCACCCCGGACCCGCGCTTCCTCGGGCCCCGTGAGGGGGGCGTCCAGCGCGCCCTGGGGTGACCGGGGGTGTGGTTGCGGCCGGTGGTTGTGTGCGGCGCCGCTGTGGGGGCGGCTGCGCCGTGCTGCCCGGTGGTTGTGTGCGGGTCCGTTGCGGTTGCGCTGCGCTGTGCTGCCCGGTGGTTGTGTGCGGGTCCGTTGCGCCTGCGGCGGGCGTCCGCCCGCCCTCCCGCCCGATTGCCCGGCATGGTTGGTGCGGGCCTGCGCGCGTGCGTTGGGTGGGTCGGGGGCGGGGCCTCCGGGGTGGGCATTCTGTACCGCATATTTATGTGCATGGCGGGCAACCACTCGTCGGTGCCGTCTGTGCCGCACATCAAATACACGTCAGCGTCCAGAACGCCCACCCCTACGACCCCACCCCCTCCGTATCCGTGGCGACCAACGGCCGGTGGGTGGCCATAAGGCAGCCCGGGGGCACCGCACCTGCCTAATGCACCCCTCACCGACCGTCGTGCCCGCACGAGGAGGGTGCCGCCCAGGGTGGGACGGGGCTCGATGGCAGACACGGGCAGCGCTCCGGACCGCCTCCACTACCCCCCACCGGCCGTTCTGCGCCACACGGCAAGAGGGCGTGTAGCGGGGTGCTCACCCAGTCGAAGGCCGGGGGGGCGAGCGGCGGACCCGGTGCCGAATGATGCGGGGCTGGACCCGTGGGGCCGTAGGGGTCAGTGAGCGGTTCGGGGCGCCCCGGATTGCCTTCTGACCCCCAGCCGGCCGTTGTGCGCTCATACGACGGGAGGGGGTGTGTCGGGGTGCGCCCGGAAACGACGAGCGGTTAAGTGCGGTGCCAAATGATGTGGGGGTAAACCGCGAGCGTTGAGGACGTGCGCCGGCGCGGCGCCGACCCCAGACGAACTTGCGCAAGCCCGCACCAATCGCGCCGGGCAATCGGGAGGGAGGGCGGGCGGACGCCCGCCGCAGGCGCAACGCACCCGCACACAACGACGGCGCCGCACCCTCACAACCGGTGCAGCCCCGCGGGGAGCCCCCCGTGCGGCCCCCGTAACCCCCACGGGCGCGACGCGAAACACCGGCGCCGCATCGTGGACGCCATGAGCGTGAGCCCCGGCGGAACCGTCGACACCCACTGCCCCTACTGCGCCCTGCAGTGCGGAATGGGCCTCCGCCCCGCCGCCGGGGGCGGGGGCGTCCCGGACGTCGTGGAGCGGGACTTCCCCGTGAACAGGGGCGCCCTGTGCGGAAAGGGCCGCACCGCGCCCGCCGTGCTGGCCCCGTCGGTCCGGCTGACCGGCCCCCTGGTCAGGGACCCCGCCTCCGGGCGGTTGGAGCCCGCCTCGTGGGAGGACGCCCTGGACCGGGTCGCGGAAGGCCTGCGCCGGGTGCGGGCCGCCCACGGCCCCGACGCCGTCGGTGTGTTCGGCGGCGGGGGGCTGACGAACGAGAAGGCGTACGCCCTGGGCAAGTTCGCCCGCGTCGTGCTGCGGACGTCCCAGATCGACTACAACGGCCGCTTCTGCATGTCCTCCGCCGCGGCCGCCCACTCCAGGGCCTTCGGGCTGGACCGGGGCCTGCCGTTCCCGCTGGCGGACGTCCCGCGGACCGGCTGCGTGATCCTGGTCGGCTCGAACCTCGCCGAGACGATGCCGCCGGCGCTGCGGTACTTCACGGAGCTGAGGGAGAACGGCGGCCGGCTGATCGTCGTGGACCCGCGGCGTACGCGCACCGCCGAGCACGCCGACCTGCACCTGCAGCCGCGTCCGGGCACCGACCTCGCCCTCGCGCTGGGCCTGCTGCACCTGGTCGTCGCGCAGGGCCGCGTGGACGAGGACTTCGTCGCGGAGCGGACGACCGGCTGGCCGGAGGCGCGCGCCGCGGCGATGACGCTCTGGCCCGAGCTGGTCGAGCGGATCACGGGGGTGCCGGTGCCGCGACTGCGCGAGGCGGTGGAGATGTTCTGCGGCGTGCCGGACGCCATGGTGCTCACCGCGCGCGGCCCTGAGCAGCAGTCGAAGGGCACGGACACGGTGAGCGCGTGGATCAACCTGTGCCTGGCGACGGGCCGCGCGGGGCGCCCGCTGTCCGGGTACGGCTGCCTCACGGGGCAGGGCAACGGCCAGGGCGGCCGGGAGCACGGCCAGAAGGCCGACCAGCTGCCGGGCTACCGCAGGCTCGACGACCCGGCGGCCCGCGCCCACGTGGCCGGGGTGTGGGGGGTCGACCCGGACGACCTGCCGGGGCCGGGGCGCAGCGCGTACGAGTTGCTGGACGCGCTGGGCCGGGACGTGAAGGGCCTGCTGCTCATGGGCTCCAACCCGGTGGTCTCCGCGCCGCGGGCGGCGCACGTCACGGAGCGCGTCGCGGCGCTGGACTTCCTCGCCGTGTGCGACGTGGTGCTCTCGGAGACGGCGGCGATGGCCGACGTGGTGCTGCCCGTGACGCAGTGGGCCGAGGAGACGGGCACCACGACCAACCTGGAGGGCAGGGTGCTGCTGCGGCGCAGGGCCGTGGACCCGCCGGAGGGCGTGCGCAGCGACCTGGACGTGCTGAACGCGCTGGCCGCGCGACTGGGTACGGATAAGGGCTTCCCGGCCGACCCGGAGGAGGTCTTCGACGAGCTGCGCCGCGCGTCGGCGGGCGGGCCCGCGGACTACTCGGGGATCACCTACCGCCGGATCGAGGCGGAGGACGGGGTGTTCTGGCCGTGCCCGGACGTCCCGGCCGGGGAGTCCGCCGCGCACCCGGGCACGCCCCGGCTGTTCCTCGACCGGTTCGCGACGCCGGACGGCCGGGCCCGGTTCGTGCCGGTGCTGCACCGGCCGGCGGCCGAGGAGCCGGACGGGGAGTTCCCGCTGTACCTGACGACCGGCCGGGTGCTGGCGCAGTACCAGTCGGGCGCCCAGACGCGGCGGGTGGCGGAGCTGAACGCCGCCGCGCCCGGTCCCTTCGTGCAGCTCCACCCCCGCCTGGCGGAGCGCATCGGCGTCGCCGAGGGCGACCCGGTCGCCGTCACCTCCCGCCGGGGCCGCGCGGTGGCGCCGGCCCGGGTGGACGGCGCGATCCGTCCGGACACGGTCTTCATGCCCTTCCACTGGGCGGGCGAGGGCCGCGCGAACACCCTCACCAATCCGGCGCTCGACCCGACGTCCCGGATGCCCGAGTTCAAGGTGTGCGCGGTCCGTGTCGAGCGGGCGGAGCCGCGGACCACCGGTCTCTGAAAGCCCTGTTGGGATACCGGCATCCTGGCTGACATCCACCGGGAGGCCGCCGTGACACGCATGGTCATCGATCTGGACGACGCGCTGCTCGCCCTCGCCCAGCGGCAGCTCGGCACCGGGACGAAGCGCGAGACGATCAACCTGGCCCTGTCGATGGCGGCCGGGACGAGCGCCGACGACCGTGCCCGCGGGCTCGCGTGGCTCCAGGAGCATGCCGAGGACGTCCTGGACTTCGGCCACTTGGCCGAGCAGGAGCGCGGCGGCCGATGAGCCGCCTCGGCGGTGTGGCGCCTGTTGCGGCAGCGGGCCCCCGAGCCGTGGCCCACACATCGGTGTGCGTGCCGATCGGACGACGAGCCGTTCCTCGTCGTACTGCGCCGGACCGTCGCCTGGTGCCCGGCGCTCGGTGATCCCCGAGGTCCGGCCCGGGATCGTAGTCGGATGCCGCTTCGGGCTCACAGCAGGTCCGGGCCAGCGCTGAGGGCACCGTTCCCCGGGGGAAACGACGGGGATGCGGCCGGGTAACAGCGGCACCGCAGGCTCGTGCCATGAGGATGGTGGTGGTCGGCGGCGGAATGGCGGGGGCGCGCCTCGCGCAGCGTCTGGCGCCCTCCGGCGCGGACGTGACGGTGGTCGGCGAGGAGCGGCACGCCCCGTACAACCGGGTGCTGCTCGCGGAGGTGCTGGCGGGCCGGTACGCGCCGGAGGCGGTCGCGCTGCCCGGGGTGCCCGGCGCGGTGCAGCGCCGGGGGGTCCGGGTGGTGCGGATCGACCGTGCCGAGCGGGCCGTGGTCTGCGACGACGGCGGGGTGCTCCGGTACGACCGGCTGGTGCTGGCGACCGGCTCCAACCCCGTACTGCCGCCGCTGCGCGGGCTGTTCGCGCAGGACGGCGGCTCCTTCCCGGAGGGGGTGCACGCCTTCCGGACGATGGACGACTGCCTGGCGCTGTCCGCTGCGGCTCACCCCGGGGTGCGGGCGGTGGTCGTCGGCGGCGGGCTGCTCGGGGTGTCGGCGGCGCGGGCGCTGGCGGCGCGCGGGGCGCAGGTGGTGGTCGCCACCCAGGGCGAGCACCTGATGGAACGCCATCTCGACCGCGCCGCCTCGGAGTTGCTGCGCGTGCATTTGGAGGGGCTGGGCGTCGAGGTGCACACCCAGTGCCGGGTGCGCGGTCTGCTGACCCGTGACGCGGACGGCGGCGCGCAGCCTTCGCGGCGGGCGGCGCCCGGCGTCGTCACCGCGGTCGAACTCGCCGACGGCTACCGCCTCGGCACCGACCTGGTCGTACTGGCCTGCGGCGTCCGGCCGCGGGTCGGGCTGGCCCGGGCGGCGGGGCTGGCGGTCGCCCAGGGGGTGGTGGTGGACGACGCGCTGCGCACCTCGGACCCGTCGGTGCACGCCGTCGGCGACTGCGCCCAGCACGACGGCGTCGTCTACGGCCTCGCGGGCCCGGCAACCGAGCAGGCGGACGCGCTGGCGGACGTCCTGACGGCCGGCCCCGCACCCCGGTACGGCGGCACCCGTTCGCTGACCCGGCTCACCCTCAACGGCCCGGCGGCCCTGGACATCGCCTCCTTCGGCGAGACCACCCCCGCACCGGGCGACGACGTGCTCCGGCTCGCCGACGCCACGCGCGGCGCGTACCGGAAGGTCGTCCTGCGCGGTGACCGCCTCGTCGGCGGCATCCTCCTCGGCGACCTCAGCACCGTGGGCGCCCTCGCCCGCACCTGGGAGGGCGACGAGGCACTGCCCGCTCCCCCGCTCCACCTGCTCACCGACAACGGAGGGTCCTGACATGACCACGCCCACCATTGTGCTCGTCGGCCACGGGATGGTCGGACAGCGGTTCCTGGAGGCGCTGGCCGACCGGGGCCTGACCTCCCGCGCCCGGGTGGTGGTGCTCTGCGAGGAGCCCCGCCCGGCGTACGACCGCGTCCACCTCAGCTCGTACTTCGCCGGCACCGGCCCGGAGGCGCTCTCCCTGGTGGAGGCCGGCTTCATGGCGGAGCACGGCATCGAACTGCACCTGGGCGACCCGGCGGTGGCCGTCGACCGGGAGGCCCGGACCGTCACCTCCCGCTCCGGCCGCACCGTCGGCTACGACACCCTGGTGCTCGCCACCGGCTCCTACCCCTTCGTGCCGCCGGTCCCCGGCAAGGACGCGGGCGGCTGCTTCGTCTACCGCACCATCGAGGACCTGCTGGCCATCGAGGAGTACGCGATGACCTCCCGCACCGGCGCGGTGGTCGGCGGCGGGCTCCTCGGGCTGGAGGCGGCGGGCGCCCTCAAGGGCCTCGGACTGGACACGCACGTCGTGGAGTTCGCGCCCCGGCTGATGCCGGTGCAGGTCGACGAGGGCGGCGGCGAGGCGCTGCGGCGCACCGTCGAGGACATGGGCGTGACCGTCCACACGGGGGTGGGCACGCAGGAGATCCTCACGGCGGGCGACGGCTCGGTCCGGGGCATGGCGCTGTCGGACGGCTCGTCGCTCGACGCCGACCTGGTGGTCTTCTCGGCCGGCGTACGGCCGCGCGACCAGCTCGCCCGGGAGTGCGGGCTGCCGGTCGGCGAGCGCGGCGGCATCGTCGTCGACGCGACCTGCCGCACCGAGGACCCGCACGTCTACGCGATCGGCGAGTGCGCCCTCGCCTCGGACGGCCGGGTGTACGGCCTGGTCGCGCCGGGCTACGACATGGCGGAGACCGCGGCGAAGGCCGTCGCCGGCGAGGAGGGCTCCTTCACCGGCGCCGACACCTCCACCAAGCTGAAGCTGCTCGGCGTGGACGTGGCCTCCTTCGGCGACGCGCACGGCGCGACCGCGGGCTGCCTCGACGTGGTCTACTCCGACTCCCGCTCCGGGGTCTACAAGAAGCTGGTCGTCTCGCCGGACGGTGTGCTGCTGGGCGGCATCCTGGTCGGCGACGCCGAGCAGTACGGCATGCTGCGCCCGCTCACCGGCTCGGTGCCCCCGGTACCCGCCGAGCAACTGGTGCTCCCGGCGGGCGCGGGCGCCCCCGTGGCGCTGGGCCCGTCCGCACTGCCCGACGGGGCGGTCATCTGCTCCTGCCACAACGTCACCAAGGGCACGATCCGCGGCGCGGTCACCGAGCACGGCTGCGCCACCGTCCCCGAGGTGAAGAAGTGCACCAGGGCCGGGACCGGCTGCGGCAGTTGCGTGAAGGTGCTGGGCCAGCTGGTCACGGCCGAACTGGAGGCCTCGGGCGTCGAGGTCGACAAGGGGCTGTGCGGCTGCTTCGCCCACACCCGCCAGGAGCTCTACGAGATCGTGCGGGCGCTGCGGATCACCGGTTTCCGCGAGCTGCTCGACCGGCACGGCCGCGAGGGCGCCCGCGGCGGCGAGGGCTGCGAGGTCTGCAAGCCGGCCGTCGGCTCGATCATCGCCTCGCTCGCCCCGACGATCGGCGCCTCCGGCTACGTCCTGGACGGCGAGCAGGCCGCGCTGCAGGACACCAACGACCACTTCCTGGCCAACCTGCAGCGCAACGGCTCGTACTCGATCGTGCCGCGCATCCCGGGCGGCGAGATCACCCCGCAGAAGCTGATCGTGATCGGCGAGGTGGCCCGCGACTTCGGCCTCTACACCAAGATCACCGGGGGGCAGCGGATCGACCTGTTCGGCGCCCGGGTCGACCAGCTCCCGGCGATCTGGACCCGGCTGGTGGACGCCGGCTTCGAGTCCGGGCACGCCTACGGCAAGGCGCTGCGCACCGTGAAGTCCTGCGTCGGGCAGACCTGGTGCCGCTACGGCGTGCAGGACAGCGTCCGCATGGCCATCGACCTGGAGCTGCGCTACCGGGGCCTGCGCTCCCCGCACAAGCTCAAGTCGGCCGTCTCCGGCTGCCAGCGCGAGTGCGCGGAGGCGCGGAGCAAGGACTTCGGCGTCATCGCCACGGTGGGCGGCTGGAACCTCTACGTCGGCGGCAACGGCGGTGCCACCCCGCGCCACGCGGACCTGCTCGCCCAGGACCTGGACGACGCCGGACTCGTCCGGCTGGTCGACCGCTTCCTGATGTTCTACATCCGCACCGCCGACCGCCTGGAGCGCACCTCCGCCTGGCTGGAGCGGATCGATGGCGGGCTCGGCCACGTACGGGACGTCGTCGTCCACGACTCGCTCGGCATCTGCGCGGAGCTGGAACGCCAGATGGCCGACCACGTCGCCAACTACCGCGACGAGTGGGCGCAGACGCTGGACGACCCGGAGCGGCTGCGGCGCTTCGTCTCCTTCGTCAACGCGCCCGGCGTGCCCGACCCCTCCGTCCGCTTCGTCCCCGAGCGGGACCAGGTCAGGCCCGACCTCGGCCTGCTGGCCGGCCCCGTGCTCCCCGTCCGCACCCTCGAAGGGACCACCACCGCATGAACGTCGAAGTCCTCCTGCCCGGCACCGCCGACTGGTTCGCCGTCTGCGGGCACGACGCCCTCACCCCCGGCCGCGGCGTCGCCGCGCTCCTCCCCGACGGCCGGCAGGCGGCCCTCTTCACCGACCGGCACGGGCGGGCGTACGCCATCGACAACCGCGACCCCTTCACCGGCGCCTACGTCCTGTCCCGCGGCCTGCTCGGCTCGACCGCCGAGGGCCGGGCCTTCGTCGCCTCGCCGCTGCTCAAGCAGCGCTTCGACCTCGAGAGCGGCCGCTGCCTCGACGACGAGGCGGTCTCGGTCCCGGCCTTCCCCGTGCGGATGCGGTGAGGGGCGCGGCACCTGCTTGAATCGGCCCATGGCCGACATCGAGGTGCTGCGGGTGTTCACGGGTCCCGACGGACGGGGCGGGAACCTGCTCGCAGTGGTGCGGGACGGCGCGTCCGTGCCCGGGGCGCAGGCGCGGCAGCGGCTGGCCGCGGAGCTCGGTCACAGCGAGACCGTCTTCGTCGACGACGCCGCACGCGGCGTCGTCGACATCTGGACGCCGAGCGGGCGGCTGCCCTTCGCGGGTCATCCGACGGTGGGCACGGCGTGGTTGCTCGGGGCGGAGGTGCTCCGGCCGCCGGCCGGCGAGGTGAGGGCCTGGGCGGACGGGGACTTCACCTGGGTGCGCGGCCGCGCGGAGTGGGCGGCCGGGCGCCGCACCCAGCGGTTCGACTCGCCCGCGGAGGTGGACGCGCTGCCCGCGCCGCCGCCGGGCGAGGGCTGGCTCTACGCGTGGGCCTGGGCGGACGAGGCCGCCGGGCGGGTCCGCGCACGGGGCTTCCCGCGACGCGGCGACGGGATCGTCGAGGACGAGGCGACGGGGGCCGCCGCGCTGGTGCTCACCGCCGAACTGGGACGCCCGCTGGACGTCCGCCAGGGCGTCGCCTCCCAGATCCTGACCCGCCCCCACCCCGACGGCACCGTCGACATCGGCGGCCGGGTCGTCCCGGCCCCCTGACCCGCCGGCCGGCCGCCCTCGCCCGCGGCCGCACCTCGCGCGCCCTGCTCCATCCCGATCGCCGAACAGGTCGTTGCCGGGTCACGTCACGGACCCGTGGCGGCCGCGAGGCGGGTGCCAGGGGAACGCCGCCGCGCGGGGTGCCCCGGGATGCGCGTACACCGTCCGGCGGGCGGCCGCCATACGAGCCGGCGACCGCGGTCGCGGTGGGCACGGGCCCTCTGACCTGCGGATTTCCGACCCCGCGGGTTCCGGATGCGGATCTTCGTCGGGGCGGTGATGCTGAAAGCAGTGCCACTGACGGCGAGGAGGACAGCGATGTCCATGTTCGACAAGATCAAGGCCAAGCTGAGGGGCCACGAGAGCCAGGCCCAGAAGGGCATCGACAAGGGCGGCGACATGCTGGACGACAAGACCGGCGGGAAGTACCAGCGCCAGGTCGACACCGCTCAGGACAAGCTGGGCGACGAGTTCGGCTCGGGCAGCACCGGCGAGGACCGTCCCCCGCACTCCTGACGCCGAAGGGCCGTCGCGCACCCGTGTGAAGGGCGGCGCGGCGGCCCTACGCTGGCGCGCATGGTGTGGACCGCGAACGACATCCCGGACCAGAGCGGCCGCACGGCCGTCGTCACCGGCGCGAACAGCGGCATCGGCTACTGCACCGCCCGCGAACTCGCCCGCAGGGGAGCGCGGGTGCTGCTCGCCTGCCGCAGCGAGAGGCGCGGCAAGGAGGTCGTCGAACGGCTGAAGGCGGAGGTGCGGGGCGCCCGCGCCGGGTACCGCCACCTCGACCTGGGGGACCTGTCCTCGGTGCGCGCCTTCGCCGCCGGGTACGACGGCGTCGGCCTCGACCTGCTGGTCAACAACGCCGGTGTGATGGCCCTGCCGTACGGCACCACCGCCGACGGCTTCGAGACCCAGATGGGCGTGAACCACCTCGGCCACTTCGCCCTCACCGGGCTGCTGCTGCCGCGCCTGCTGGCCGCCCCGGGCGCCCGGGTCGTCGCCGTCTCCAGCGTCGTCCACGTGGTCGCCACCATCGACCCCGGCGACCTCAACAGCGAGCGCCGCTACCGCCGTTGGATCGCGTACGCCCGTTCCAAGAGCGCCAACCTGCTCTTCGTCCACGAGTTGTCCCGGCGGCTGGCCGCCGCCGGCGCGGGCACCGTCGCCGCGGCGGCGCACCCGGGTTACGCGCGCACGGCGTTGCAGACCCGCGCCGCCCGCATGGAGAACCGCCGGACCGTCGAGCGCGTGGTGGAACTCGGGAACCGGGTCGTCGCCCAGTCCGCCGCCGCCGGCGCGCTCCCGCTGCTGTACGCCGCCACGGCCCCCGGCGTACGCCCCGACTCCTTCACCGGCCCCCGCTTCCAGGGATGGCGCGGCTCCCCCGCCCCGTCCTGGCGCGCCCCGCGGACCCGCGACGACCGGGCCGGCGAGCTGCTGTGGGCGGCCTCCGAACAGCTCACCGGTGTCCGCTACGGGCTGCCCGCGGCGGAGTGAGCCGGGCGTCCGCGTGCCTCTGCCAGGACGGTGAATCCGACAGACCGTGGCGGAGGGTTCACGCTGCGTTGGCACCGCCGTCAGGGGGCGCACCCTAGCCTTCCGGTGCGCGACCCGCCCGCGGCGATGGGTCCGGGCGGGCCACCCGTCGTCCCTGGAGTGATCGTGGAACGTCGAACCTTCCTGCGCGGAGCGGTGGTCGGCAGCTCGGCGGCCGCCTTCGGCGGCACCCTCATGCGCGGCGCCGTCTACGCCGCGCCCGCCCAGCCCGGCACCGGCCCCTACGGCGCGCTGCAGGCGCCCGACGCCAACGGCATCGCCCTGCCCGCCGGTTTCACCAGTCGTGTCGTCGCCCGCTCCGGCCAGACCGTGGCGGGCACCTCGTACACCTGGCACAGCGCGCCCGACGGCGGCGCGTGCTTCGCCGACGGCACCGGCTGGATCTACGTGTCCAACTCGGAGGTCAACCCGAACGGCGGTGCGAGCGCGGTCCGTTTCAACTCCTCCGGCAACGTCACGGGCGCCTACCGCGTCCTGTCCGGCACCCGGCAGAACTGCGCCGGCGGCCGCACGCCGTGGAACAGCTGGCTGTCCTGCGAGGAGGTCAGCCTCGGTTACGTCTACGAGACCGACCCCCGCGGCGTGCAGGCGGCCGTCCGCCGCGACGCCATGGGCCGGTTCAAGCACGAGGCGGCCGCCGCCGACCCCGTGCGCAGGGTGGTGTACCTGACCGAGGACGAGACCAACGGCTGCTTCTACCGCTTCGTCCCGGCCACCTGGGGCGACCTGTCGGCCGGGACCCTGCAGGTGCTGGTGGCCGGCAGCGCCGCCTCGGGCTCCTTCGGCTGGGCGAACGTGCCCGACCCCGACGGCTCCCCGACCGCCACCCGCAGCCAGGTCTCCGGCGCGAAGCGCTTCAACGGCGGCGAGGGCTGCCACTACGCCGACGACGCCGTCTGGTTCACCACCAAGGGCGACAACCGCGTCTGGCGGCTCGACCTGGCCGCCGGCACCTACGCGCTGGCGTACGACGACTCCCTGGTCTCCGGCACCGCCCCGCTGACCGGCGTGGACAACATCACCGGCAGCTCCTCCGGCGACCTCTACGTCGCCGAGGACGGCGGCTCCATGGAGATCTGCCTGATCACCCCGGCCGACGTCGTCTCGCCGTTCCTGCGGGTCAGCGGCCAGTCCGCCTCCGAGGTCACCGGCCCCGCCTTCTCCCCAGACGGCACCCGGCTGTACTTCTCCTCCCAGCGCGGCACGAGCGGCAGTTCGTCCGGCGGCATCACCTACGAGGTCCGCGGCCCGTTCCGGTCGTGACCGGTCGGAACGGAAGCGGGGGCGGCACCTTCGCACAAAGGTGCCGCCCCCGGTGAGGGTGGGAGATGGTCTTCCGGGCCGGGGTTACCGGCTGTCGCCGCGCCTGCCCTGCGCCGCGGCCCGGCCCGCCTCCAGGCGGGCGACGGGGATGCGGAACGGGGAGCAGGAGACGTAGTCCAGGCCCACCTCGTGGAAGAAGTGGACGGACTCGGGGTCGCCGCCGTGCTCGCCGCACACGCCGAGCTTGAGGCCGGGCCGGGTGGCGCGGCCGGCCTCGGCGGCGGAGCGTACGAGGGAGCCGACGCCGTCCTTGTCGATGGTCTCGAACGGGGAGACGCCGAAGATGCCCTTCTCCAGGTAGGCGGTGAAGAAGCTCGCCTCGACGTCGTCGCGGCTGAAGCCCCAGACCGTCTGCGTCAGGTCGTTGGTGCCGAAGGAGAAGAACTCGGCGGCCTCGGCGATCTGGGCGGCGGTCAGGGCGGCGCGGGGCAGCTCGATCATCGTGCCCAGGGTGAGGCCGAGTTCGGTGCCCGTGGCGGCCTCGACCTCGGCGATGACGGTCCCGGCCTCCTCGCGGACGATCTCCAGCTCCTGGACGGTGCCCACCAGCGGGATCATGATCTCGGCCCGCGGGTCGCCCTTGGCGTTCCTGCGTTCGGCGGCGGCCTCGGCGATGGCCCGCACCTGCATGGCGAACAGCCCGGGGACGACCAGCCCGAGGCGCACGCCGCGCAGACCCAGCATCGGGTTCTGCTCGTGGAGCTTGTGGACGGCCTGCAGCAGCCGCAGGTCGTTCTCGTTGGCGTCCTTGCGCGCCTCGGCGAGGGCCACGCGCACCGACAGTTCGGTGATGTCGGGCAGGAACTCGTGCAGCGGCGGGTCCAGCAGGCGCACGGTGACCGGCAGCCCGTCCATCGCCTCGAACAGCTCGACGAAGTCGGACCTCTGCAGCGGCAGCAGCGCGGAGAGCGCCTTGTCGCGCTCGGATTCGGTGTCGGCGAGGATCAGCCGCTCCACCAGCTCGCGGCGCTCGCCGAGGAACATGTGCTCGGTGCGGCACAGACCGATGCCCTGGGCGCCGAAGCGCCGGGCGCGCGAGGCGTCCTCGGCGTTGTCGGCGTTGGCGCGCACCCGCAGCCGGCGGACCCGGTCCGCGTACGCCATGATCCGGTGCACGGCCCGCACCAGCTCGTCGGCGTCGTCGGCGCCGGCGTGCATGCGGCCCTCGAAGTACTCCACGACCGGGGACGGCACGACCGGCACCTTGCCGAGGTAGACCTTGCCCGAGGAGCCGTCGATGGAGATGACGTCCCCCTCCTCGATGACGACCCCGCCCGGCGCCGTCATCCGGCGGCGCTTGGTGTCGACCTCGAGCTCCTCCGCGCCGCACACGCAGGTCTTGCCCATGCCGCGGGCGACGACGGCGGCGTGCGAGGTCTTGCCGCCCCGGGAGGTGAGGATGCCCTCGGCGGCGATCATGCCGTTGAGGTCGTCGGGGTTGGTCTCGCGGCGGATGAGGATGACCTGCTCGCCGGAGCGCGACCACTTCACGGCGGTGTACGAGTCGAAGACGGCCTTGCCGACCGCGGCGCCCGGAGAGGCGGCGATGCCCCAGCCGATCCGCTCGGCCTTGGCCTTCTCGTCGAAGCGCGGGAACATCAGCTGCGCCAGCTGCGCGCCGTTGACCCGCTGCAGCGCCTCGGCCTCGTCGATCAGGCCCTGGTCGACCAGCTGGGTGGCGATGCGGAAGGCCGCGGCCGCGGTGCGCTTGCCGACGCGGGTCTGCAGCATCCACAGCTTGCCGCGCTCGATGGTGAACTCGATGTCGCACAGGTCCTTGTAGTGCGTCTCGAGGGTCTCCATGATCTGCATCAGCCGGTCGTAGGACGTCTTGTCCAGCTGCTCCAGTTCGGCGAGCGGCACGGTGTTGCGGATGCCCGCCACGACGTCCTCGCCCTGCGCGTTGCACAGGTAGTCGCCGTACACGCCCTGGTGGCCGGTGGCGGGGTCGCGGGTGAAGGCGACGCCGGTGCCGGAGTCGGAGCCGAGGTTGCCGAAGACCATGGAGCAGACGTTGACGGCCGTGCCGAGGTCGCCGGGGATGCGCTCCTGGCGGCGGTAGAGCTTGGCGCGCTCGCCGTTCCACGAGTCGAAGACGGCGCGGACGGCCAGGTCCATCTGCTCGCGCGGGTCCTGCGGGAAGTCCCGCCCGGTCTCCTTGGCGACGACGGCCTTGAACTGGTCGACCAGGGCCCGCAGGTCGGCGGCGTCCAGGTCGAGGTCGTCGTGGGTGCCCTTGGCGCGTTTGGCGTCCTCCAGGGCGTCCTCGAAGAGCTCGCCGTCGACGCCCAGCACGGTCTTGCCGAACATCTGGATGAGGCGCCGGTAGGAGTCCCAGGCGAAGCGCTCGTTGCCGGCCTGCGCGGCCAGGCCCACGACGGAGGCGTCGGAGAGGCCGATGTTGAGGACCGTGTCCATCATGCCCGGCATGCTGAACTTCGCCCCGGAGCGGACGGAGACCAGCAGCGGGTCGTCCGCCTGCCCGAGCCTCTTGCCCATCCGCTGCTCCAGCGCGTCGAGGTGCGCACTCACCTCGTCGCGCAGCGCCGCGGGTTCTGCGCCCGACTCCAGGTAGACCTTGCACGCCTCGGTGGTGATGGTGAAGCCCGGGGGGACGGGCAGACCGAGGTTGGTCATCTCGGCGAGGTTCGCGCCCTTGCCGCCGAGCAGGTCCTTGAGGTCCTTGTTGCCCTCAGTGAAGTCGTAGACGAACTTCTGGATTACTTGTTCTTCCGACACGGGACTCGCTCCTCGCGGCCGGGATGCCCTGACGGCGGGGAGCGTACCCATCTCGAAGGCGCTGCAGTACGTCAATCACCAGGTCACACGGTCGTAACCACCCATCCGCCGAGAGATCGAAAGTCATGGCGCCCCTCCGGGTGACCGGGGGGTGCGTTCAACCGTCGAACACATGCTCTCGCCACGTGATCGGCACACTCGGAACCGGTCACTCCACGTGAGGGATGGCTTGACCATGTGTCCACGACAACGATGGCACCCAGTGCCAGTCATTGGAGAGGTGTGGTGACACTCCACCCGCTCATCTGAGCGACACCCCTATCAGACGTGGCGAGAATCACTCGCCCCGTACGCCCTGCGTCCCACGGTCCGGACCCGGCCCGGACCCCGGCCCGGACCGGCGGAACGTCCTCAGCCGCCCGAAGTGTCCAGCTCGGCGTCGGCACCGACGACCACCGAGCAGTCGTACGGGTCCGCCAGCCAGCCGTCCGGGAGCACCACGCGCTTGCTCCCCGCCGTCCGGCCGCGCGGCCCCTCGGCGCCATCCGGCCATTCCTGGTCCAGGTCGAGGTCGGCGAGGTGGGCGTCGAGCTCGGCGAGGGAGGAGGTCATCGCCAGCTTGCGGCGCATCTCCGAGCCGACCGAGAAGCCCTTGGTGTACCAGGCGACGTGCTTGCGGAAGTCGATGACGCCGCGCTCCTCGTCGCCCAGCCACTCCCCCAGCAGCCCGGCGTGGCGCCGCATGACGCCGGCGACCTCGCGCAGCGTCGGGGCGGCCGGGGCGCCGCCGCCCTCGAAGGCGGCCACGAGGTCGCCGAAGAGCCAGGGACGGCCGAGGCAGCCGCGGCCGACGACGACGCCGTCGCAGCCGGTCTCCCGCATCATCCGGACCGCGTCCGCGGCGCTCCAGACGTCCCCGTTGCCCAGCACCGGGATCTCCGGGACGTGCTCCTTGAGGCGGGCGATCGCCTCCCAGTCGGCCGTGCCGCCGTAGTGCTGGGCGGCGGTCCTGCCGTGCAGCGCGACGGCGGTCACGCCCTCCTCGACGGCGATCCGGCCGGCGTCCAGGTAGGTGGTGTGGTCGTCGTCGATGCCCTTGCGCATCTTGATCGTGACCGGCAGGTCGCCCGCGTTGCCGACCGCCTCGCGCAGGATCGAGCGGAGCAGGTTGCGCTTGTAGGGCAGGGCCGAGCCGCCGCCCTTGCGGGTCACCTTGGGGACCGGGCAGCCGAAGTTGAGGTCGATGTGGTCGGCGAGGTCCTCGTCGACGATCATCCGGACCGCCTTGCCGACGGTGACCGGGTCGACCCCGTACAACTGGATCGAGCGCGGCTTCTCGCCGTCGTCGAAGTGGATCAGCTGCATGGTCTTGTCGTTGCGCTCGACGAGGGCCCGGGTCGTGATCATCTCCGAGACGAAGAGCCCCTTGCCGCCGGAGAACCCGCGGCACAGCGTGCGGAACGGCGCGTTGGTGATCCCGGCCATCGGCGCCAGCACCACCGGCGGCCACACGGTGTGCGGGCCGATGCGGAGTGCGGGAGCGGTGGCGTCAGCAGTCATGCGGACCATTCTCGCGTATCGCCGGGGGGACACTGGGTGTAGCGTGAAATGGTTACACACGTACAACCAATCCGGATCAAGGGAGACCGAACAGCCGATGCCCGAGCTGAGCCGGGGCCGACGTCTGCTGGTGCTGGCGATCTGCTGCATGAGCCTGCTGATCGTCAGCCTCGACAACACCATCCTCAATGTCGCACTGCCCGCCATGCGGCGGGACCTCCACACGTCCATCTCCGGACTGCAGTGGACCATCGACGCCTACACGCTCGTGCTGGCCTCGCTGCTCATGCTCTCCGGCTCCACCGCCGACCGGATCGGCCGGCGCCGGATCTTCCGCACCGGCCTGGTGATCTTCACCGTGGCCTCCGCGCTGTGCAGCATCGCCCCCAGCCTGGAGTGGCTGGTGGTCTTCCGCATGCTGCAGGCGGTCGGCGGTTCGATGCTCAACCCCGTCGCCATGTCGATCATCACCAACGTCTTCACGGACCCGCGCGAACGCGCGCGGGCGATCGGGGCGTGGGGCGGCGTCGTCGGCATCAGCATGGCCGCCGGGCCGATCATCGGCGGCGCGCTCGTGGAGACGGTCGGCTGGCGCTCGGTGTTCTGGATCAACCTGCCCATCGGCGTGCTGGCCCTGGTGCTGACCGCGCTGTACGTGCCCGAGTCCCGGGCGCCCCGGCCGCGCCGCATCGACCCGGTCGGCCAGTTGCTGGTCGTCGCGCTGCTCGGCTCGCTGACGTACGCCATCATCGAGGCGCCCGCGGCGGGCTGGGGCTCCCCGGTCATCGTCGGCTGCCTCGTGCTCGCCCTGTGCTCCGCGATGGGCCTGGTCCTCTACGAGCGACGGCGCAGGGAACCGCTGATCGACCCGCGCTTCTTCCGCAGCGCCCCCTTCAGCGGGGCGACGGTGATAGCGGTCAGCGCCTTCGCCGCCCTCGCCGGCTTCCTGTTCCTCAACACCCTGTACCTCCAGGACGTGCGCGGGCTGTCCGCCCTGGACGCCGGTCTGCACCTGCTGCCGATGGCGGCCATGGCCCTGGTCTGCGCCCCGCTGTCCGGGCGCATCGTCGGCAGTCGCGGCCCGCGGCTGCCGCTGCTGCTGGCGGGCGTGGCCACCACGGCGAGCGGCGTGATGTTCGCCGCGCTGGACGCGACCGCCTCGGACGCGAAGCTGTTCACGGCGTACGTCCTGTTCGGCATCGGCTTCGGCTTCGTCAACGCGCCCATCACCAACACCGCCGTCTCCGGCATGCCGCGCACCCAGGCGGGCGTCGCGGCCGCGGTCGCCTCGACGAGCCGGCAGGTCGGCCAGTCCCTGGGCGTGGCGGTCATGGGCGCCGCGCTCGCCGCCGGGCTCGACCTCACGGCCTGGTGGATCATCACCGGCTGCGGTGTGGCGATCCTGGCGCTCGGCTGGCTGACCTCGGGCCGCTGGGCCGCGGGCACCGCCGAGCGCGCCGCCGAGCGGCTCAGCGCGGACGCCGCCCGCGAGCCGGTGGCTGCCCGGTGACCGGGTCCCGCCCGGTGGACGGTGCCCGGCCGGACGGTGCCCGACCGGACGAGGCCACGGCCACCCGGGTGTGGCGGGGCCTGCGCACCCTCGTCCTGGAACGCAACGAGCGCCGCCGCGAGGTCGCCGACGCCCTCGGGATGAGCTTCTTCCGGGTCAAGGCGCTGCGCCGGATCGCGGCGGCCCCCGTAACCCCCGGGGACCTCGCCGCCGACCTCATGACCGACCGCCCCTACGTCACGCTCGTCGTCGACGACCTCGCCCGGCGGGGTCTGGTGGAACGCACGCCGCACCCTCGGGACCGGCGCCGCAAGCTCCTCAGCGTCACCCCGGCGGGCGCCGCGGCCGCGGGGGAGGCCGACCGCATCCTGGGCACTCCCCCGCCCGGCCTGGTGGAACTGGACCCGGAGGAACTCGCGGCACTGGACCGGGTGGTGACCAAGCTGCTGGGGCCCGCGCAGGGCTGAGGCCCGGGGCCGTGGGCGGCCCCGCGGCGCGGCACTACCGCCGGTGGGGGTCCGCGCTCCCCGGCGCGTGCCGCGACCGCCACTCGCTCGGGCTCACGCCGTACGCCGTCTTGAACACGCGGCTGAAGTGGGGCGCGCTGGCGAACCCCCACCGGTGGGCGATCGCCTCGATCGTCATGAACTGATGCGCCGGCGACGCCAGTTCCCTCCCGCACTCCTCGAGGCGCTGTGTGCGCATCCACTCGCCGAGGGAGATGCCCGCCCGGGACAGGGTCAGGTAGAGCTGCCGTACGGAGACGTGGTGCTCGGCGGCGATGCGTGCGGCCGTCAGATCGGGTTCCGCCAGGTGGAGGCGGACGTACTCCTGGACCTGCCGGAGGAGCGTGCTGTTCACCGGTGCCCCGGTCAGGTCGTCACGGCCCATGAGGATGCCAACCACGCCCCTGACCAGGCCGACGCAGGGCTCCGCGAACAGGGCGGTCTCGGCCTCGCCGGCAGCGGCCCGGTCACGGGCCAGCCGGGTGAAGAACGCCGCCGCGGCAGCCACGACCGGGCGTTCCGCACCGAGTCGCACGGCGGTGACCTGTTCGAGCAGGGACGGCCGCAGCCCCAGGACGTCCGTGGGGACGCGTACGAGGACCGAGTGCATCGCGCCGTCGAAGAGGACCTCGTAGGGCTTCGCGTTCTCCAGCACCACGAACTCCCCCGCCCGCACCACCTCCTGCCTGCCCCCCTGCAGGAAGCGGGAGACCCCCGCCGTCTGGAGGTGCACGAGCACGTGCGGCACCAGGTCCTCGTCCACCGGGGCGGCGGCACGGCGGAGGCCGGCCACGTTCCAGCGGATCTCGGAGACCTTCACCGGCCCCACCGCGTTGGTGGTGACATCGGCCCGCAGGCGATCCGGGTCCGCCGGAAGGTCCACCCCTATGCGTCCGTTGACGGACCACGAGAACGCACGGATCGCGTCCGCCCGGTCGCCGGGGGCCAGCGCCGCCACGTCGAGTCGATCTGCCATGCGGGCCTCCCCTGAACCGGTCGCGGAGCCTGCGTTGCGGGGCAGGCCTCCACGGTACTGCGGCGCCGGCGTCCGGCGTCCGGCATCCGGCATCCGGCATCCGCGGTGGCGACGCCGGGGGGTGGGCGGGGGTGGGCGGGGGTGGGCGGGGAAAACCGGGGGCCGTTGTCGGTGCCCGGCGGTAGCGTCACACACATGACGACGCAGATCACCGAGCCCCGAGACGCCCGTTCCCGCGCGGCGCTGGCGGAGCTGACCGCGCGCGGCGTCCGGGCCAGGTACCTGTTCTTCTGGGGCCACCGGCCGCAGCGCGACGGCGGCGTGGGAGCGGGCTGCCTGAGCCAGTGGTGGCCCTCGGAGTTCACCGTCGACGGTGTCGGCTACGCCACGGCGGAGCACTGGATGATGGCCGGCAAGGCCCGCCTCTTCGGGGACGAGCAGACCCTCGCCCGCATCCTCGCCGCCCCGCACCCGCACGCCGCGAAGAAGCTCGGACGCCAGGTGCGTGGCTTCGACGACGCGACCTGGGAACGGCACCGCGAGGAACTGGTCGTCGAGGGCAACCTCGCCAAGTTCGGCCAGGACCCGGCGCTGCGCGACTACCTGCTGGGCACCGGCTCGCGCGTGCTGGTCGAGGCCAGCCCGGTGGACCGCATATGGGGCATCGGCCTGGCGGCCGACGAGGACGGCGCAGGCGACCCCGCGCGGTGGCGCGGCCTGAACCTGCTGGGCTTCGCCCTCATGGAGGCACGGCAGCGGCTGCTCACACCGGCATCGGCATAGCGCTCGGCGCGGACACGGCCATCTCGTAGAGCCTGTCCAGACGTTCGCGGGTCGCGGCGTCCGCCGGGGAGTAGGTGACCAGCCGCGGGCCCTGGCCGGGGCCGAGCCACAGGTGCGTGAAGTGGAAGGTCAGCAGGCCGACCCGGGGGTTGAGGAAGCGCTTGGTGCGGTTCTCCGGTTCCTGCACCTCGTGCCGCTCCCACAGCTCGCAGAACTCAGGGGAGGCCTGCTCCAGCCGCTTGACCAGGGACTTCCACGCGGGCTCCGCGAGGTGCTCGGCCATCGCCGCACGGTACTTGGCGACCAGCTGCCGGCTGGTCTCGTGCCAGTCGGGCAGGCCCTCGCGCCAGGCGGGGTCGGTGAAGGCCAGCCACATGATGTTGCGGTCCTCGAAGGGGAGCCGGTCGAGGTCGTCGACGAGCCGACCGTAGGTGCGGTTGTGGGCGATGACGTCGGTGCGGCTGTTGAGGACCGCGGCCGGCAGCGGCTCCAGCTTCGCCAGCATCTCCCGGATCTGGTCCGACATCCCCGGGCACTGGGCACGCGGATTGGGGTCCGGGACCCCGGCGAGCAGGAAGAGGTGGGTGCGCTCGTTCGGGTCCAGCATCAGGGCCCGGGCGATGGAGTCGGCGACCTGCGCGGAGATCTGGATCTCGCGGGCCTGTTCGAGCCACGTGTACCAGGTGACCCCGACCGCGGCCAGCTGCGCCACCTCCTCACGGCGCAGCCCGGGGGTGCGCCGTCGGCGGCCGGGCGGGAGGCCGACCTGCTCCGGGGAGATCCGTTCACGGCGGCTGCGGAGGAAGGAAGCGAGCTCGCTCCGCGCGGCGGCGCTGGGAGACGTCATACCTCCAGGGTGCCTGACTCCCCAGGCCATTTCCAGGTGGTCGCGATACCCGGATAAACGGTCTCTGGTACCCCCCTGGGAACAAGGTCATCGTGGCATACGTGACCGATCACAACGAAGCCCCCCTCTCCGCCGGCCTCGGTTCCCGCGCCCAGGTGCGGCCCCGGGTCATCCGGGTCGGCGCCACCGGCCCGGCGCCGGCCGCGAGAACCACGCCACCGGCCGCCGAGGCGCCGCCCGGCCACGCCGCACCGGCACTCGGCCCGCTGGGCCTGTTCACCGTGCTGCTGGGTGCGGCGCTCCCGCTCATCGACTTCTTCATCGTCAACGTCGCGCTGCCCGCCATCGAGACCGACCTGCACGCCGGTGCCGCCGTCCTGGAGCTGGTCGTGGCCGGCTACGGCGTGGCGTACGCCGTGCTGCTGGTGCTCGGCGGCCGGCTCGGCGACTCCTTCGGCCGCCGCCGGCTCTTCCTCGCCGGCATGGCGGCCTTCGGCCTGACCTCGCTCGCCTGCGGCCTGGCCCCGAACGCGTGGGTGCTGGTGGGCGCCCGCGTCGCACAGGGCGCGGCGGCCGCGCTGATGCTGCCCCAGGTGCTGGCCACCATCCACTCCGCGACCTCCGGCCACCGCAGGGCCAAGGCGCTCAGCCTGTACGGCGCGACCGCGGGCCTGTCCATGGTGGCGGGCCAGATCCTGGGCGGCATCCTGGTCGCCGCGGACATCGCGGGCACCGGCTGGCGCGCGGTGTTCCTGGTCAACGTGCCGGTCGCGGCGGCCGGTCTGCTGCTCGCGGTGCGTTCGGTGCCGGAGACCCGTTCCGACCGGCCCGCTCCGGTCGACCGCCCCGGCACCCTGCTGCTGGCGGTGTCCCTGGTGACCCTGCTGGCTCCGCTGACCGAGGGCCGGGCGGCCGGCTGGCCGGTGTGGACGTGGGTGTCGCTGACCGTCTTCCCGTTCGCGGCCCTGGCGTTCTTCCTGGTCGAGCGGCGGGCCGACCGGGCCGGGCGGATCCCGCTCGTGCCGCCGAGCCTCTTCGCGCTCGCCGGGATGCGGCGGGCGCTGCCGCTGCTGGTGCCGTTCTCCATCGGCTTCGGCGGCTTCATGTTCGTGATCGCGGTCGCGCTGCAGCAGGGCCTGCGGTACGGGCCGGTGGAGGCGGGCGCCACGCTGGTGCCGATGGCCGTGGCGTTCTTCCTGGCCTCGCTGGCCGGGCCGCGCCTGGTGGGCCGGTACGGCGGGCGCGTGGTCACCGCGGGCGGCGTGCTGCAGGGTGTCGGCGTCGCCGTGCTGGCGCTGACCGTGGCCCGCAGCTGGCAGCCCGGGATGACGGCGTGGGCCCTGCTGCCGGGTGTCGCGGTCGCCGGCCTCGGCCAGGGGCTGCAACTGCCCGTGCTGTTCCGGCTGGTGCTCGCGGACGTACCGGGCGAGCGGGCCGGTGTCGGCAGCGGCGTCATGGTCACCACCCAGCAGTCGGCGCTGGCCCTGGGCGTGGCCACCCTCGGCACCCTCTTCCTCTCCCTCGTCCCCTCGCACGGGACCCGGCAGGCGCTGGTCGTGGTGCTGCTCGTACAGCTCGCGGCGGTGGCGGTGACGGCGCTGGCCAGCCTGCGGCTGCCGCGCGAAGTGGCCTGAGGGGCCGCGGGGCGGGGACCGGGACCCGCGGGCCGGCCCTGCGGATCGGTCCCGCAGATCGGTCCCGCGGGAATGCGACGGATGGAACACGCGCTGACAGATATTGAAATCTGTCAGCGCATGTGTCACTGTTGTCAGCGTCCCCGCCCGACCTCCCCCTCCCCACCAAGGAGCCCCCCTTGCAGAACCGCACCCTCGGTTCCACCGGCCCCACCGTCTCCGCCCTCGGCCTCGGCGCCATGGGCATGTCCGCCCTCTACGGCGAGACGGACCGCGGCGAGGCCGTCGCCACCGTCCACGCCGCCCTCGACGCGGGCATCACCCTGATCGACACCGGCGACTTCTACGCCATGGGCCACAACGAGATGCTCGTCGGCGAGGCCCTGCGCTCCGCCGGCGCCCGCCGCGACAACGCCCTGGTCAGCGTCAAGTTCGGCGCTCTGCGCGACCCCGGTGGCACCTGGCTGGGCTACGACGGGCGCCCGGCCGCCGTGAAGAACTTCGCCTCGTACTCGCTGCAGCGCCTCGGCACCGACCACATCGACGTCTACCGGATCGCCCGGGTCGACCCCACCGTCCCGATCGAGGAGACCGTCGGCGCCATCGCCGAGCTCGTCGAGGCCGGCTACGTGCGCCACATCGGCCTGTCCGAGGTCAGCGCCGCCACGCTGCGCCGCGCGGCCGCCGTGGCGCCGATCAGCGACCTGCAGATCGAGTACTCGCTGATCTCCCGCGGCATCGAGGACGAGATCCTGCCCACCGCCCGCGAACTGGGCATCGGCGTCACGGCGTACGGCGTGCTGTCCCGCGGCCTGATCAGCGGGCACTTCACCCGCGACCGGCAGCTGGCGGGCAACGACTTCCGCGCCATGAGCCCCCGCTTCCAAGGCGAGAACCTGGAGCACAACCTCGGGCTCGTCGAGGCGCTGCGCAAGATCGCCGAGCAGCGGGGCGTCACCGTGGCGCAGACCGCCATCGCCTGGGTGCTGTCCCGGGGCGAGGACATCGTGCCGCTGATCGGCGCCCGTACCCGCGAGCGGCTGGCCGAGGCGCTGGGCGCGCTGGAGGTCACCCTGGACGCCGCCGACCTGGCGGCGATCGAGGAGGCGGTCCCGGCCGGCGCGGCCGCCGGCGAGCGCTACCCGCACGCGCAGATGGCGCACCTGGACAGTGAGCAGCGGCACTGACGGGCACCGGCCCGGTACTGGGACAATGGCGAGCATGCCACCCGAGACGCTGACCGCCGAACGCATCCTCGAGACCACGGAAGAGGTGCTGCGCCGCTACGGTCCCGCGAAGGCGACCGTGGTCGACGTGGCCCGCGCCCTCGGGGTCAGCCACGGCAGCGTCTACCGGCACTTCCGCACCAAGGCCGCACTGCGCGAGGCGGTCACCCAGCGGTGGCTGGACCAGGCCCACGCACAGCTGTCGGCGATCGCGGAGGACGGCGGCCGCCCGGCGCCCGCACGGCTGCACGCCTGGCTGGAGGCGCTGTTCGCAGCCAAGAAGCGCAAGGCGGGCGGCGACCCCGAGCTGTTCGCCACCTACATGGCGCTGACCGACGAGCACAGCTCCGTGGTCGCCGAGCACGTCGCCATCATGGTCGGGCTGCTCACCCGGATCGTCCGGGACGGCGTAGCCGGCGGGGAGTTCGCCGCCGGCGACCCGGAGGCCGCCGCGCAGGCGGTGTGGGACGCCACCGTGCGCTTCCACGACCCGGCGTACGCCGGCGACTGGTTCGCCCCGGGCATCGACGCGGCGTTCTCCGCGGTCATCGACCTGGTCCTGCGCGGTCTGCGGCCCTGAGCGCCGCCCGTACGGGCCCGTTCACGCACGAAGGCGCCCGGCCACCCCTCTGGGGGTCGGCCGGGCGCCTTCGTGCGTGCGTCCGGGACGGTTCCTAGCAGCCGAGCAGCCGGCCACCGAGGTAGGCCTCGACCTGGTCCAGCGAGACGCGCTCCTGCTTCATGGTGTCGCGCTCGCGCACGGTGACCGCGTTGTCCTCGAGGGTGTCGAAGTCGACGGTCACGCAGAACGGGGTGCCGATCTCGTCCTGGCGGCGGTAGCGGCGGCCGATGGCGCCGGCGTCGTCGAACTCGATGTTCCAGTGACGGCGCAGGTCGGCCGCGAGGCCCTTGGCCTTCGGCGAGAGCTGCGGGTTGCGCGACAGCGGCAGGACGGCGACCTTGACCGGCGCCAGGCGCGGGTCGAGGCGCATGACGGTGCGCTTCTCCATCACGCCCTTGGCGTTGGGGGCCTCGTCCTCGTTGTACGCGTCGAGCATGAAGGCGAGCATGGCGCGGTTGAGACCCGCCGCGGGCTCGATGACGAACGGGAAGTAGCGCTCGCCGGCCTCCTGGTCGAAGTACGACAGGTCCTGGCCGCTGGCCTGGCTGTGGGCCTTGAGGTCGTAGTCCGTGCGGTTGGCGATGCCCTCGAGCTCGGAGAACTCGCTGCCGCCGAAGTTGAAGCGGTACTCGATGTCGGTGGTGCGCTTCGAGTAGTGGGAGAGCTTCTCCTTGGCGTGCTCGAACCAGCGCATGTTCTCCTCGCGCAGGCCGAGGCCCCGGTACCAGTCCCAGCGCTGCTGCATCCAGTACTCGTGCCAGGTCTCGTCCTCGCCCGGCTTGACGAAGAACTCCATCTCCATCTGCTCGAACTCGCGGGTCCGGAAGATGAAGTTGCCGGGCGTGATCTCGTTGCGGAAGGACTTGCCGGTCTGGGCGATGCCGAACGGCGGCTTGCGGCGCGAGGTCTGCTGCACCTGGGCGAAGTTGGTGAAGATGCCCTGCGCGGTCTCGGGGCGCAGGTAGGCGACCGCGCCGGAGTCCTGGGTCGGGCCCAGGTGGGTGGAGAGCAGGCCCGAGAACTGCTTGGGCTCGGTGAAGGTGCCCTTGTTGCCGCAGTTGGGGCAGTTGAGGTCGGAGAGGCCGTTGGCCGGCAGGTGGCCGTGCTTGGCCTCGTACGCCTCCTCCAGGTGGTCGGCGCGGTAACGCTTGTGGCAGGAGGTGCACTCGGTGAGCGGGTCGGTGAACGTGGCGACGTGGCCCGAGGCCTCCCAGACCTCGCGGGCCAGGATCACCGAGGAGTCGAGGCCGACCACGTCCTCCCGGGAGGTGACCATCGCGCGCCACCACTGACGCTTGATGTTCTCCTTCAGTTCGACGCCCAGCGGTCCGTAGTCCCAGGCGGCCTTCTGACCGCCGTAGATCTCGCTGCAGGGGAAAACGAAGCCACGGCGCTTGCTCAGGCTGACGATGGTGTCGATCTTGTCGGCGGCCACGGTGCTCTCTTCAGACGACGAAGCGGTCGGTGAGGTCCGCCGGATCGCGTGCGGTCCGGCGAATACCTCAGATTACCGGCGGGTGCGGGGCCTGTATCAAATCGGTTCCACGGTCCGGGAGCGTCGGGCGGGCCGCCGGGTCCGGCCATGGAGTCAATTGACAATCGTTTCCAGTTTTGTTGAAAATGGGTGTCATGAACATAGGTCGTGCTCTGGTCCCCCTCGCCGCCGTCGCCGGGCTGGTCGCCCTCTCCGCCTGCTCCACCGCGGGCGGGACCGGGCAGGACGGCAAGCTGGCGGTCACGGCGTCCTTCTACCCGATGGAGTTCCTCGCCGAGCAGATCGGCGGCGGGCACGTCCACGTTACGGGACTGACCAAGCCGGGGACCGAGCCGCACGACCTGGAACTCACCCCCCGGCAGACCGGCGAGCTGGGCGAGTCCGACGTCGTCGTCTACCTCAAGGGCCTGCAGCCCGCCGTCGACGACGCGATAGCCCAGTCCGGCGTGAGGACCGTCGTCGACGCCGCCGCACTGACCCCGCTGGAGGACCACGGCACCGAGGTCGACGGCCACCACCACACCACCGGGGACAACGACACCGGGCACGAGGGCGAGGACGAGGACGCGGGCGCCGACCCGCACATCTGGCTCGACCCGGTCCGCTACGCCCAGGTCGCCGAGGGCGTCGGCAAGGCCCTCGCCGAGGCCGACCCGGACCACGCCGCGACGTACGGGAAGAACACCGCCGCGCTGGTGAAGAAGCTGGACGCGCTGAACACCGGGTTCGAGGACGGGCTGAAGGACCGCACCTCGGACACCTTCATCACCACCCACGCCGCCTTCGGCTACCTCGCCGAGCGCTACGGGCTGGTCGAGGAGGCGATCAGCGGCATCGACCCGGAGTCCGAGCCCAGCGCGGCCCGGATGAAGACGCTGCACACCCTCGCCGAGGACAAGGGCGTCAGCACCGTATTCTTCGAGACGCTGGCCAGCGACCGGACCGCCAGGACCCTCGCCGGCGACCTCGGCCTGAAGACCGCGGTGCTCGACCCGATCGAGGGCATCACCGACAAGTCCGCGGGCCGCGACTACTTCGAGGTCCAGCGGAGCAACCTCCAGGCCCTGCGCACGGCGCTGGGCGCGAAGTGAGGCCATGATGACGGAGCCCGGTACGGAGGCTGGAATGGACACGGTCATATCGATGCGGGGTGCGGCCGCCGCGCTCGGCTCACGACCGGTGCTGCGCGGCGTCGACCTGACCGTGCGGCGCGGCGAGGTCGTCGCGTTGCTCGGCGCCAACGGCTCGGGCAAGTCCACCGCGATCCGCGCCGTGGTCGGTCAGGTGCCGCTCACCTCGGGCGCCCTGGAGCTGTTCGGCACCCCGCTGAACCGTTTCCGCGACTGGGCCCGGATCGGCTACGTGCCGCAGCGCACCACCGCGGCCTCCGGCGTCCCCGCCACCGTCCGCGAGGTCGTCTCCGCCGGGCGGCTGGCCCGGACCAGGCTGGGCCTGCCCCGCAAGGCGGACCGCAGGGCCGTGGAGCACGCCCTGGAGCTGGTCGGGATGGCCGACCGGGCCGGCGACCCGGTCGAGGCGCTCTCCGGCGGCCAGCACCAGCGGGTGCTGATCGCCCGCGCGCTGTCCGTCGAGCCCGAACTGCTGATCATGGACGAGCCGATGGCCGGCGTCGACCTGGCCAGCCAGGAGGTGCTCGCCGGGACACTGCGCGAACAGGTCGCGGTGGGCACCACCGTGCTGCTGGTGCTGCACGAACTCGGACCGCTGGAGCCGCTGATCGACCGCGCGGTGGTGCTGCGCGACGGCTGCGTCGTCCACGACGGGCCCCCGCCGAAGGCCCAGGGGCAGCACGCGCTGCCGGGCCACGACCACGTCCACCCGCACGCGGGCCACGCGGCCGAACCGATCCGGACGGGGCTGTTCTGATGGAGCTGTTCTCCTACGCCTTCATGCAGCGGGCACTGATCGCCGCCGTCCTCGTCGGCATCACCGCCCCCGCGATCGGCATCTACCTCGTCCAGCGCCGGCAGGCGCTGCTGGGCGACGGCATCGGCCACGTCGCCCTCACCGGCGTCGGCCTCGGCTTCCTGCTCAGCGCCAACCCGGTGTGGATGGCGACGGCCGTGTCGGTCGCCGGCGCGGTCGTCATGGAACTCATCCGCTGGTACGGCAGGACGCGCGGCGACATCGCGCTCGCCATGCTCTTCTACGGCGGCATGGCGGCCGGCGTGATGTTCACCTCGCTCGCGCCGAACGGCTCCAACGCCAACCTCCTCACCTACCTGTTCGGCTCCATCACCACCGTCTCCCCGCAGGACATCACCACGATCTGCCTGCTGGCCGGCTTCGTGGTGCTGGTCACCGTGGGCCTGCGGCGGCAGCTGTTCGCGGTCTCCCAGGACGAGGAGTTCGCCCGGGTGACCGGCCTTCCGGTACGCCTGCTCAACCTGCTGGTCGCCGTCACCGCGGCGGTCACGGTCACGGTCGCGATGCGGGTCGTCGGGCTGCTGCTGGTCAGCGCGCTGATGGTGATCCCGGTCGCCGCCTCGCAGCAGATCGCCCGCAGTTTCGCCACGGCGTTCGCGCTGTCGGTCGTGATCGGCGTGGTGGTCGCCTTCTCCGGGACGGTGACCTCGTACTACGCCGACGTGCCCTCCGGGGCGACCATCGTGCTGCTGGCCATCGGCGTGTTCGTCGTACTGACGCTGCTGGCGGTACCGCTGGCGAAAAAGCGTGCACGCCGTGCCGCAGGGGACGCGACACGGTGCACCCTGGAGGTACCCGCGGCGCGTCCGACCGAGGACGACGTCCGGGTATGAGCGCCCGGCCTGGCAGAATGACCGACCGAACCCGACCGAGTAGGAGGCCACCGGTGACGACCGCCAAGCCCCCCGTCCGCGGACGATCGACCCGGCAGCGTACCGCCGTCGCCGCGGCCCTCGCCGAGGTCGACGAGTTCCGCAGCGCCCAGGAGCTGCACGACCTCCTGAAGCACCGGGGCGACTCGGTCGGCCTCACCACGGTCTACCGCACGCTGCAGTCCCTCGCCGACGCCGGCGAGATCGACGTGCTCCGCACCGGGGACGGCGAGTCCGTCTACCGGCGCTGCAGCAGCGGTCACCACCACCACCTGGTCTGCCGGGTCTGCGGCAAGGCCGTCGAGGTCGAGGGCCCGGCGGTCGAGAAGTGGGCCGACACCATCGCCGAGGAGCACGGCTTCGTCGACGTCGCCCACACCGTGGAGATCTTCGGCACCTGCGCCGACTGCGCCGGCTGCGGCCGCCCCGCGGAGGTCTGAGCCCCGGCGCCGCAGCACTGCAGCCGCACGCGGCGCCGTCCCCCGTGACCGCGGTCGCCCGGTGGGCGACCGCGGCGTGACTACGCGCCGTCCGCGCCGCTCTCCTCGTCCGGCTGCTGCTCGTTGGGGATCGCGCCGCCGAAGCGGCGGTCGCGGGAGGCGTACTCCAGGCACGCGCGCCACAGGTCGCGGCGGTCGAAGTCCGGCCAGAGGACGTCCTGGAAGACCATCTCGGCGTAGGCGGACTGCCAGATCAGGAAGTTGGAGGTGCGCTGCTCGCCGGAGGGGCGGACGAACAGGTCCACGTCCGGCATGTCCGGGTGGTACATGTACTTGGCGAGGGTCTTCTCGTTGACCTTGGAGGGGTCGAGACGACCCGCCTTTATGTCCTCGCCCAGGCGCGCCGCCGCGTCGGCGATCTCCGCGCGGCCGCCGTAGTTGACGCACATGTACAGCGTCATCGCGTCGTTGTCGCGGGTCATCTCCTCCGCGACCTGGAGCTCCTTGACGACCGACTTCCACAGCCGGGGCATGCGGCCCGCCCAGCGGATGCGGATGCCCATCTCGTGCATCTCGTCGCGGCGGCGGTGGATGACGTCCCGGTTGAAGTTCATCAGGAAGCGGACCTCGTCGGGCGAACGCTTCCAGTTCTCGGTCGAGAAGGCGTACAGCGAGAGGTTCTTGACCCCCAGCTCCAGGCAGCCCTTCAGGACGTCCAGCACGACGGACTCGCCGACCTTGTGCCCCTCGGTGCGGGGCAGACCGCGCTCCTTGGCCCAGCGGCCGTTGCCGTCCATCACGATGGCCACGTGCTGGGGGACCAGCTCGCCTGGGATCTTGGGGGGCTGCGCGCCGGACGGGTGCGGGTCGGGAGCCCGGTACTCGCGCCGGGGACGGCTCAGAATCCCGCGTACTGCCATGACCTTGCTCTCCACTTCCTGTGCCTCACGACTTGGTGCTGCCGGGGCCGCCGGGTACCGCTACTTCTCGATGAAACGCAGACTGCGCAGGCCGCGCTCCAGGTGCCACTGCAGATACGCGGCGACCAGTCCGCTGCCCTCCCGGCAGTGGCGCGGTTCGCACGCGTCGGCGGTCTCCCAGTCCCCTCCGAGCAACGCGCCGAGGAGTTCCAGTGACTCCAGTGAGGGTACGACGCTTCCGGCCGGGCGGCACTCGCCGCATACGACTCCTCCCGCGGCGACCGAAAAGAACCGGTTCGGGCCGGGCATCCCGCACTTCGCGCAGTCCCCGAAGCTGGGCGCGTAGCCGTTGACCGCCAGCGAGCGCAGCAGGAAGGCGTCGAGCACCAGGCGCGGGTCGTGCTCACCGTCGGCGAGCGTGCGCAGTCCGCCGACCAGCAGCAGGTACTGCTGCACGGCCGGTTCGCCCTCGTGGTCGGTGAAGCGCTCGGCGGTCTCCAGCATCGCCGTGCCCGCGGTGTAGCGGGCGTAGTCGGTGACGATCCGGCTGCCGTAGGGGGCGATGATCTCGCCCTGGGTGCACAGCGGCAGGCCCCGGCCGACGAGTTCCCCGCCGCGCGCGAAGAACTGCACGTCCACGTGGGAGAAGGGCTCCAGCCGCGCCCCGAACTTGGACTTCGTCCGCCGCACTCCGCGGGCCACCGCCCGCACCCGGCCGTGCCGGCGCGTGAGCAGGGTGATGATCCGGTCCGCCTCGCCCAGCTTCTGGGTGCGCAGCACGATGCCGTCGTCGCGGAACAGACTCATGCGCCCATTCTCCCGTACGGAGCGACCGGTCCGGCCCGGGTCGTACGCTACGGCCCATGTCGATCACCGCAACCGTCGCCGTGCTGCTGATAGCGGCCCTGCACGTCTACATCCTGGTCCTGGAGATGTTCCTGTGGACCACCCCGCGCGCCCGGGCCGCCTTCGGCACCACCGAGGAGTTCGCGCGGGAGAGCAAGGCGCTCGCCGCCAACCAGGGGCTCTACAACGGATTCCTGGCCGCCGGCCTGGTGTGGGGCGCGGTGGCGTCCGACCCGGTGGGCCTCCAGGCGAAGGTGTTCTTCCTCGTCTGCGTGGCGGTCGCCGGGCTGTACGGGGCCGCGACCGCGAGCCGCCGGATCCTCTTCGTGCAGACCGTCCCGGCGCTCGTCGCCCTGGCCCTGGTGCTGGCGGCCCGCTGAGGCACTCCGTCACGCACGCGCGTCACCCGCGCGTGGTGCGAGCGGACCGCCCGGAGCGGGGGCACCGGGACCCGCGGGCCTCCGCCGGGGGCGGTCAACCGCCGGGCCCCGCCGTCCCGCCGGGGGCGGTCAACCGCCGGGCCCCGCCGTCCCGCCGGGGGCGACCAGGCCCGACTCGTAGGCCGCGATCACCAACTGGGCGCGGTCGCGGGCGGCGAGCTTCCCCATGATCCGGCTGACGTGCGTCTTGGCGGTGAGCGGGCTCAGTCCCAGCGCCTCGGCGACCTCCGTGTTGTTCAGGCCGCGCGCGACGAGGGTGAGCACCTGCCGTTCCCGTTCCGACAGCGCGGCGAGCCGTTCCGGGGCCGGGCCGCCCGACGGCGGGCCCTCGGGCAGGCGCAGCACCCGGGCGATGAGCCGCGCCGTCGGTCCCGGCGAGAGCAGCGCCTCGCCGGCGGCCACCGTGCGGATGGCGTCGAGGAGGTCGGCGGGGCGGGTGTCCTTGACGAGGAAGCCGCTGGCCCCGGCGCGCAGCGCGGGCAGGACGTGGTCGTCGGTGTCGTACGTGGTGAGCACCAGCACCCGGACACCGGCCAGGTCCTCGTCCGCGGCGATCAGCCGGGTGGCCTCGATGCCGTCGAGGTCCGGCATCCGGATGTCCATGATCACCACGTCGGCGCGGCCGGTGCGGGCCGCCGCCACGGCCTCCCGCCCGGTGGCCGCGTGCGCGACGACCCGCATGTCGGGTGCGGAGTCCACGAGCATCGCGAAGGCCTCGCGGACCAGGGTCTGGTCGTCGGCGAGCAGGACCCGGATCACGCCGGGTCCCCCACGAGCGCGCCGCCCCCGCCGAGCGGCAGGACGGCCGCGACGGTGAAGCCGCCCTCCGGGCAGGGACCGGCCGTCAGGGTGCCGCCGACGCTGCGCGCTCGCTCGCGCATGCCGATGAGGCCGTAGCCGGCCGGGGCGGGTTCCTCCGGCGGCGGCGTGGCCGGCACCACGGCCCGCCAGGGACGCCACCTGCCGTCCTGCTGCCGCGGGACGGACGCCTCCGCCTCCGCGCACCCGGGGCCGTCGTCGGTGACCGCGACGCGCAGGGCGGCCGCCTCGGCGTCCAGGAGGACGCCCACCCGCACCCGGGTGCCGCCGCCCGCGTGCCGGACCGCGTTGGTCAGGGCCTCCTGCACGATCCGGTACGCCGCCGCACCGATGGCCGGGGGCACCCCGTCGGCCTCCGGCGCCACCGCCAGCTCCACCCGGGCCCCGGCGGCCTCCGCGGACCGGGCCAGGTCGGTCACCCCGGCCAGGCCCGGCAGCGGGCCGCGCTCGTCGTCGCCGCGCAGCACCTGCAGCGTGGCGCGCAGTTCCGTACGGGCGTCGCGGCAGGTCTCCGCGATGTTGTCCAGGGCCCCGGCGACGGCCGTACGGTCCAGCCGGTCCGGGTCGGCGAGCAGCACATGGGCGGCGACCGAGGTCTGCACGCCGATCACGGTGATGCTGTGGGCCAGCAGGTCGTGCAGGTCCCGGGCGATCCGCAGGCGCTCCTCGGCGACCCGGCGGGCCGCCTCCTCCCCACGGGTGCGGATCGCCCGCTCGGCGCGCTCGACGACCGCCGCCACGTACTTGCGCTGGATCCGCACCGCCTCGCCGACCAGGGCCATCGCCAGCACCCAGCCGCCGCTGCGGAGCATGTCGGAGACCGCGTGCCGGTTGGGGGTCGCCGCCATCACCGACGCCATGATCCCGATGACCACCGTCACCGTCGGGAAGGTCCGCAGCGGCGGCCCGGCCACGGCCAGCGAGTACACCGCCACCATGCTCGCCGGCACGACGGCCACGTGGAGGTTGTCCAGGGCGTGGTAGGGGCCGACGATCAGGACGGTCGCGATCATCACGGCCATCGGCACCCGCCGCCGCGCCGTCAGCACCAGCGCGCCGGCGACGAGCAGCGTCCACCCCAGCGCGTCCGGCCGGTGGCCGTTGCGGTCGGGGAAGAACAGGGCGAGCGCGCACTGCGCCGCCAGCACGGCGACGGCCAGGAGGACGTCGCCGTGGGAGGCGAGGACGATACGTGGCTGCTTCGGCACGGCTCCATCTTCCGTCACGGGGTCGGGGCGTTCCCAGGGTGCTGCGACGACCGGCCGAGCCCGCCCGGCCACCACACGCGCCGTCCCAGCAGCAGGCTCGCCGACGTGACGAGGTAGGTCCGCACCAGGAAGGTGTCCAGCAGCACCCCGACCGCGATGACGAAGCCCAGTTCGACCAGCGACACCAGGGGCATGGCCAGCAGCACCGAGAAGGTCGCCGCCAGCACCAGCCCGGCGGAGGCGATGACCCCGCCCGTCGTGCGCAGCGCGGTGAGGGCCGCGGCGGCGGGATCGGCACCGGAGCGGGACTCCTCGCGCATCCGGTGCATCAGGAAGATGCCGTAGTCGACGCCGAGCGCGACGAGGAAGACGAAGGAGAGCAGCGGCAGCCCGGGGTCCGTCCCGGTGAAGCCGAAGAGCGGGCCGAAGACCAGTCCGCCGATGCCCAGCGCCGCCCCCCACACGGCGACCACCGCCGCGACGAGCAGCAGCGGCGCGACGAGGCTGCGCAGCAGCACGACGAGGACCAGCAGCACGGAGAGCAGGACGAGCGGCACCACGAGCAGGCGGTCGCGCGCACTGGTGTCGGCGAGGTCCAGTTGCTGGGCGCCCGGCCCGCCGACGTACGCCCCGTGGCGGCCGCCCAGCTCCGCGCGCAGCGCCTTGACGGTGGCCGCCTCGGCCGCCGAGTCCGGCAGGGCCCGTGCGGTGACCGACAGTTCGGTCCAGCCGCCGCCGCTGCGGCCGCGTTCCACCGCGGTGACGCCCTCGGTCGTCCGGGCGGCGGCCGCGACCTCGCCGGCCCGGCCGGCGGGCGCCATGACGGTGATCGGCTGGGCGCCGCCGTCGCCGTCCGCGCGGGCGAGGGTGCGCATGGCCGCGACCGACTCGGGGGCGCTGGTGAAGGCGTCGTCGTTCCCCAGGCTCCCGGGCAGGTTGAGGGCGCCGAGCGCCAGCGCGCCCAGCAGGACCGCCCCGCCCGCGAGCACCGCGAGCGGCCGGCGGGCGGCGGAGCCGCCCATCGCGGTGAACAGCCCGCGCCGCGTGGGCGGCCGGCTCCCGTACGCCGGGACCAGCGGCCAGAAGACCCGGCGGCCCAGCAGCACCAGCAGCGCGGGCAGCAGGGTCGTCATGGCCGCCAGCGCGCACAGCACCCCGACCGCGGCGATCGGGCCCATGCCCCGGCTGCTGTTGAGGTCGGCCGCGAGCAGGCACAGCAGGCCCGCGGCCACCGTCGCGGAGGAGGCCAGCACCGCGGGGCCGCAGCCGCGCAGCGCGGCGCGCATGGCGTCGTACGGGCGCGGTACGCGCCGCAGTTCCTCGCGGTAGCGGGAGACGAGCAGCAGCGCGTAGTCCGTTCCGGCGCCGAAGACGAGGATGGTCATCACGCCCTGGCTCTGGCCGGTGACGGTGATGCCGAGGGCCCCGTGGAGGCCGTGCACCGCGGCCATGGCGGTGGCGTCGGCGACGCCCGCGACCAGCAGCGGCAGCAACCACAGCAGCGGGCTGCGGTAGATGAGGATCAGCAGGACGGCGACGACGGCCACCGTGGTGTACAGCAGCGGCCCGTCCAGCGAGGAGTACACCTCCTTCATGTCGGTGGCGACCGCGCCGGGTCCGCCGACCTGGACGGTCAGTCCTCCGCCGCCGTTCGCCAGCGTGCGTACGTCCTCGACGAAGGCCGCCGCGGCCGCGTCGTCCCGGCCGGGCTCGGTACTGGCGACCGGGTACGTCAGCGTGCTGCCGTCCTGGGAGGGAACGCCGCGCGGCGTTCCGTGGCCGGTGAGCCGGTGCGCCGCGGCGACGGCGGCGACCTGCTCCGCGGCCGTGGCCCGGTCGGCGGAGGTCAGGCCGCCGTCGCGGTGGTAGACGACGAACAGTTCGGTGGCCTCGCCGCCGGGCAGCGCCTCCTGCAGTTCGGCCACCCGCGTCGAACCGGCGTTCGCCGGGAGGTAGTCGACGGCGCGGTTCTGCTGGTCCCCGGCGAGGCCGCCGGCCATCGGCCCGGCGAACGCGAGCACCGCGAGCCACAGCACGAGCACCCCCCAGGGCACCAGGCGTGCCGCGCGCCCTCCGTCCCGTCCGCGCCGCGCCGGCGCCTGCTCCGGCGCGTCCGCCGTGCTCCTCGTGCTCGTGGCCCCCATCTCGGGCCTCCCTCCGGGCCGGTGGTCTGGTCGCTTCCAGACTCCCGGCCGCGGAGCGCCGTTTCGTCGGGCCCGAGGGCGAGCCGCGCGTTACTGCCCGGGGTGCGGGACGGCTCCCGTTACTCCCCGGGGAGTACGCCCGACGGCGGTTCGGCACCGCCGGGCGGCGGGGGCGGGCGGGTCAGGAGGGCGTGCGGGCCGCGGCTTCCAGGATGCGCTCGGTGTCCGCGCCGACCAGGCCCAGGCAGCGGCCGACGGCGCCGAGGACCTCGCGCTCGGCGGGCAGGTAGGGACCGTCGGCGAGGGCGATGAGGGCGCCCTGGAGCAGGATGTGCTCGCGGCCCTGGGGGGCGAGGTGGCGGGAGAGGGGTTCCAGGGCCTCGTGGAGCTCGATGGACAGCCAGCTGCCGCAGCCGTCGAGGGCGTCCGCGAGCCCGTCGGCGTCAAGGGCGTCGGAGGCGCCGGGGAACCGGCCCTCGTCGGCGACGATCGCGGCGAGCAGGCCGAGCAGCTGGTCCTCGGTGCAGTCGGTGAACCCGGCCGAGCGGACCGCGCCGACGGCCGCCTCGCGGGCGCCCCGCCCCATCGCGCCGCCGGCGGTGAGCACGGCGAGGGCGACGGTGTGGACGGCGTCGCGGAGCATGGCGGAGAAGACGGTGGTGGTGGGCTGTTCCAGGACCTCCGGGCCGTGGTGCGTACGGCACACCACGCACTCCACGACCGTGCCGGCCGAGCCGCGCGGCAGCAGGGGCAGGCCCAGCACGGTCAGCCGCCTGATGCCGGTGCGCCGCCGGTAGCCGCGGTCGCCGCCGCAGCCCGCGCAGAAGAACTCCCCGTCACCTTCGGTGTGCCAGACCGTTCGCACGCCCAAGATGCACAAGCCCTTGATCTGGAGCACTTCGCACCCTCCGGCCAGCATCCCGATTACACCGGTTCGTCCCATTACGCGCCGTAGGCGTGGGTAACGCTCCGGCAACGGCGCCGCAATGACGTGATGTTAGCCACATGAGAGACGCGCAGTCAGTACCACGGGAGGGCCGAATACAAGAATCGGCCACGGCGCCCGGGCGGGCGCCGTGGCCGGTTCACCGCGTGCGGTGGCTAACGGGCCGCGCGGTTGACGGCGGAGACGACCGCCTTCAGCGAGGCGCGGGTGGTGTTGGCGTCGATCCCGATGCCCCACAGGACCTTGCCGTCGATGGCGCACTCGATGTACGAGGCGGCCTGGGCACTGGCGCCCTCGCTCATGGTGTGCTCGGTGTAGTCCAGCAGGCGGGCGTCGACCCCGACCGAGGCCAGCGCGTCGAAGAACGCGGAGATCGGGCCGTTGCCGGTACCGGTCAAGGCCGTCGCGGCGCCGTCCACGACCGCCCCGACGGTCAGGGTGTCGGTGCCGTCGCTGCTGGTCGAGGTCTGCGCCGAGCGCAGGACGATGCGGCCCCAGGTGTTGGCCGGGGTCGGCAGGTACTCGTCCTCGAAGATCGCCCAGATCTCCTTCGGCGTGACCTCGCCGCCCTCGGCGTCGGTCTTCGCCTGGATGATCTTCGAGAACTCGATCTGCATGCGGCGCGGCAGGTCCAGCTTGTGGTCGTTCTTCAGGACGTACGCGACGCCGCCCTTGCCGGACTGCGAGTTCACGCGGATCACGGCCTCGTAGGAGCGGCCGACGTCCTTGGGGTCGATCGGCAGGTACGGGACCGCCCACTCGATGTCGTCGACCGTCTTCCCCTGGGCGGCCGCGTCGGCCTCCATGGCGTCGAAGCCCTTCTTGATGGCGTCCTGGTGGGAGCCGGAGAAGGACGTGTAGACCAGGTCGCCCACGTACGGGTGGCGCGGGTGGACCTCCATCTGGTTGCAGTACTCGGCGGTGCGGCGGATCTCGTCGATCTGCGAGAAGTCGATCATCGGGTCCACGCCCTGGCTGAACAGGTTCATGCCCAGGGTGACCAGGTCGACGTTGCCGGTGCGCTCGCCCTGGCCGAACAGGCAGCCCTCGATGCGGTCCGCGCCCGCCATCAGGGCCAGTTCCGCGGCGGCGACGGCCGTGCCGCGGTCGTTGTGCGGGTGGACCGACAGGCACACGTGCTCGCGGCGCGACAGGTTGCGCGACATCCACTCGAAGCGGTCCGCGTGCGTGGAGGGCGTGGAGCGCTCCACGGTCGCCGGCAGGTTCAGGATGATCTCGCGGCCCTCCTCGGGCTGCCAGACGTCCATGACCGACTCGCAGACCTCCAGCGCGAAGTCCAGCTCGGTGTCGGTGAAGATCTCCGGGCTGTACTGGTAGCCGAAGACGGTCTCGTCGCCCAGGACCTTGTCGGCGTACTCCATGACCAGCCGGGTGCCGTCCACGGCGATCTGCCGGATCTGCTCCTTGGAGCCGCGGAAGACCACCCGGCGGAAGGTCGGGGCGGTCGCGTTGTACAGGTGCACGGTCGCGCGCGCCGCGCCGCGCAGCGACTCCACGGTCCGCTCGATCAGCTCCTCGCGGGCCTGGGTCAGCACGGAGATCGTGACGTCGTCGGGGATCGCGCCCTCTTCGATGATGGAGCGCACGAAGGCGAAGTCGGTCTCGCCGGAGGCGGGGAAGCCGACCTCGATCTCCTTGTAGCCCATCGACACCAGCAGGTCGAACATCGCGCGCTTGCGGGCCGGCGACATCGGGTCGATCAGGGCCTGGTTGCCGTCGCGCAGGTCGGTGGACAGCCAGCGGGGGGCCTTGGTGACGCGCCGGTCGGGCCAGGTGCGGTCGGGGATCTCCACGGCCTCGTACGGCTTGTACTTGTGCACCGGCATCGCGGTCGGGCGCTGACGCACGGTCGCGGCGGTGATGGGCGTGGGGCGGCCGACGGCGTTCGGGGTGGACATCTGCGGGGGTGCTCCTCGGTTGCGGCTGTGAGGCGGCCGACCGGCGCTGGTGCAACGCCAAACCCCGCGGGGAGGGAGTCGACCTGGACTACAGGCCCTCGCCGCGGCAGCTAAGAAGAAGCAGCCCGAAACGCATGATGCGATCGACCATAGCCGAGCCCCCGGGGACCCTGCAGCCGCTGCGGCGTTCTTCTCAGTATGCAAGACCGCCCGTGATGGCATGAAAAACACAGAACTTCCCCCCTTTTCGTGGATCATGGCGACACCTAGTGACAGACAGTGAGCACCGTGCCACATTGCCCTGATGGAGCAGACACCTGTTTTCTGCACGATCGTGCCGCCGCACGTCCTCGACGAGGTCGCCCGCAACGAGGACCGCGCGCTGGCCGCACCCGCCCGCCGCACCCTGGAACGCGACGCCGCCGAGCGCACCCGCCGCCGGCTGACCACCGTCATCGGCGCCCTCCCGGTGACCGGGGCGGAGCCCTCGGACCGGCCGCGCCGCACGATCGGCGACGCGGAGCACGGCACGGACCTGCCGGGCCGCACGGTCCGCGGCGAGGGCGACCCGGCCCTCGCCGACGACACCGTCAACCGGGCCTACGACGGGCTGGGGGCGACGTTCGAGCTCTACCTGACGGCGTACGGCCGCCACTCCATCGACGACGCCGGGCTGCCGCTGGACGCCACCGTCCACTACGACCGCGACTACAACAACGCCTTCTGGAACGGCCAACAGATGGTCTTCGGGGACGGCGACGGGGAGCTCTTCCTCGACTTCACCCTCCCCCTCGACGTCATCGGCCACGAACTCACCCACGGCGTCACCCAGTACACCGCCAACCTGGACTACTTCGGCCAGTCCGGCGCCCTCAACGAGTCGATGTCCGACGTGTTCGGCTCCCTCATCAAGCAGTACGCGCTCGGCCAGACCGCCGACGAGGCCGACTGGCTGATCGGCGCCGGGCTGCTCGCCCCGCGTGTCACGGGGGTGGCGCTGCGCTCCATGAAGGCCCCCGGCACGGCGTACGACGACGACGTCCTCGGCAAGGACCCGCAGCCCGGTCACATGGACGCCTACGTCCGCACCTCGCGGGACAACGGCGGCGTGCACATCAACTCCGGCATCCCCAACCGGGCGTTCCACCTGTGCGCCACCGCCCTGGGCGGCAACGCGTGGGAGCGGGCCGGGCTGGTCTGGTACGACGTGCTCACCGGTGGCGCCCTGTCGCCGCGGGCGACGTTCGCCGAGTTCGCCCAGGCGACGGTCGCCGCGGCCGCCGCGCGCTTCGGCGAGGGCGAGGAGCACACGGCGGTGGTGAAGGCGTGGTCGGAGGTCGGCGTCCCGGCCGCCGTCAACGGCAGCGACGTGCCGCGGCAGTCCTCCGTCCCGGAAGGTGCGCGACCGCCCGCGCAGGGGTAGACGTCCGCCATGCGCATACAGGTGATCCGCTCCGGCGGTTTCGCGGGGATCGAGCGCCGGGCCGTGCTGGACACCGCCGGCCGGCCCGACGCCTTCCGCCTGCACGCCCTGGCCCGCGACGTCCTCGCCGCGGCCCCGGACGAGCCTCCGCAGGGCGTGCCGGACGGCTTCCACTACGAGATCACGCTCGACGGCCGCACGGTGCGGTGCGCCGACCCGTGCCTGACGGAGGAACAGCGCGAACTGGTCCGGCTGGTGCTGAAGGAGGGCGCGTAACCGATGAGCGGGTACCCGACCGGGCTGCGCAGCCTGACCGACGAGGTGACCGTCCCCTCACTGCCGGTACGCGGACGGCTGCCGCGGTGGCTGGAGGGGGTCCTGCTGCGCAACGGACCCGCCCTCTTCGAGGCCGGCGGGCACCGCTACCGGCACTGGTTCGACGGCCAGGCGATGCTCCACCGGTTCGCGATCGAGGACGGCCGGGTCTCCTACGCCAACCGCTTCCTGGACGTCCCGAGCAGCCGCACCGCCCGGCACGAGGGCCGCATCGCCTACCAGGAGTTCGCCACCGACCCCTGCCGCTCGCTCTTCGCCCGGGTCTTCACCCCCTTCCTGCGCAGGCCGTCCGGGAACGCCAACGTCAGCGTCGCCCGCTTCGGCGAGCGCTTCGTCGCGCTGACCGAGACCCCGCTGCCCGTGGAGTTCGACCCGAGGACGCTGGAGACGGTCGGCGTCGTCGGCTACGAGGACGCGCTCGCCGGGCAGTGGACCACCGCCCACCCGCACCAGGACCCGGTCACCGGCGAACTGGTCAACTTCGTGGCGCACTTCGCGCGGCGCAGCGAGTACCGCGTCTACCGCCAGTCCTCCGACGGAACGGCCCACCGCAGGCTGCTGGGCAGCCTGCCCGTGTCCCGGCCCGGCTACATGCACAGCTTCGCGATCACCGACCGCCACGTGGTGCTGGTGGAGTTCCCGCTCGTCGTCAACCCGCCGGCGCTGCTGCTCAGCGGCCGGCCCTTCATCGAGAACTACCGCTGGCGCCCGGAGCGCGGCACCCGCTTCATCGTCATGGACCGCCGGGACGGCACCGTCCGCCGGGTCGCCAAGGGCCCGGCCTTCTTCGCCTTCCACCACGTCAACGCCTTCGAGGACGGCGACGCGCTGGTGCTGGACCTGTGCGCCTACGAGGACCCGTCCGTCATCGACGCCCTCTACCTCGACCGGCTGCGCGAGGGCGGCGGAGTCCCGCAGGCCCGTCCGACGCGGTACCGGATCGGCGCCGACGGCGCGGTGAGCGCCGAACGGCTCGGCGAGGAGCCGATGGAGCTCCCCCGGATCGACTACGGACGGTGCAACGGCCGCCCCTACCGCTTCGCGTACGGCGTCGGCAGCCGCGACGGGCGGGGCGGGAACTTCGCCGACCAGCTGGTGCGGCTCGACACGGCCGACGGCGGCACGCTCACCTGGTGGGAGGAGGACTGCCACCCCGGGGAGCCGGTCTTCGTCGCGGACCCGCAGGCCCCGGCGGAGAGCGAGGGCGAGGGCGTGGTGCTCTCCGTCGTCCTCGACGCCGCGGCCGGCTCGTCCTTCCTGCTGGTGCTGGACGCCGCCTCGTTCCGCGAACTGGCCCGCGCCGAGGTCCCGCACGCGGTGCCCTTCGGCTTCCACGGGGTCTTCAGCGGCACGGAAGCCGCCGGAGGCGCCCCCGCCGGCACGGCCTAGAAGCCGAGCTTGCGCAGCTGCTTGGGGTCGCGCTGCCAGTCCTTGGCGACCTTCACGTGCAGGTCGAGGAAGACCGGGGTCCCGAGCAGCGCCTCGATGTGGCGGCGGGACTTGGTCCCGACCTCCTTCAGCCGGGCGCCCTTGGGGCCGATGATGATGCCCTTCTGGCTGGGGCGCTCGATGTAGATGTTGGCGTGCACGTCCAGCAGCGGCTTCTCCGCCGGGCGGTCCTCGCGCGGCAGCATCTCCTCGACCACCACGGCGATGGAGTGCGGCAGCTCGTCCCGCACGCCCTCGAGCGCGGCCTCGCGGATCAGCTCGGCCACCATCACCTGCTCCGGCTCGTCGGTGAGGTCGCCCTCCGGGTAGAGGGCCGGGCCCTCCGGCAGCAGCGGGACGAGGAGGTCGGCGAGGAGGGAGACCTGCCGGTCGCCGACCGCGGAGACCGGGACGATCTCGGCCCACTCGATGCCCAGTTCGGCGCCGAGCCGGCTGACGTCCAGCAGCTGCTCGGCGAGCCGCTTGGAGTCCACCAGGTCGGTCTTGGTGACGATGGCCACCTTGGGGGTCTTGCGGACCTCGGCCAGCTCCTTGGCGATGTAGCGGTCGCCGGGGCCGAGCTTCTGGTCGGCGGGCAGGCAGAAGCCGATCACGTCGACCTCGGCCCAGGTGGTGCGGACGACGTCGTTGAGCCGCTCGCCGAGCAGGGTGCGCGGCTTGTGCAGGCCGGGCGTGTCGACGAGGACCAGCTGGGCGTCCGGACGGTGCACGATGCCCCGCACGGTGTGCCGGGTGGTCTGCGGCCGGTTGGAGGTGATGGCCACCTTCGTGCCGACCAGAGCGTTGGTCAGGGTGGACTTGCCCGCGTTGGGGCGGCCCACGAAGCAGGCGAAGCCGGCCCGGTGGGCGGGGGCGGGGGTCGTCTCGGTGCGAACGCTCATGGCGACCATTGTCCCTGATCCACCGGGCCCGGCTGACGCCGCCGGGCCGCGGCCCGGGCCCCGCGTGCCCGGTACGGGGGCCGCCCGCCGCGCGCAGGGACGGTCCTCGGGGCCGCGTCCTCCCCGCTGACCTGTGCGTTCCGGCCGGGTCGCGGCGCTCGGACGGCGTTTCCCCGGCCGTCGACCGGTGTTCCGCCGCGGGCACGGAACCGTCCAGGAAGCGCTGCTATGACCGATGGCTATGGACGTCCACCTGCGTGACCTCCGCTACTTCGCCGCGGTCGCGGACGAGCTGCACTTCACGCGCGCCGCCGAGCGGCTCCGCATCTCCCAGCCCGCGCTCTCCAAGCAGATCCGGGCCCTCGAACGGCAACTCGGCTTCAGCCTCTTCGACCGCGGGCCGCGCGGCGTCGCGCTCACCGCGCAGGGCGCGGCACTGCTGCCCGCAGCGCGCGCCCTGGTCGGCGACTGGTCGCACGCCCTGCAGACGGCCCGCTCGGCGGGGCCGGCCCCGCGCTGACCGCCGGCCCGACCCGGTCTGCCGCAGCCGGGTCAGCCGGCGGTGACCGTCGCCCGGACGGCGCCGTCGGGCCCGGCCAGCAGCACGGGGGTGCCGGCTCCGCCGAGGTCGCGCACGGCCGCACGGTCCGCCTCCGGCACCGCGTCCGCCTCGGACACCACGGCCGCCGCCTCCAGCGACGTGGCGCCGCTCGCCACGGCCATGGCGACCGCGGTCCGCAGCGCGCTGAGCGACAGCGACTCCAGGGCGACGGTGCCCGCCACGTAGGTGCGGCCCGTCTCGTCGCGGACCGCCGCGCCCTCGGCGACGCCGTTGCGCGCCCGGGCCGAGCGGGCCAGGGTGATGATCTTGCGGTCTTCCGGGTGCAGCTCGTCACTCATGGCGGTCAGCGTAGCCGTCCCGCCCCCGCGGCCCCCGCCGCCTCCGGCCGCGGCCGGACGGGCGCTACCCGCCGTGCATCGCCCCGTCCGGCTCCGGGCCCGCCGGGTCCTCGTCCACGACGGCCACGACCGGCTCCACGAGGACCGCGCCGATGCGGTTGCGGCGGCCCGACGGGGCCTCCGCGGTGAGCCGCAGCGCGGCCGGCGCCTGCGGTGCCGAGGCGGTCTCGGGGAGCGCCACGACGGCGGAGGCACCGGGGATCGGCACCCGGCCGAGCGTCTTGGCGAGCAGGCCGCCGACGGTCTCGACGTCCTCGTCGTCCAGGTCCACTCCGTAGAGCTCGCCCAGGTCGCCGAGGTCGAGGCGGGAGGTGACGCGGTAGCGTCCCCCGCCGAGCTCCACGACGGGCGGCAGCTCCCGGTCGTACTCGTCGGTGATCTCGCCGACGATCTCCTCCAGGATGTCCTCGATCGTGACGATGCCGGCCGTGCCGCCGTACTCGTCGATGACGACGGCGACGTGGTTGTGCTCGCGCTGCATCTCGCGCAGCAGGTCGCCGGCGTTCTTGGTGTCGGGGACGAAGAAGGCCGGGCGCATCAGCGAGGAGACCGGTTCGGTCTCGGCGTCCCGGTTGATGTGCACCCGGCGGGCGAGGTCCTTGAGGTAGACGATGCCGACGATGTCGTCCTCGCTCTCGCCCGTGACCGGGATGCGCGAGAAGCCGCTGCGCAGGGCGAGGGTCATGGCCTGGCGGATCGTCTTGAAGCGCTCGATGGCGACGAGCTCGGTGCGCGGCACCATCACCTCGCGCACCAGGGTGTCGCCGAGCTCGAAGACGGAGTGCACCATGCGGCGCTCCTCGTCCTCGATGAGGGACTCGCTCTCGGCGAGGTCCACCAGCGCCCGCAGCTCCGCCTCGGAGGCGAACGGGCCCTGGCGGAAGCCCTTGCCGGGGGTGAGGGCGTTGCCGAGGAGGATCAGCAGCGCCGGGACCGGGCCCATGACCCGGGCCAGCGGCAGCAGCACGTACGCCGCCGCGGTGGCGGTGTTCATCGGGTGCTGGCGGCCGATGGTGCGCGGCGAGACGCCCACCGCGACGTACGAGACGACGATCATGACGGCGACCGCCACCAGGACCGCCTGCCAGGTCCGTTCGAAGTGCCGGACGCACACCACGGTCACCAGCACCGCCGCCGCCATCTCGCAGGCCACCCGGACCAGCAGCGCGACGTTGAGGTAGCGGGTCGGGTCCGAGGAGACCGCCAGCAGCTTGTCCGCGCCCCGCCGGCCGGCCCGCACCGCGGCCTCCGCGCGGAAGCGCGAGGTGCGGGCGAGACCGGCCTCGGCGCAGGCGGCCAGCCAGGCGACGACCACCAGCAGGACGGCGAAGACCACCATCGCGATCAGTGGGTGGTCGTCGGGGCCGGCGACGGCCCCTGGATGCCGCGCTCGGCGCGCCAGCCGTCGAGGATGGCCTTCTGCAGGCCGAACATCTCGGCCTTCTCGTCGGCCTCCTCGTGGTCGTAACCGAGCAGGTGCAGCACCCCGTGGACGGTGAGCAGCTGCAGCTCCTCGTCCATGGAGTGCTTGGTCACGGCCGCGTCGCCCTGCTTCTTGGCCACCTCGGGGCAGAGCACGATGTCCCCGAGCAGGCCCTGCGGGGGCTCCTCGTCGTCCTTCCCGGGACGCAGCTCGTCCATCGGGAAGGACATGACGTCGGTGGGGCCCGGTTCGTCCATCCACTGGATGTGGAGCTGCTCCATGGCGTCGGCGTCGACCGCGATGACGGAGAGCTCGGACAGCGGGTGGATGCGCATGTGCTGCAGGGCGTAGCGGCTGATGTCGAGTACCGCCGCCTCGTCGAAGTCCCAGCCGGATTCGTTGTTGACGTCGATCGCCATAGTGCTTCGGTGGCTACTTTCGGTTGCCGTTGAGGTCGTCGTAGCGCTCGTAGGCGTCCACGATGCGCCCCACCAGCTTATGGCGTACGACATCGGTGCTCGTCAGCCGTGAGAAGTGCACGTCCTCGACGCCGTCCAGGATGTCCACGACCTGGCGCAGCCCGCTCTTGGTGCCACCGGGCAGGTCGACCTGCGTGACGTCGCCGGTGATGACGATCTTGGAGTCGAAGCCGAGCCGGGTGAGGAACATCTTCATCTGCTCGGCGCTGGTGTTCTGCGCCTCGTCGAGGATGATGAACGCGTCGTTGAGCGTGCGTCCGCGCATGTACGCCAGAGGAGCGACCTCGATCGTCCCGCTCGCCATGAGGCGCGGGATCGAGTCGGGGTCGATCATGTCGTGCAGCGCGTCGTACAGCGGGCGCAGGTACGGGTCGATCTTCTCGTAGAGCGTGCCCGGCAGGAAGCCGAGCCGCTCGCCGGCCTCGACGGCGGGACGGGTCAGGATGATCCGGTTGACCTGCTTGGACTGCAGGGCCTGGACGGCCTTGGCCATGGCCAGGTAGGTCTTGCCGGTACCGGCCGGGCCGATGCCGAAGACGATCGTGTGCTTGTCGATCGCGTCGACGTAGCGCTTCTGGTTGAGGGTCTTGGGGCGGATCGTGCGGCCCCGGCTGGACAGGATGTTCTGGGTGAGCACCTGGGAGGGGGTCTCCTCCAGGCCGTCGGCTCCGCTGTCCTTGCGGAGCATGGCGATCGACCGCTCCACTGCGTCCTCCGTCATCGGCTGGCCTGTGCGCAGTACCAGCATCATCTCGTCGAAGAGGCGCTGGACCAGCGCGACGTCCGCGGATTCACCGCTCGCGCTGACCTCATTGCCTCGTACATGGATGTCGACGGCCGGGAACGCCTGCTCTATCACGCGCAGGAGCGAGTCGCCGGACCCCAGGACCGTCACCATGGGGTGCTTGGCCGGTACGACGAAGTGGGCGCTCGCCTGCGGTTGCTGCGTTGTCGGTGTCTGAGTCATGGGCCAGGCTCGACGGCCTGCTCATCCCGCCTTCTGCTGTTCGACATGCCACTGGACTTGGGGTTCAAGGGTACGTCGGTACGGCTGGGGTGCCGAGAGGTTTTACGCTGCGTCACGCGACGGGTAGGAGCACGGCATGGAGATCCGCACCGGAGGACCCGAGGACCTGCCCGCGACGCTCGCCCTGCTGGACGGGGCGATCGCATGGCTGACCGCGCACGGCCGCGGCGGCCAGTGGGGCACCCGCCCCTGGTCCTCCCGGCCCCCGGCGGTGGAACGGGTGACCCGCTACGCCGAGGAGTACCTGCTGCGCGCCGCCGAGGTGGACGGCCGGGTGGTCGGCGTGTGCGTGCTGGCCGAGGAGCGGCCCGACTACGCCCCGCCCGTGGACGAGCCCGAGCTGTACCTGCGGCTGCTGGTCACCGACCGGTCGCTGTCCGGCAGCGGCATCGGCGCCGCCCTGGTGGAGGACGCCGTCGCCGAGACGCGGCGGCGCGGCTTCGGGCTGCTGCGGGTCGACTGCTACGCGGGCGGCGAGGGCCGGCTCGTCCGGCAGTACGAGGCCCTGGGCTTCACCCGTGCCCAACCCTTCGCCGTCTCCCGGGCCGAGGACGACCCGTGGCCGGGCCAGATCCTGGAGCGCCGGATGTGACAACGCATGCGAAACGCATGCATGCATGCGTTTCGCATGCTACCGTGACGACATGGCGAACATCCAGATCAAGGACGTCCCCGACGACGTGCACCGCACCCTCAAGCACCGCGCGGTCGAGGCGCACCAGTCCCTGAACGAGTACCTGCGCCAGAGGCTGATCGAACAGGCGAGAACGCCGACGGTCGACGACATACTGGCCAGCGCCCGGAAGTCGGCGACAGCCGACTACACCGTGGAGGACTTGCTGGGTCACCTCGACGAGGGGCGCCGCGGGTGATCGTCGTCGACGCGTCCGCGCTCGTCCTGGCCCTCACCCACGGCGGCCCACTGGGCGATCTCGCGCGCAAACGCCTGTCCGGCGAGATCCTGCACGCACCGGCCGTCATCGAGTTCGAGGCGGCCCACGCGATCCGTGGTCTGTGGCTCGGAGGAAAGCTGGAGCAAGCGGCGGCGGAGACGGCGATCACCCTGCTGTCCGCCCTGCCGATCCAGCGCACGCCGGGCTGCGCCCTGCTCGATCGCGTCTGGGAGCTGCGCGCCAACCTCTCCGCGTACGACGCTTCGTACGTCGCCCTCGCCGAACACCTGGGGTGCGCCCTGGTCACCGGAGACGCCCGCATCGAGCGCGCCAAGGCGGCCCGCTGCCCCGTCGACGTGATCGCCTGACGCCTGACCCGGCACGGCCCGCCCACAGCGTCAGCGCATCGGTGGCGGGCGGAAACCGATCGTCGGTACGGCACGGCGCAGGGGCCAGCGGCGGGTGCCGGTGGGCAGCAGGTCGTCCAGGAAGGCGTAGCGGCGCAGCGCGGAACGGTCCTGGTCGTCGTAGGCCTTCGCGTGCTGCCACCAGGCCGCGATCTCGATCCAGCCGGGCGCCGACAGCGAACCGCCGAACTCCTGCACCGACAGCGCGGCCGTGAGGCACGCGAAGGCCAGCCGGTCGGGGAGCGGCCAGCCGGCCAGCGTGCCGGTCATGAAGCCCGCGACGAAGACGTCCCCGGCGCCGGTGGGGTCCAGGGCCTCCACGGAGAGCGCCGGGACCTCGGCGGCCCGGCTGCCGGCGGAGTCGACCGCGTACGCGCCCTCGGGACCGAGCGTGACCACCGCCAGCGGGACCAGCTCGGCCAGCTTGCGGGCGGCGGCCCGGGGGCAGTCGGTGCGGGTGTAGCGCATGGCCTCGGCGGCGTTCGGCAGGAAGGCCTCGCAGTGCGCCAGGTCGGCGAGGTCGGCGCTGTCCCAGCGGCCGCTGTCGTCCCAGCCGACGTCGGCGAAGATCCGGCTGCCCCGGTCCGCGGCGGTGCCGATCCACTCCTGCTGCGGGACCCCGGGCACCAGGGAGGCCAGGCACGCCCGGCTCGGCGGCGGGCACGGCGGCGCGGGCTCCTCCGGCGGCGGGGCCTCGTGGCCGTGGCTGACCATGGTGCGCTCGCCCTCGTACGCCATGGAGACCGTGACCGGGGAGTGCCAGCCGGGGATCTTGCGGGACAGCCCCAGCTCGATGCCCTCCCCCTCGGCGAGGGAGTCCCAGCAGTACTCGCCGTACACGTCGTCGCCGAAGGCCGCCGCCAGCGAGGTGCGCAGCCCCAGCCGGGCGAGGGCGGTGGCCATGTTGGCCACCCCGCCGGGGCTCGACCCCATGCCGCGCGCCCAGGACTCGGTGCCGCGCACGGGCGCGCTGTCGAGACCGGTGAAGATGATGTCCAGGAAGACCGTGCCGGTCAGGTACACATCGGTCTCCGGGTCGTCCGGCCCGCGCACCGCCGCGAGCGGGTCGAGGACGGGCTGGTCTTCCACCCGGGCTCCTCCCGACCTGGTGTCGTTCCGACCGATCGTACGCGCGCCCGGGGCCGTGACCAGCGTTTGTCCGCGCGGGGACGCGGACGGATGCTGAGGGAAAGCGGATGACCCCCAGGGGCTGGAGATGCCCGGACACTCGGCCGCACCGCCACAACTGATCGTGACCACGGGGCCCGACCCCGGACGCGCCTACCCCGTGCCGGCCGGCTACTCGGAGATCGGCAGGCTCGCCGGCAGCGGGATCCGGCTGGACGAGGAGGGCGTGAGCCGGCGGCACGCCGCGATGAACCGCGCCGGCAGCCACGTCGTGCTCAGCGACCTCGGCTCGACCAACGGCACCTACCTCAACGGGGCCCTGCTCGACGCCCCGCGGCCCCTCCACGACGGGGACCTGCTGCGCATCGGCCACGTCGAACTGCGGCTGTCGGTGGAGTCGGCCCGGCAGGGGCGGGCGGACCCCGGGGACCCGGTCGGTCCCGTGGACACCGGTGACGAGGCGGAGGCCGGGGAGGCCGCGGAGGCCGGGGATGTCGCGGAGCCCGGGGATGTCGCGGGCGGCGCTCCCCCGCCGCTGACCGTCCTGCACGACCTCGGCGACACCCGCGCCCCGTCCTGGCCGGGCCGCACCCACCGGCACCCGTCGGGGCGCGCCCAGTACCTCGCCGGGCGCCGGCGCTACGGGGGCGGCGACGAGGTGCCCGAGGCGGACCCCGGAGCCGTCGAGGATGCCTGGACCGGGCTGTTCCGGGTGCCGGGGCCGGGGCGGGTGCTCATGGCCGCGGGGGTCCTGGTGGCGCTGGCGGGGTTCGCCCTGTGGGTGTCCCTGATCCTCAGCCTGCTGGGCGGCGCGGGCAGCGCGCAGGCCCCGCCGGACCCCTTCACGGAGACCCTGTGGGGGGTGCCGAAGGCACCGCTGGGCTTCACCGCGTTCGCGGCGGGCGCCGTGCTCTGCGCGGGCGGCGCGGCCCTGTCCCGGCACGCGCGCGGGAGGGGCGCCGCGCCGGGAAGGCGGCGCGCCGGCCGGCACCGCCACTGAGCCGACGCCGGGCCCGACGCCGGGGTGCGGCAGGCGATCTGAGGGGCGGTCACGCCCACGCGCCGTCCGGGCTCCCGGCCCGGCGTCCTACGTGCCCTGGCCGGCGGCGGGCCGCCAGCCCGCGGTGCCGGTCCCCCCGCGCGGCGGGCGCGGGCCGCGCCGGTGCGAACGGGCCAGCCACAGGCCCCGGCCCAGGGACCACAGGACCAGCCCGGCGACGACGGGCCCGCCCAGCAGGATCGCCAGCCCCGCCCCGATGTTGGCGCCGATGACCCCGGCCGTCACCGTCCGCCAGATCGCCCCGGTCAGCACGCCGGCCGCGGCCAACGGCCCTATCACCGCCCACCACCGGCCGTCGAAACGGTCGGGCCCGGGGCGGGAGGCCCGGCCCAGCAGCACCGCCGCGGCGGTGGCCAGCACGGCCGCGGCCGCGCCGATCGCGGTCTCCGCGCCTTCCGGGATGCCGAAGGGCCGGACCATGTAGTCCAGTTCGGCGGGCTCGAAGCCCGCGGCGTCCTGCCGGCCCATGAGCCCCCAGGTGGCGACGGGCGCGGTCACGATCAGAGCGGCGGCCGCCGCGGTCCGTATCAGGTGCTTTCGCATGCCTCCATGCTCCGCCCGTGCGGCACGGCCCGCATGAGTGCGCGTACTCAGACGGGCGCGCGGCCGCACTCAGAACGTGTGGGCGTCCACCTCGGCGAGGTACCGGGCCCGCAACTCCTCCTCGTCGTCGAGGAAGGCGGCCAGGAAGGAGTTGCGGGCGAGCCTGCGCAGGTCGTCCTCGCCGAGCGGGAGCGCGCCGGCCACGGCGTCGAAGGTGTCGCCCGCGTAGCCGCCGAAGTAGGCGGGGTCGTCCGAGTTCAGGGTGACCAGCAGCCCCGCGTCGAGCATGGCGGGCAGCGGGTGGTCAGCGAGGGTGTCCACGCAGCGCAGCCGCACGTTGGACAGCGGGCAGACGGTCAACGGCACCTGGTCGCGGACCAGCCGGGCCACCAGGTCCGGGTCCTCCATGCTGCGGATGCCGTGGTCGATCCGGTCGACGCCGAGCACGTCCAGCGCCTCCCGCACGTACTCCGGCGGGCCCTCCTCGCCCGCGTGCGCGACCCGGCGCAGGCCGGCCGCCGCGGCCGCCTCGTACACCGCGCGGAACTTCGACGGCGGGTGGCCGACCTCGGCGGAGTCCAGGCCGACGGCGCTGATCCGGTGCAGGTGGGGCCGGGCCGCCTCGAAGGTCTCCAGCGCGGACTCGGCGGACTCGTCCCGCAGGAAGCACATGATCAGCCGGGTGCTGACGCCGTGCCGCTCCGGGGCGCGGTCCAGTGCCCTCGCCAGGCCCTCCACCACCGTGCCGAGCGGGACGCCGCGCGCGGTGTGGGCCTGCGGGTCGAAGAAGACCTCGGCGTGCCGCACGCCCTGCGAGGCGGCACGGGCCAGGTAGGCGTCGGCGAGGTCGGTGAAGTCCTGCTCGGTGCGGAGCACCGCCATGAGCGCGTAGTACAGGTCCAGGAAGGACTGCAGGTCGCTGAAGGAGTACGCCTGCCGCAGCTCCTCGGCCGAGGCGTACGGCAGGTCGACCCCGTTGCGCTCGGCCAGGGCGAAGGCGAGTTCGGGTTCGAGGGTGCCCTCGATGTGCAGGTGCAGTTCGGCCTTCGGAATGCTCACCCGGCAACCGTACAGGTCAGGGGCATACGGACGGCTCCGCCCGCCCGGAGCCGTGCGGCGCGGCCATGATGCTGCGGCGGATCATCCCCCGGCACGGCCACCCCGCAACGCGGATGCCCGGGCGGGCAGACCGACCGGGGCCTCAACGGCTCCCCGGAAGGCAGGCGTTGAAGGCCTCCGCTCCGCCGGAAGTCCCACGGCACGGTCACGGCGACGCGCGCACCACCCCCAGCAAGGCCACCGCGCAACGCGGATGGATGCCCGGGCGGGCGCGCCCACGCCGGCACGGAAGAGGACCCCGGGAGGGGCAAGCGGCGCGGCGCACGCCAGAGCGGCGCCTCGACGGCTGCCGGGAGTCTCCCGGCCCGGCACGGTCACCGTGACGCGCACCCCACCCCCAGCACCGCCACCGCGCAACGCGGACGGATGCCCGGGCGGCCGCGCCCACGCCGGCGCGGAAGAGGACGCCGGGAAGGGGGAGTTCGAGGTCGGAAGTCAGTCCTGGCGGCGCTTCGGGACCGGAACCCGGCCGAGGTCCTGGGCGACGGTCAGCTCGCCCTCGAAGCCCGCGTCCCGCGCCTGGCGCTCGAACTGCGCGGGGTCGGTGTAGCGCTGCGAGAAGTGCGTGAGCACCAGGTGACGGACGCCGGACTCCGCCGCCACCCGGGCGGACTGACCTGCCGTCAGGTGCCCGTGCTCCTCGGCGAGCGCGGCGTCCTCGTCCAGGAAGGTCGACTCGATGACCAGCATGTCGCAGCCGTCGGCGAGGGCGTACACCGCGTCGCAGAGCCGGGTGTCCATCACGAAGGCGAAGCGCTGCCCGGGGCGCGGCTCGCTCACGTCGGCGAGGGTCACCCCGTCCACCTCGCCCTCGCGCTGCAGCCGGCCCACCGCGGGGCCGGTGACGCCGTGCGCCGCGAGCCGCTCGCGCAGCATGCGGCGCCCGTCGGGCTCCACCAGCCGGTAGCCGTAGGCCTCCACCGGGTGCGACAGCCGGCGCGCCTCCAGCCGGAACGCGTCGGAGTCGACCAGCACGGCCGCCTCGCCGGCCACCGGTTCCTCGCGCAACCGCACGGTCTCGCGGTAGGCGGTGGCGTACCGCAGCCGGTCGAAGAAGCGGCGGCCGGACTCGGGGTAGTGGGCCGTGACGGGGTGCGGCACCCGGTCGAGGTTGATCCGCTGGATCACCCCGGCCAGGCCCAGGCTGTGGTCCCCGTGGAAGTGGGTCACGCACAGCCTGGTCAGGTCGTGCGCCGCCACCCCGGCCCGCAGCATCTGGCGCTGCGTGCCCTCCCCCGGGTCGAAGAGGATGCCCTCGGCGTCCCAGCGCAGGAAGTAGCCGTTGTGGTTGCGGTGCCGGGTCGGGACCTGGCTGGCCGTGCCGAGCACGACCAATTCACGTGCGGACACCGTCGGTTACCCGGGCGGCCACTCGAGGCCACGGCCGCCCAGCACGTGGGCGTGCGCGTGGAAGACGGTCTGGCCCGCTCCCGCGCCGGTGTTGAAGACGATCCGGTAGCCGCTGCCGTCCACCTTGTCCTCGGTGGCGACCTCGCCCGCCTCCCGCAGCACGTCCGCGGCGAGCTGGGGCGCCTGGGCGGCCAGCGAGGCGGCGTCCGGGTAGTGCGCCTTGGGGATGACCAGGACGTGCGTGGGCGCCTGGGGGTTTATGTCGCGGAACGCGACGGTCGTCGCGGTCTCCCGCACGACGGTCGCGGGGACGCTCCCCGCGACGATCTTGCAGAACAGGCAGTCCGCCTGCGGCTCTCCCGCCACCTGACGCCTCCGTCCAGGGGTTGACCAGTACGTCCCGCATGCTACCGGTGCCCCACGCGGCGGCGCGCCGCCACGGGGCCCGGGTCGCGCCGGGCCCCGCGCCCCGCCGCTACGGCAACGGCGGCGCGGTGCGCGCCGGGTCGGCCTCCAGCGCCTCCAGGGCGAGGCGGACGGCCTCGTCGAGCTGCGGGTCGCGCCCGGCGGCGTGGTCCTGCGGGGTGTGGACGACCTCGACGTCCGGGTCGACGCCGTGGTTCTCCACGTCCCAGCCCACGCCCTCCAGCCACGTGGCGTACTTCGGCTGGGTGACCAGCGTCCCGTCGACCAGGTGGTAGCGGGAGTCGATGCCGATGACGCCGCCCCACGTCCTGGTGCCCACCACGGGCCCGATCCCCAGCGCCTTGATCGCCGCGTTGACGATGTCGCCGTCCGAGCCGGAGAACTCGTTGGCGACGGCCACGACGGGCCCGCGCGGCGCGTCCAGCGGGTAGCTGAAGGCCGGCAGCCCGCGCGGCAGGTCCCAGCCGACGATGCGCCGCGCCAGCTTCTCCACGACCAGTTGCGAGGTGTGGCCGCCGCGGTTCTCCCGCACGTCCACGACCAGTCCCTCCCGGACGACCTCCACGCGCAGGTCGCGGTGGAGCTGGGCCCAGCCGGAGCCGACCATGTCGGGGACGTGCAGGTACCCCAGCCGGCCGGCGGACAGCTCGCGCACGTAGGCCCGGCGTCCGGCGACCCAGTCGTGGTAGCGCAGCGGCTCCTCGTCCGCGATGGGCACGACCACGACGTGGCGCGCCGCCCCGCCGTCGGCCGGGCCGACGGTGAGCTCGACCGGCTTGCGCACGGTGCCGATCAGCAGCGGGCCGGGGCCGGTCAGCGGGTCCACGGGCCGTCCGTCGACCGCGAGGATCGCGTCGCCGGCCCGGACCGCGACGCCCGGCGCGGCCAGCGGGGAGCCGGCCAGCGGGTCGGAGGTCTCCGAGGGCAGCACCCGCTGCACGCGCCACACGCCGTCGGCGTCGCGGGCGAGGTCCGCGCCCAGCAGGCCCTGGCGGTGCAGCCCGTCGCCGCGGCCGCCGGCCGGCATGACGTAGGCGTGCGAGGTGCCGAGCTCGCCGGCCACCTCCCAGAGCAGGTCGACGAGGTCGTCGTGGGTGGCGACCCGGTCCAGGACGGGCCGGTAGCGCTCGCGTACGCCGTCCCAGTCGACGCCGCCCATGTCGGCGCGCCAGAAGTTGTCCCGCATCAGGCGGTGCGACTCGTCGTACATCTGGCGCCACTCGGCCTGCGGGTCCACGGTGACGCGGACCCGGGAGAGGTCGACGGTGACGTTGCTGTCGGTCTCGTCGTCGGACGGCGCCGACTTGTGGTCGGCCGAGGCCACCCGCAGCCGGTGACCGGACGTCACCAGGACCTTGTTGCCGTCGCCGCTGACGGCGAAGTCGTCGGCGTCGTCGGCGATGTCCTCCACGCGCAGTTGCTTGAGGTCGTAGCGCTCCAGCGCGGTGGACGGCGGCTCGGCCTCGGGCGAGGCCAGGCTCGCGCCCAGGACCCCCCGCACGGGGTGCCGCAGCCACAGGACGCCGTCCTTGGCCGCGCGCAGCGTGGAGTAGCGGGCCGCCTCGACCGGGAAGGGCACGATGCGGTCGGCCAGGCCCTCGGCGTCCACCTTGGTGACGGGGGTGCGGGGCCGGTCCTCGCCGTCCTCCGTACGGGAGTCCTTCTTGCCGTCGTCCTGGGCGCGGTCGTCGCCGTCCTTGTCCTCGGCGGAGGAGTCGACCGGGCGCCCGTGGCGCTGCGGGCCGAAGGGCGAGGGGGTGGTGGCGGCGAGGGTGATCAGGTGGGGGCGGCAGGCGCCGAGGAAGGCCATGTCGAAGACGTGGTCGTCGTAGACCGGGTCGAAGGAGCGCTCGGAGAGGAACGCCAGGTGCTTGCCGTCGGCGGTGAAGGCGGGCGAGGAGTCCCGGAAGCGCAGCGGGGTCGCGTCGACGACGGTGAGGTCGGCGGTCGAGGCCAGCTTGAGCCGGCGCAGCGGGTCGGGTCCGGCGTGCGACCAGGCGAGCCAGGCCGAGTCCGGCGAGAAGGCGAGGCCGGTGGCGTGGCCGTGCTCGCCCTCCACGACGGTGCGGACCTCGCCGGTCTGGGCCTCGACGAGCAGCACCCGGCCGTCGTGCGAGGCGACGGCGATCCGGTGGCCGTCCGGGGAGACGGTCATCGCCAGCACCCGGCCGAGCCGCCCGGCGGCCAGCCGGCGGGGCGCGGCCGGGCCGGTGCCCGCCGCGGGGGCGATCTCCAGCGCGTCCTCGCCCTCGGCGTCGGTGACCCAGACGACCTGCTGGTCGCCCTCGCCGCCGAACACCCGCGGCAGCCGCGTGCGCACCCCCGGCTCGGCGGACAACGCCCGTGCCGGGCCCCCCCGGTGGGTGACCCAGTGCGTGGTGCCGCGGATCTCCACCGCGCTGCCGCGGCCGGTGTGGTCGGGCCGCGCGTCGCCGAGGTGGTGGGCCGCGTGGACCGGGTGCGGCTGCAGGTCGGCACGCTGGCCGCCGAGGCGCACCTCGACCGGGCGGGCCTGCGCGCCGTCGAGGTCGTCCAGCAGGAACAGCCGTCCGGTGCTGGTCCAGACGACGCGGGTGCCGTCGGTGGCGGCCTGGCGCGCGTAGAAGCCGCCGTCCCCGACGGCGGTGTGCCGGCGCAGGTCGCCGCCGTCGGGAAGGCTGGAGTAGAGGGCGCCGACGCCCTCGTGGTCGGAGAGGAACGCGATCCGGTCCCCCACCCACATCGGGTACTCCAGGTTGCCGTCCAGGTCGGCGTGGACGCGCTCGAACTCCCCGTCGCCGGTGCGGTCGATCCACAACTTGCCCGCGGTGCCGCCCCGGTAGCGCTTCCAGGCCGCCGCCTCGCGGCCCATGGTGGCCGACAGCAGCAGCACGGCCCCGTCCGGGCCGTGGGCGACGCCCCCGACCGGTCCGTACGGCAGCGTCGTGGCGGGACCGCCGTCGACCGGGATCGCCCGCGCCCAACTGCGGCGCAGCGAGGCCTGACCGTAGGTGCTGATGGCCAGCACGTCGCCGCCGGGCGTCCAGCCCCGCACCGAGGTGCGGCCGCTGCCCCAGTACGTGAGCCGCTTCGACGGCCCGCCGTCGGCCGGCGCGACGTGCACCTCGGGTGCGCCGTCCCGGGTCGAGGTCCACGCGATGAGCGTCCCGTCGGGCGAGAACCGCGGGTGGTTGACGGGCATGTTGTCGGCACTGACCCGCCAGGCCCGGCCGGTGCCGTCCAGCGGGGCGGCCCAGACGTCGTCCTCGGCGGTGAAGGTGACCAGGTCACCGTGCAGGTGCGGGAAGCGGAGGTACGCGGGGTGCGAAGGCTGCTGCGTCACGTCGTCACACTAACCACCCGGGGCCACGCTGGTCAGGGGTTTTCGATCTCATTGCCCGCCAGGGGCGTTCGGCCCCGGCGGCCGCCTCAGCCCCAGCGGCCGGTGCGGCCCAGCAGGAGGGCCGTCGCGGCGACGCCGGCGGTGGAGGTGCGCAGGACGCTCGCACCGAGGCGGTACGGCTCGGCCCCGGCCGCGGCGAAGGCGTCGAGCTCCTCGGGGGACACCCCGCCCTCGGGGCCCACGACGAGCACGATGTCGCCCTCGGGCGGCAACGGCGCGGTGGCGAGCGGCTCGGAGCCCTCCTCGTGGAGGACCGCGGCGAACGCGGCGCCGGACAGCAGCCCGACGAGCTGACGGGTCGTCAGCAGGTCGGGGACCTCCGGGAACCGCAGCCGCCGGGCCTGCTTGGCGGCCTCACGGGCGGTGGAACGCCACTTGGCCAGCGACTTGGCGCCGCGCTCGCCCTTCCACTGGGTGATGCAGCGCGCCGCGGCCCACGGCACGACGGCGTCCACCCCGACCTCGGTCATGGTCTCGACGGCGAGTTCACCGCGGTCGCCCTTGGGCAGCGCCTGGACGACCGTGATCCGCGGGCGGGGCGGGGCCTCCTCGCGGACCTCGGCGACGGCGACCTCGAGCGTGTCCTTGCCGTCGACGGCCGCCACCGTGCCGTACGCGCCGCGTCCCAGGCCGTCGGTGAGCACGATCTCCTCCCCGGCCCGCAGCCGGCGCACGGAGACCGCGTGCCGTCCCTCGGGGCCGGAGAGCGTGATGCGGGCCCGGTCCAGCACGCCGGGTTCGACGACGAAGACGGGTGCGGTCACGCGGCGGTCCTCGGGGAGCGGTGGGTCAGGGCGGCCATGCGCCCATCGTGCCACGGCGGACGACGGCCCGCGGTCCGGGGTGGACGACACCCCGGACCGCGGGCCGCTGGGCGGTCAGCGCCCGTTGAACGCGTCCTTCAGGCGGGAGAACAGCCCCTGCTGGCCCGGCTGGAACTGCCCCAGGGGGCGCTCCTCGCCGCGCAGCTTCGCCAGGCGGCGCAGCAGTTCCTCCTGCTCCGGGTCGAGCTTGCCCGGGGTCTGGACCTCGACGTGCACGATGAGGTCGCCCCGGCCGCCGCCCCGCAGGTGCGTGATGCCGCGCTGGTGGAGCGGGATCGACTGGCCGGACTGCGTCCCGGGCCGGATGTCGATCTCCTCCATCCCGTCCAGGGTCTCCAGCGGGACCTTGGTGCCCAGCGCCGCGGCCGTCATCGGGATCGTGACGGTGCAGTGCAGGTCGTCGCCGCGCCGCTGGAACATCGGGTGCGGCAACTCGCGGATCTCGACGTACAGGTCGCCGGCGGGGCCGCCGCCGGGGCCGACCTCGCCCTCGCCCGCCAGCTGGATGCGGGTGCCGTTGTCGACACCGGCCGGGATCTTGACCGTCAGCGTGCGCCGCGACCGGATCCGGCCGTCGCCGGCGCACTCCGGGCACGGGGTCGGCACGACGGTGCCGAAGCCCTGGCACTGCGGGCACGGCCGGGAGGTCATGACCTGGCCGAGGAAGGACCGCGTGACCTGCGAGACCTCGCCGCGGCCGCGGCACATGTCACAGGTCTGCGCGGTCGTACCCGGGGCTGCGCCCTCGCCGTGGCAGGTGTTGCAGACCACGGCCGTGTCGACCTGGATGTCCTTGGTCGTGCCGAAGGCCGCCTCGTCCAGCTCGATCTCCAGCCGGATCATGGCGTCCTGGCCGCGCCGGGTGCGCGAGCGCGGGCCGCGCTGCGACGCCGTGCCGAAGAAGGCGTCCATGATGTCGCTGAAGTTGCCGAAGCCCTGGCCGAAGCCCGCACCCGCACCCGCACCGGCACCGCCGTTGGCGGACAGCGGGTCGCCGCCGAGGTCGTAGACCTGCTTCTTCTGCGGGTCCGAGAGCACCTCGTAGGCGGCGTTGATCTCCTTGAACCGCTCCTGGGTCTTCGGGTCCGGATTGACGTCCGGGTGCAGCTCTCGCGCGAGACGGCGGAAGGCCTTCTTGATCTCGTCCGGGCCTGCGTCGCGGCGCACGCCGAGCACGGCGTAATAGTCCGTGGCCACTACGACTCCGCCAGGATCTGTCCGACGTAACGTGCCACTGCGCGTACCGCTCCCATCGTTCCGGGGTAGTCCATGCGGGTCGGTCCGACCACGCCGAGTTTCGCCACCGCCTCGTCGCCCGAACCGTAGCCGACGGAGACGACCGATGTGGAGTTCAGGCCCTCATGGAAGTTCTCGTGACCGATTCTCACCGTCACGCCCGAGTCCTTGGCCTCGCCCAGCAGCTTGAGGAGCACCACCTGCTCCTCGAGCGCCTCCAGCACCGGGCGGATCGTCAGCGGGAAGTCGTGCCCGAAGCGGGTCAGGTTGGCCGTGCCGCCGAGCATGATCCGCTCCTCGGTCTCCTCGACCAGGGTCTCCAGGAGTGTGGCGAGGACCACCTGGACGGAGGGCCGTTCGTCGGGCTCGAAGCCCTCGGGGAGTTCCTGCACCAGCGGCGGGACGTCGCTGAACCGGCGCCCCACCACCCGGCTGTTCAGCCGGGCGCGCAGGTCGGCCAGCACGGTCTCGCCGACCGGTGCGGGGACGTCCACCAGCCGCTGCTCCACCCGTCCGGTGTCCGTGATCAGCACCAGCATGATCCGGGCCGGGGCGAGCGCGAGCAGCTCCACGTGGCGCACCGTCGAGCGGGTGAGCGACGGGTACTGGACGATCGCGACCTGCCGGGTCAGCTGCGCCAGCAGCCGCACCGTACGGGCCACCACGTCGTCGAGGTCGACGGCGCCGTCCAGGAAGTTCCCGATGGCCCGGCGCTCGGCGCCGGAGAGCGGCTTGACGCTGGTGAGCCGGTCGACGAAGAGCCGGTAACCCTTGTCGGTCGGCACGCGGCCGGCGCTGGTGTGGGGCTGCTGGATGTAGCCCTCCTCCTCCAGCACGGCCATGTCGTTGCGGACGGTCGCCGGGGACACGCCGAGGGCGTGCCGTTCGGTGAGCGCCTTCGAGCCGACCGGCTCCTCGGTGCCCACGTAGTCCTGGACGATGGCACGCAGTACTTCCAGCCGTCGTTCACTGAGCATCGCGCACCTCCAGTCGCTCGGTCACCGTGCGGGTCGTGTCGCCCCCGTGGCCCTGGCACTCCTCTTCCCTGAGTGCCAGTTTTCCCCAAGTCAGTGTACGGCGGGGTGGCAAGACCTCGGCAAGGGCCCGTCCACGGGTCCGGCCCCGGGACGTCCTTGACCGGCCACCGTAGCGGGCGCCGGGCCGGTCGCGGGGATACCGTCGCGTTGTGGAGACCACACCGACCCCGCCGGGCTCCCCCGGCGGCTGGGAACAGCTCGCACCGGGGGTCGCGCGGCGGCGGCTGCCGTTCCTCGACGTCACCGTCGGGGTCGTGGTCGGCGACGGGGGCGTGCTGCTGGTCGACACCGGTTCCTCCGTCCCCGAGGGCGCCGGACTGCGCCGGGAGGTCCGCGAACTGACCGGGCGGGACGTGACGCACATCGCACTGACCCACGGCCACTTCGACCACGTCTTCGGCACCGCCGCCTTCGAGGGCGCCGAGGTCTTCGGCGAGATGACCCTCGACACCTACCTCGACCGCGAGCGCTTCTCCCTGGGCCGGGACGCCGTCGGGCACGGCGCCGCGGAGGCCGAGTCCGCACAGGCGGTGGAGGCGCTCGTGCGCCCCGGCCGGCTCGTGGACGGCTCGTACGAACTCGACCTCGGCGGCGACCGGCAGGTCCTGCTGGTCCACCCGGGTGAGGGACACACCACGCACGACCTGGTGGTGGTCGTACCGGGCACGCCGCCCGTGGTCTTCTGCGGCGACCTCGTCGAGGAGTCCGGCGAGCCCCAGGCCGGGCCCGACGCCGCCCCGCACGCCTGGCCCGCCGCCCTGGACCGGCTGCTCCTGCTGGGCGGCGAGACCGCGCTGTACGTGCCGGGCCACGGCGCCGTCGTCGACGCCCGCTTCGTCCGCGCCCAACGGGACGCGCTCGCCGCCCGGTTCGGATCCGCTTGAGCCGCGCACCGCGCGGATACGATCCCTGGCATGCGCAGCCGCAGCTACGACCCCGACCTCACCCCGCCGTGGAAACGGCCCGCGACACCCGCGCCCGAGGTCGCGGCCGAGCGTGACCTGGTGGTGGAGGAGGTGTCCACCGGCTTCTGCGGCGCGGTCGTGCGCTGCGAGAAGACCGCCGAGGGCCCCACGGTCACCCTCGAGGACCGCTTCGGCAAGCACCGCGTGTTCCCGATGGCCCCGCGCGGCTTCCTCCTGGAGGGCCGCGTGGTCACCCTCGTGCGGCCCTCCACCGCCGCCCCCGCGGCCGGGCCGCGGCTGACCGCCTCCGGCTCGATCGCCGTCCCCGGCGCCCGGGCCCGGGTCGCCCGGGCGGGCCGGATCTACGTCGAGGGCCGCCACGACGCGGAACTGGTCGAACGGGTCTGGGGCGACGACCTCCGCGTCGAGGGCGTCGTCGTCGAGTACCTGGAAGGCGTCGACGACCTCCCCGCCATCGTCGCCTCCTTCGAGCCCGGCCCGGACGCCCGCCTCGGCGTGCTCGTCGACCACCTCGTGCCCGGCAGCAAGGAGTCCCGCATCGCCGCGCAGGTCACCGGCGAGCACGTCCTGGTCGTCGGCCACCCCTACATCGACGTCTGGGAGGCCGTGAAGCCCTCCTCCCTCGGCATCCCCGCCTGGCCGGCCGTCCCCCGCGGCCAGGACTGGAAGACCGGCGTGTGCCGCGCCCTGGGCTGGCCCGAGAACACCGGCGCCGCCTGGCAGCGCATCCTGGGCGCCGTCCGCTCCTACCGGGACCTGCAGCCGGAACTGCTGGGCCGCGTGGAGGAGCTGATCGACTTCGTCACGGCCCCGGGGTGAGCCCCGGCAGGACCCCGAACTCCGACGTGTCCGGCACGACGTCGACCACGGGCAACCGCACCGACTCCCCGAACTTCCGGGTCCGCTCGGCCCGGTGGTCGGCCTGCTCGCCCGTGCCGGCGGGCTCGGTGAGGACGACGCACGTGGCACTTGGCGGCCAGGGGGTCGACGATCACGTAGACGGGGACCTTCCCGGCGGCGTACAGCGACCGCGACGGGGACCTTCCCGGCGGCGTACAGCGACCGCTCGACGACGTGGTCCCGGTGGGTGCTGGTCCGGGAGACGACCTCGGCGAGCAGGCTGACCGCCCACGACGGCAGCAGGCGCCCCGATGCGGGGCCCGCACCGCGTCTGCGAGCGCCTCCAGCGCGTGCGGCGGACGGTCATCCTCGTGGCCCTCCGCTTCCCGCCGCCGCATACACGGAGGCAGCTTGCGAACAGCGTAGGGAGGCACTACCGGTATGTGCGGTGCCTCACTCCGGCGAGTGATCGGGCCGGCCCGGGAGGCTCAGTCGACCAGGTCCCTGACGACGGCGTCGGCCAGCAGCCGGCCGCGCAGCGTGAGGACGGCGCGGCCCTCGCGGTAAGGACCGGTCTCCAGGAGACCGTCCCTTACGGCGCGCTCCGCGGCCCCGGCCCCCGCCGGGGCCAGCACGTCGAGGGGGCAGCCGTCGGACAGCCTCAGCTCCAGCAGGATCCGCTCCACCCGGCGGTCCTCCGCCGCCAATACCTCACGGCCCGCCCCGGGACTGCGCCCCTCGGCAAGCGCCGCCGCGTACGCCGCCGGGTGCTTCACGTTCCACCAGCGCACCCCGCCCACGTGGCTGTGCGCCCCCGGCCCGGCGCCCCACCAGTCCGCGCCGGTCCAGTACAGCTCGTTGTGACGGCACCGGGCCTCCTGCGAGGTCGCCCAGTTCGACACCTCGTACCAGCCGTACCCGGCCGCCGCCAGGCGCTCCTCCGCGATCAGGTAGCGGTCCGCGTGCACGTCGTCGTCCGTCATCGGCACCTCGCCGCGCCGGATCCTGCGCGCCAGCTGCGTGCCCTCCTCCACGATCAGCGCGTACGCCGACACATGGTCCGGCCCCGCGGCGATCGCGGCGTCCAGCGACGCCCGCCAGTCGTCGTCCGACTCCCCGGGCGTGCCGTAGATCAGGTCCAGGTTGACGTGCTCGAACCCGGCCGCCCGCGCCTCCGCCACGCACTCCTCCGGGCGGCCCGGCGTGTGCCGCCGGTCCAGCACCTGCAGCACGTGCGGCCGGGCGCTCTGCATCCCGAACGAGACCCGCGTGTACCCCCCGGCCCGCAGTTCCTCCAGGTACGCCGGGTCCACGGACTCCGGGTTCGCCTCCGTCGTGACCTCCGCGCCCTCCGCCAGGCCGAACTCGTCCCGGATCGCCCCCAGCATCCGCGCCAGGTCCGCCGCCGGCAGGAGCGTCGGCGTCCCGCCGCCGACGAACACGGTCTCCACGCGCCGGGGGTCGTCGCCCAGCACCTTGCGGGCCAGCCGGATCTCGTCGACCAGGGTGTCGGCGTAGTTCTCCCGGGAGGCGAGCACCCCGCCGGTGCCGCGCAGCTCGGCGGCGGTGTACGTGTTGAAGTCGCAGTAGCCGCAGCGGGTGGCGCAGTACGGGACGTGCAGGTAGAACCCCAGCGGGCGGGACTGCGCGTCGCGCAGGGCGGTCGGCGGGAGCGCGCCGTCCTCGGGCATCGGCTCCCCGTCGGGCAGTACGGATGGCATGCCCCCCATTGTCCGCCATCCCCTCCGGGGGCGGCTGCGCCGGGCTGCCCGGTGGAGTGTGTGCGGGTCCGTTGCGCCTGCGGGCGGCTGCGCCGCGCCACCTGGTTGCTTGCGTGCACGTTGTGTGCGCCTGCGGGCGGCTGCGCCGGGCCACCTGGTTGCTTGCGTGCACGTTGTGTGCGCCTGCGGGCGGCTGCGCCGGGCTGCCCAGTGGAGTGTGTGCGGGTCCGTTGCGCCTGCGGCGGGCGTCCACCCGCCCTCCCGCCCGATTGCCCGGCGCGATTGGTGCGGGCCTCGCACCGTGTGTTGGGGTCGGCGCCGCGCCGGCGCACGTCCTCAACGCTCGCGGTTTACGTCAACATCATTCGGCACCGCACTTAACCGCTCGTCGTTTCCGGGCGCGCCCCGACACACCCCCTCCCGAGGTATGGGCGCACAACGGCCGGTGGGGGTGTGAGGGCAGCCCGGGGGCGCCCCGAACCGCTCACTTGCCCCACGGCCCCGCGGTTCCAGCCCCGCATCATTCGGCACCGGGTCTGTCGCCCGCATCCCCCAGCCTTCGGTCAGGGGGAGCACCCCGCCACACCCCCTTGCCCTTGTGCGGGCGCAGGGTGTCCCGTTGGGGGTGCGTCGGACAGGTGCGGTGCCCCGGGCTGCCTTCTGACCACCCACCGGCCGTTGGCCGCGGAACCGGCGGAGGGGGTGGGGGAGTTGGGGGCACCCCCAGCCGAAGGCTGGGGGAGGGTGGGCGTTCTGGACGCTGACGTGTATTTGATGTGCGGCAGAGACGGCACCGACGAGTGCTGCCCGCCATGCACATAAATATGCGGTACAGAATGCCCACCCCGGAGGCCCCGCCCCCGGCCCACCCAGTCACAGAGCGCACGCCCGCACCAATCGCGCCGGGCAATCGGGAGGGAGGGTGGGGGAGAAACCTCAACCGCAGCCACACACAACCCGCACACGACAACAGGCCGCAACCAACGACCCGGCACCGCGTAGCGCCCCTCACTGGGCCTGAAGCACGAGCACCGCGAGATCGTCGTCCGGCGGCGCCACGTCGTATTCGTGCACCGCCCGCCGGATCCGCTCCGCCACCCCCGCCGCCCCGAGCCCGGCGCAAGCCGCCAGCACGGCCGCGAGCCCGTCGTCGTCGTCGAACTGCCGGCTCCCGTTGCGCCGCTCGGTCACCCCGTCCGTGACGCACAGCAGCGTGTCCCCGGGAGCCAGCCGGAACGATTCGCTGCGGTACCGCGCGTCGTCCGTGATCCCCAGCAGTATCTGCGGCACCGCCGCGGGCCGTACCGCGCCGCCGCCGGTGAGGAGCAGCGGAAGGGGGTGCCCGGCACTGGCCAGCGTGCACAAGGCACCACCCGGGCCACCCACCCCCGGTCCGGCCCCCGGCCCAGCCCCTTCCGGCACGATCTCCCCGTACAGCAGGGACAGGAAGCGCGGCCCCACGTCCCACCCCGGCCCGAGCGCGTCGCCGAGCGTGGCCGCCGCGGCCTCGTCCGCGAGGGCCCGGTTGAGCCGGTCGAGGACCTCCGCGACGCCGTAGCCCTCGCGCGCGAGGAGCCGCATGACGGGCCGGGCGAGCCCGGTGACCGCTGCCGCCTCGGGGCCGTTGCCCTGGACGTCGCCGAGGGCGAAGCACCAGCGGCCGCCGCCCGCCGGGAAGAGGTCGTAGAAGTCGCCGCCGACGACGTCCGCACGCGTGGGCTCGTAGACGACGGCCGTGTCGACGCCCGGCACCGCGCCCAGCCCCGCGGGCAGCAGGCCGCGCTGCAGGACCCGGCTGATCATGGCCTGCCGCGCGTACTGGCGGGCGGTGCCCACCGCGAGCGCGACGCGGCGCGCGAAGTCCTCGACGAGGCCGACGACCTCGTCGGGGAAGCGCGTCAGCCCGGTGCGCCCGAGCAGCAGCGTGCCGTGGCTGCGACCGCCGGTGACCAGGGGGCACGCCAGCGCCGCGCCGAACGCGTCCGCGCCCTGGCCCGTGGCGGGCCACGGCCAGGGCACGGCGCCGGCGCGGCCGCCGGGCGGTGGGGGTTCCTTCTCCAGCACCATGCGCAGCCCGTCGATGCGGCTCTCCGCCGCGTGCCAGACGCGCGCCAGGCGCGGCTCGGCGCCCTCGGGCCCGTCCCCGGAGAGCCAGACGGCGCACCAGTCGGCGAGCCGGGGCACGAGCAGCTGCCCGGCGAGGGAGGCGACCATGTCCTCGTCGAGCTGCCCGGCGAGCAGGTCGGAGGCCTCGGCGAGGAAGGAGAGCGAGCCGCGGTTGATCCACTCGCTCTCGTGCCGCCGCGGCAGGCGGGAGGCCGTCGGCGCGAGGATCTCGGTGGCGCGCAGCCCGCACAGCAGGGCGCGGTCGGCCTCGGGCGGGGGCGTCTGCCCGGGTGCGCGGTCGGTGGCCAGGCGGCACCAGATGGTCTTGAGGTCGCGCCGGTAGGTGATGCCCCACTCCTCGGAGAGCGCGGCGACGAGCTGCAGCCCGCGCCCGCCGTCGCGGCCCTCGCGGGCGAGTTCCGCGCGGTCGCGGACGACCCGGGCGGGGTGGTGGTCGGAGACCTCGACGACGAGGCCGTCCTCCTCGCGGCCGCCGTACGCCGCGCCCTCCAGCCGGCAGAGCAGCTCGACGGTGGTGCCGGCGTGGATGACCGCGTTCGTGACGAGCTCGCTCACGAGCAGCACGGCGTCGTCCACGAGGTGGTCCCCGACGCTCTCGGCCGGCCAGGGTTCCTCCGCGGTCCACTCGGCCAGCGCGGCGCGGACGAACCTCCGTGCCGCGGAGGCCGCCAGCTGGTTGCCGGGCAGGCTGGTACGGGAGACGAACTCCCGTGGCATGGACTCTGGCCCCACTGTGCGGCTCCCGAGCAGATCCGGCATTGCGCCCTTAACGGCACGGACAGCGTGACAGACTGAGCGCGCTCATAAGCGCCGAGTCACCGAAGAAGGCCGTCATGGCTCTTAAATCGGCTGTTCCCGCCCCGAAAACCACGGCTCCCGCGCGTCCGCGTGTCGTCGACCCGCCGCCGGACGGTGAGTGGATACGCGCGGCGGAACTGCGGCCGCTGCTCACGGCGATGCGCTCGCTGTGCGACGGCGACTTCCGGGTGCGGCTGGCCGACGGGACGGAGGGGGTGCTGGCGGAACTCGCCGGAACGTTCAACCGGATCGTCGCCCGGGAGCAGCACTTCACGGCCGAACTGGGCCGGGTCAAGCGGGAGGTCGTACGCCGGGGCAGGCTGGACGAGCGGCTCGCGGAGAGCCCGGGGCAGGGCTCCTGGGCGGTGAGCGTGCAGGCGGCGAACTCCCTGATCGACGCGCTGGTCATCCCGGCGGCCAACGCCACCCGCGTGCTGGACGCCGTGGCGGGCGGCGACTTGACCCAGCGGGTGGACCTGCACGACGGCAACCGGCCGCTGCGCGGGGACGTGCGCAGGCTCGGCCGGGCGGTCAACCGCATGGTGGACCAGCTGTCGCTGTTCACCGGCGAGGTGACCCGGGTGGCCCGCGAGGTCGGCACCGACGGCCGGCTCGGCGGCCGGGCCAAGGTGCGGGGGCTGTCCGGCAGTTGGCGGGACGTGACCGAGGCGGTCAACACGATGGCCGCCCGGCTGACCGCCCAGGTGCGCGACATCGCGCTGGTGACGACGGCGGTGGCGCGGGGCGACCTGACCCGCCAGGTGACGGTCGAGGCGACCGGTGAGCTGCTGGAACTCAAGCTCACCGTGAACACCATGGTGGACCGGCTCTCGGCCTTCGCGGACGAGGTGACCCGGGTCGCCCGCGAGGTCGGCACCGAGGGCCAACTGGGCGGCCGCGCCCAGGTCCGCGGCGTCTCGGGGGTCTGGAAGGACCTCACGGACAACGTCAACTTCATGGCGTCCAACCTCACCTCCCAGGTCCGCAACATCGCCCAGGTGACGACGGCGGTCGCCAACGGCGACCTCTCGCAGAAGATCACGGTCGACGCGCAGGGGGAGATCCTGCAGCTGAAGTCGACGATCAACACGATGGTCGGCCAGCTCTCGGCCTTCGCCGACGAGGTGACCCGGGTCGCCCGCGAGGTCGGCACCGAGGGCCAACTGGGCGGCCGCGCCCAGGTCCGCGGCGTCTCGGGGGTCTGGAAGGACCTCACCGACAACGTCAACTTCATGGCCGACAACCTGACCTCCCAGGTCCGCAACATCGCCCAGGTCGCCACCGCCGTCGCCCAGGGCGACCTCGGCAAGACCATCGCCGTGGAGGCCAAGGGCGAGATCCTGGAGCTCAAGGACACCATCAACACGATGGTCGACCAGCTCTCCGCCTTCGCCGACGAGGTGACGCGCGTGGCCCGCGAGGTCGGCACCGAGGGCAACCTCGGCGGTCAGGCCCAGGTCCGCGGTGTCTCCGGGGTCTGGAAGGACCTCACCGACAACGTCAACTTCATGGCGTCCAACCTCACCTCCCAGGTCCGCAACATCGCCCAGGTGACCACGTCGGTGGCGAACGGCGACCTGTCGAAGAAGATCACGGTCGACGCCCGCGGCGAGATCCTGGAGCTCAAGGACACCATCAACACGATGGTCGACCAGCTCCGCGGCTTCGCCGACGAGGTGACCCGGGTCGCCCGCGAGGTCGGCACCGAGGGCCGGCTCGGCGGCCGCGCCCAGGTCCGCGGCGTCTCCGGCGTCTGGAAGGACCTCACCGACAACGTCAACTTCATGGCCGACAACCTGACCTCCCAGGTCCGCAACATCGCCCAGGTCGCCACCGCCGTCGCCCAGGGCGACCTGTCGAAGAAGATCGACGTGGACGCGCGCGGGGAGATCCTGGAGCTGAAGACGACCATCAACACGATGGTGGACACGCTGTCCTCCTTCTCCTCGGAGGTGACCCGGGTCGCCCGCGAGGTGGGCAGCGAGGGCCAGCTGGGCGGCCAGGCCCGGGTGGAGGGCGTGTACGGCACGTGGAAGCGCCTGACGACGGGTGTGAACGAGCTGGCCTCCAACCTCACCACCCAGGTGCGGGCCATCGCCGAGGTGGCCTCCGCGGTCGCCCAGGGCGACATGTCGCGCAGCATCGCGGTCGAGGCGCAGGGCGAGGTCGCCGAGCTGAAGAACAACGTCAACCTGATGGTGGCCAACCTGCGCGAGACGACCCGCGCCAAGGACTGGCTGGAGTCCAACCTGGCCCGCCTGGCGGGCCTGATGCAGGGGCACCGCGACCTGATGGAGGTCGCCGACCTCATCCTGCGCGAGCTGACCCCGCTGGTGAACGCCCAGTACGGGGCGTTCTTCCTGGCAGAGACGGAGGCCGCCCGGTGCGGCACCGCCCAGCCGCGGGCGCCGCGCGGGCTGGCCTTCATCGCGGGGTACGGCTCGGCGCAGGGCGCCACGGTGGACACCCCGGGCATGCCCGGCCACGGGCTGGTGCGGCAGGCCGCGATGGAGAAGAAGCGCATCCTCCTGGAGGAGACGCCGCCGGACTACATCACGATCAGCTCGGGTCTCGGCGAGGCCGCCCCGGCCAGCGTCGTGATCATCCCCATCCTCTTCGAGGACGAGCTGCTCGGCGTCATCGAGCTGGCCTCCTTCTCCCGCTTCTCCGACGTCCACCTGGCCTTCTTCGACCAGTTCGTCAGCACCATCGGCGTGGCGATCAACACGATCATCGCCAACTCCCGCACGGAGTCGCTGCTGTCGAAGTCGCAGCGGCTCGCCCAGCAGCTCCAGGAGCGCTCGGACGAACTCCAGCGGCAGCAGGGCGAGCTGCAGCGCTCCAACGCCGAACTGGAGGAGAAGGCGGCCCTGCTGGCCACCTCCTCGCAGTACAAGTCGGAGTTCCTGGCCAACATGTCGCACGAGCTGCGCACTCCGCTCAACTCGCTGCTGATCCTCGCCCGGCTGCTGGCGGACAACCCGGACGGGCACCTGTCGGAGCAGGAGGTGCACTTCGCGACCACGATCCACCGCTCCGGCTCGGACCTGCTGCAGCTGATCAACGACATCCTGGACCTGTCGAAGATCGAGGCGGGGCGGATGGACGTCCGCCCCAAGAAGCTGCCGCTGATCAAGCTGCTCGACTACGTGCACGCCACCTTCCGGCCGGTGACCCTGGACCGCGGCCTCACGTTCGACGTCACCGTGGGCGAGGACGTGCCCCGCGAGATGTTCTCGGACGAGCAGCGGCTGCAGCAGGTGCTGCGCAACCTGCTCTCCAACGCGATCAAGTTCACCTCCCAGGGGCGGGTGGAGCTGCGGGTGTCGCGCTGCGAGGGCGCCGACGACCTGATCGCCTTCGCGGTGCGCGACACCGGCATAGGCATCCCCGGCGACAAGCTGCCGGTGATCTTCGAGGCCTTCCAGCAGGCGGACGGGACGACGAACCGCAAGTACGGCGGCACCGGGCTGGGCCTGTCCATCAGCCGGGAGATCGCGGGGCTGCTCGGCGGCCGCATCGTCGCCGAGAGCCGGCCCGGCCGGGGCAGCACCTTCACGCTCTACGTCCCGGCGGTGTACGCGGGCCACGGCGGCGCCGGCGAGCCCGAGCCGCAGCACGGCCCGGCGGACGCCCCGCACGAGGCCGAGGGCTGCCCGGCGCCGGCGGCCACGGCGTACGACGCCGATCGCCGGACGCCGGACGCGGGCGCCGTGACGGGCGCCGGCACCTGCGTGGTCCCGCCGGACGCCACCTGGCCCACCTCGAACCGGATCGACGAGTGGCGGGACGGCCTCGCCGGCCGGGTCCTGGCCGGCAACCGCGTGCTCATCGTCGACGACGACATCCGCAACGTCTTCGCCCTCACGCACGTCCTCGGCCGGATCGGGATGCCCGTCCTGTACGCGGAGAACGGCCGCGAGGGCATCGAGACCCTGGAGCGGAACCCCGACGTCGCCCTGGTGCTGATGGACATCATGATGCCCGAGATGGACGGGTACGAGACGATCGAGGCCATCCGCCGCACCCCGCGCTTCGCCGCGCTGCCGATCATCGCCCTGACGGCGAAGGCGATGCCGGGCGACCGCGAACGCTCCATCGCCTGCGGCGCCAGCGACTACGTGCCCAAACCGGTGGACGTGGACCGGTTGCTGCACGTGGCGCACCTGCTGCTCGACCCCGGGGCGGGACGGGACGACGGGCGGGCCCGCCCAGGTCCCGGCGGCCCGGGCGGCTCCGACGACCCCGCGGGGCCCGCGTCGTGACGACGGGCCGCACCGGCACGGTCACGGGGAAGGCGGGCATCCTCCTCGTCGACGACATGGAGGACAACCTGGTCGCCCTGGAGGCCGTCCTCGGCATCCTGGACCAGCCGCTGGTACGGGCCCGTTCCGGGGAGGAGGCGATGAAGGCGCTGCTGCGCCAGGAGTTCGCGGTGGTGCTGCTGGACGTCCTGATGCCCGGCATGGACGGCTTCGAGACCGCGGCGAACATCAAGCGCCTCGACCAGACCAAGGACATCCCGATCATCTTCCTGACCGGGAACGACCTGGACACCACCTTCGCCTTCCGCGGCTACGCCACCGGCGCGGCGGACTACCTGACCAAGCCCTTCGACCCGTGGGTGCTGCGGGCGAAGGTGACCGTCTTCCTCGAACTGCACCACAAGACCCGCCAGTTGCGGGCACTGCTGGCGCGCGACCGGGACCGGCTGGAGGCGATCGAGCAGCGCCTCGCGGCCGTCGAACGGCAACTCGCCGCCGACGGCCGCCCGGACGTCGCCGCGCTGGCCCGGCGCGTGGCCCGGCTGGAACGCGCGCTGCACGGCGTGGACCTGCCGGGCCCCCGGGCGGGCGACTGAGGGGGCGGGGCCGCCCGGGTCCTGCCGCCCGCCGGTCGGCCCGCTCGGTCCTCCCGCTCAGTCCTCCCGCGTGCCGGCGTACATGTCGTCGATCAGGTCCTTGAACTCCCGCTCCACGACGGGCCGCTTGAGCTTCAGGCTCGGCGTGAGGTCGCCGTGCTCGACGTCCAGGTCGCGCGGCAGGATGCGGAAGGTCTTGATCTGCTGCCAGCGCTGCAGCTCCTCGTTGACCCGCCGCACGTAGCCGTCCATCAGGGCCCGAACCTGCTCGGAGCCGACGACCTCCGCGTAGCCCCTGCCCTCCAGCCCGTTCTCCTTCGCCCAGCCGAGGATGGTGGGCTCGTCCAGGGCGAACAGGGCGGTGCAGAAGTTGCGGTCGGCGCCGATCACCAGGATGTTGCTGATGAACGGGCAGGCCGCCTTGAACTGGCCCTCCACCGCGGCGGGCGCGATGTACTTGCCGTTCGAGTTCTTGATGATGTCCTTCTTGCGGTCGGTGATGGTGAGGTACCCGTCCGCGGAGAGCTCCCCGATGTCACCGGTGTGGAACCAGCCGTCCGACTCCAGCACTTCGGCCGTCTTCTCGGGCAGCCCGTGGTAGCCCTGCATGATGCCGGGGCCGCGCAGCAGGATCTCGCCGTCCTCGGCGATGCGGACCTCGGTGCCGGGCAGCGGCTTGCCGACCGTGCCGGTCCGGTAGGCCTCGCCGGGGTTGACGAAGCTGGCGGCGCTGGACTCGGTCAGGCCGTAGCCCTCCAGGATGTGGATGCCGGCGCCGGAGAAGAAGTAGCCGATCTCCGGGGAGAGGGCGGCGGAGCCGGAGACGCAGGCACGCAGCTTGCCGCCGAAGGCGTCGCGGAGCTTGGCGTACACCAGGCGGTCGGCGACGGCGTGCTTGGCGGCGAGGCCGAAGGGCGCGCTCGCGTTGCCGGTGCGGCGGCGGTTGTCCTGGGTGGCCTTGGCGTACTCGCGGGCGACCTCGGCGGCCCACTTGAAGATCCGGTACTTGGCCGCGCCGCCGGCCCGGGCCTTGGCGGCGACGCCGTTGTAGACCTTCTCGAAGATGCGCGGGACGGCCGCCATGTAGGTGGGCTGCACCACCGGCAGGTTCTCGATGATCTTGTCGACCCGGCCGTCGACGGCCGTCACGTGGCCGATGGTGATGTGCCCGGCGGTGAGCACCTTGCCGAAGACGTGCGCCAGCGGCAGCCAGAGGTACTGGACGTCGTCCGCCTCCAGGAGCCCGTTCGCCTGGATCGCGCGGGCCATGTACGCCCAGCAGTCGTGCGGCAGCCGTACGCCCTTGGGGCGGCCGGTCGTGCCGGAGGTGTAGATGAGGGTGGCCAGCTGGTCCTTGGTGATCTCGCCCACGGTCTTGCGGACGGCCTCGGGGTTCTTCTCCAGGTAGACCTTGCCGCGCTGCTCCAGCTCCGTCAGCGACAGCGCCCATCCGTCGTCCCCGAGGTCGGCGCCCTCCGCGTCGACCACCACGACGTGCGCGAGCTCCGGCAGCTCGGCGCGGCGCTCGACGGCCTTGGCCAGCTGCACGGCGTTCTCGGCGATCAGCACCCGGCTGCCGGAGTCGGCCAGGATGAAGGCCGTCTCGTCGGCGTTGGTGGTCGGGTAGACGGTGGTGGTCGCCGCGCCGGCGCAGAGCACGCCGAGGTCGGCCAGGATCCACTCGACCCGGGTGGCGGAGGCGATGGCCACCCGCTCCTCGGGGCGGACACCCAGGTCCATCAGGCCCGCGGCGACGGCGTGGACCCGGTCCGCGGCCTGCTTCCAGGTGAGCGACCTCCAGGACTCGGCACCACCGTCCGACGCCACCGGGAAGCGGTAGGCCTCGGCGTCCGGCGTCGCCTCGACGCGCTCCAGGAACAGGTTCGCCACGGAGGGCGGCCGGTTCTCGATCAAAGTCTGCGTGTCGGTCACGACAACCTCCGGGGGCCCGCCTCTTAGCTGGGTGACTCGTGAGTAACTACCGAGTGGTGATCAGAGTAGGGAATCGGCGCCCGCTTGGTAAGGGGCCGCGGCCACCGCGATGCAACCGTGACGACCAGCGGATGGCACCTACACATAACGGCGGGCCCTCCCGGAATCCGGGGAGCCCGCCTTCCGGCCACCGCTCCGGCCACCCACCGGCGGCACCGCGGGGAACGCGGCGCTCAGCCGCCGATGGGCAGACCGCCGATCATGCCCTTGGTGCCCCCGGTCTTGCCCGCGCCGCCGAGCAGCTCGCCCGTCTTGCCGGTGACCGCCTTCAGACCGGTCTTGGCGACCTCGTCCTTGGCGTCCAGGATCTTCATCGGCCCGTTGCCGAGCGGGAGGGCCTCCCCGGCGAAGGCGGGGGACGCGGCGGCACCGGCGGCGCCCAGCGCGATCACGGAACCGGCGACGACGGCCGCGGCCTTCGAGTACTTCACTTCACATTCCCCTTCCACAGCGGCGCCTTTCGCCGCTGTCACGATGAGTAACGTCGGGGACTCCCGGCAGAAACCGCGCGGGCCGGGGTTTTTGCCAATCACCCGAATGCCGGACCGCTCATACGAAAGGGCGCCTGCCCGGTAATCGGACAAGCGCCCTTCCTGTGCGCCCGGTTGGGCCGCGTCGGCCGGCCCGCGCCGGCTACTTCTTCTTGGCCGCGCCCTCGTCGCTGGAGAGCACCGCGATGAAGGCCTCCTGCGGCACCTCCACGGAACCGACCATCTTCATCCGCTTCTTGCCCTCCTTCTGCTTCTCCAGCAGCTTCCGCTTACGCGAGATGTCACCGCCGTAGCACTTGGCGAGGACGTCCTTGCGGATGGCGCGGATGGTCTCGCGGGCGATGACCCGGGAGCCGATGGCCGCCTGGATGGGCACCTCGAAGGCCTGCCGCGGGATGAGCTCGCGCAGCTTGGCGACGAGCCGCACACCGTAGGCGTACGCCGCGTCCTTGTGCGTGATCGCCGAGAAGGCGTCCACCTTGTCGCCGTGCAGCAGGATGTCGACCTTGACCAGGCTGGAGGTCTGCTCGCCGGTGGGCTCGTAGTCCAGGGAGGCGTAACCGCGGGTCTTGGACTTCAGCTGGTCGAAGAAGTCGAAGACGATCTCGGCGAGCGGCAGGGTGTAGCGGATCTCCACCCGGTCCTCGGAGAGGTAGTCCATGCCGAGCAGCGAGCCGCGCCGGGTCTGGCAGAGCTCCATGATCGCGCCGATGAACTCGGTGGGCGCCAGGATCGTGGCCCGCACCACCGGCTCGTACACCTCGGAGATCTTGCCCTCGGGGAACTCGCTGGGGTTGGTGACGACGTGCTCGGCGCCGTCCTCCATCACCACGCGGTAGACCACGTTGGGGGCCGTCGCGATCAGGTCGAGACCGAACTCGCGCTCCAGCCGCTCGCGGATCACGTCCAGGTGGAGCAGGCCGAGGAAGCCGACGCGGAAACCGAAGCCGAGGGCCGCGGAGGTCTCCGGCTCGTACACCAGGGCGGCGTCGTTGAGCTGGAGCTTGTCCAGCGCGTCGCGCAACTCCGGGTAGTCCGAGCCGTCCAGCGGGTAGAGGCCCGAGAACACCATCGGTTTGGGGTCCTTGTAGCCGCCCAGGGCCTCGGTGGCGCCCTTGTTCTGCTGGGTGATCGTGTCACCCACCTTGGACTGGCGGACGTCCTTCACGCCGGTGATCAGGTAGCCCACCTCGCCGACGCCGAGGCCGTCGGCCGACAGCATCTCGGGCGAGTTGGTGCCGATCTCCAGCAGCTCGTGGGTCGCGCCGGTCGACATCATCCTGATGCGCTCGCGCTTGCTGAGCTGGCCGTCGACGACCCGGACGTAGGTGACGACACCGCGGTAGGAGTCGTAGACCGAGTCGAAGATCATCGCGCGGGCGGGCGCGTCGGCGACGCCGACCGGGGCCGGAACGGTCTCCACCACGCGGTCCAGCAACGCCTCGACGCCGAGGCCGGTCTTGGCCGAGACCTTCAGCACGTCGGAGGGGTCGCAGCCGATGAGGTTGGCCAGTTCCTCGGAGAACTTCTCGGGCTGCGCGGCCGGCAGGTCGATCTTGTTCAGCACCGGGACGATGGTGAGGTCGTTCTCCATCGCCAGGTAGAGGTTGGCCAGCGTCTGCGCCTCGATGCCCTGGGCGGCGTCGACCAGCAGGACCGTGCCCTCACAGGCCGCGAGCGACCGGGAGACCTCGTAGGTGAAGTCCACGTGCCCCGGGGTGTCGATCATGTTCAGGATGTGCGTCCTCCCCTGACCGGCGCCCTCGGTGGGCGCCCAGGGCAGACGGACGGCCTGGGACTTGATCGTGATGCCGCGCTCGCGCTCGATGTCCATCCGGTCGAGGTATTGGGCGCGCATCTGCCGCTGATCCACCACACCGGTCAGCTGGAGCATCCGGTCGGCAAGGGTCGACTTGCCGTGGTCGATGTGCGCGATGATGCAGAAATTGCGGATCAGCGCCGGGTCGGTACGGCTCGGCTCCGGCACGTTCGAAGGGGTCGCGGGCACGCAGGGTCCTGTCTCTTGAGGCGCCTGTCGCCTCTGGTCGGATCGATACGTATGGCTCCCATAGTCCCATGGCCGGGGCCCACGGCCGTGCCGGGCGGTGCGGGAAGGGCCGCGGGACCCGCCGCCGGCCACCGGTTTGGGCGGCGCAGCGGCCGACTGCTAACCTGGGCAGTCGCGTCTCGTGCCCTCTACCCGAGGCGCGAACCCCATCAGATCACACCTGAGAAGGCTCTTTCGTGGCGAACATCAAGTCCCAGATCAAGCGCAACAAGACCAACGAGAAGGCGCGCCTGCGCAACAAGGCCGTCAAGTCCGAGCTCAAGACCGCCATCCGTCGCACCCGTGAGGCCGTGGCCACCGGCGACGTCGAGAAGGCGACCGAGGCCGCGCGCCTCGCCTCCAAGAAGCTCGACAAGGCCGTGAGCAAGGGCGTCATCCACAAGAACCAGGCCGCCAACAAGAAGTCGGCGCTGGCCCTCAAGGTGGCGGCCCTCCAGGGCTGAACCTTCCCGTAGCGGTACCCGCCGGCGAGGACACAGCGGTCCCTCTCACCCGCTCCTGCACCGGCACCCCCGATCCACCGGCCGCACGCGGCCTGCGTTCGCCACGCGGGTGCGGCTTCCGAAGGGCCCCGTACCTCCCCGGTACGGGGCCCTTCGGCATGGGCGTGCGCGGCCGGGCGGAGCTCAGCGGGACCGTGCGGCCCGCGCGACGGCGACGACCGCCTTCTCCAGGGCGTAGGCCGGGTCCGCGCCGCCGCCCTTGACCGCGGCGTCGGCCTCGGCGACCGCGCGCAGGGCCGCGGAGACGCCGTCACCGGACCAGCCGCGCATCTGCTGGCGGACCCGGTCGATCTTCCACGGCGGCATCCCCAGCTCGCGGGCCAGGTCCCCGGGACGGGCGCCGCGCGGGGCCGAGGCCAGCTTGCCGATGGCCCGGACGCCCGACGCGAGCGCGAAGGTGATGCCGGGCAGCGGCTGCCCGACCGCGATCGCCCACCGCAGCCGCTCCAGCGCCTCGGCGGCGCGGCCGGTCACCGCGAGGTCGGCGACCTCGAAGCCGGTCGCCTCGGCCCGGCCGGTGTAGTAACGGGCGACCACCGCCGCGTCGATCGCGCCCTCCACGTCGGCGGCGAGCTGGGCGCAGGCGCTCGCCAGCTCCCGCAGGTCGCTGCCGATGGCGTCCACCAGGGACTGGCACGCCTCGGGGGTCGCGGACCGGCCCAGGGTGCGGAACTCCTGCCGGGCGAAGGCCAGCCGGTCGGCCGGCTTGGTCATCTTCGGGCAGGCCACCTCGCGCGCACCGGCCTTGCGCGCCGCGTCCAGCAGGGCCTTGCCCTTGGCGCCGCCCGCGTGCAGCAGGACGAGGGTGATCTCCTCGGCCGGGGCCTCCAGGTAGGCCTTGACGTCCTTGACGGTGTCCGCGGACAGGTCCTGCGCGTTCCGTACGACCACGACCTTGCGCTCGGAGAAGAGCGAGGGGCTGGTGAGCTCCGCCAGGGTGCCCGGCTGGAGCGCGTCCGGGGTGAGGTCGCGCACATCGGTGTCGGCGTCGGCGGCCCGCGCCGCCTGCACGACCTCCCGTACGGCGCGGTCGAGGAGCAGGTCCTCCTGCCCCACCGCAAGCGTCACGGGGGCGAGCGGGCTGTCTGTCGTACTGTTCCTGGCCATCGCGGTCCAGCATCCCACGCGGGTCCGACACAATGTCCCGGTGACCGACGTCAGACATGTGCTCGTCCTCCCCGACCGCGATGCCGCGGAGGAGGCCGCCGACGAAGCCAGCGAGCGCTTCGACCTGCCCCACCGTCCCCAACTCGTCCGCGACGCGCTCGCCGGCGAGGACGACGCCGAGGACGCCCAGTGGCTCGTCGTCATCAACGACGAGGACGAGGAACTGGACCCCGCCGCCCTGAACGACCTGGCGGAGGAGTTCGAGGGCTGGCTCGAGGAGGAGGACTAGGCCGTGCCGCTGCGCGTCCCCACCCAGCGCCGCCGCGCGCAGGAGCCGGGGACGGAGCCCCCGGGGACGGCCGGGCCGCTCCCGGCCGTCCCGTTCAACCAGCGCGTACGCCTCCTGGTCGAGGCCGTCGACCATCCCGACGAGCTCGCCCTCGTGCAGGGGCTGATGGAGGCACGGGGCTGGACGGTACGCCGGGCCGCCCGTGAGGACGCCCCGGCCACGGCGGGCGGCGGCCGGGTCGCGCTCGTCGTCGAGGTACGGCTGGGCGGCTCCCGCTGGCGGGCCGAGAGGGCCGCGTGCGGGGCCGTGGAGCGGCTGGCGAGGACCCATCAGCTCGGACTGTGGGTCCGGGACGTGGCGTTGCTGCTCCGGCCCGAGGACCCGCGGACCGAGTACCGCATCGTCCGCCGTCCCGGGACGGGCACCGGACCGCGTGACCGGCTCGCCCGGTGGCGGGCCGCACTCGGCGGGCGCGGCGCGCACCGGCTGCTGCGGCTACCGGCCGGGCTGACCCGTGAGGCGGTCGAGCGGGAGGTCGCCGAACGGCCCCTGGGCGGCGCCGCCTTCACCACCGAGTCCTTCGAACTGCGGCCGGCGCCGCCCGAGACGGAGGAGGCGGCGGCCAGGGCGGCGGCCAGGGCGGTGGCCGGTGCGGCCGCGCGGGCGGGCCGTGGCGCGTCCAGGGCGGTGCCTCGTGCGGCCGTCGCCGTCGCGGCGGCGGCGCTGCTGGGCTGGGCGGCCGCCGAGGCGGGTGCGGGACCGCTGTGGTGGCCCGCGGTGGTGGCCCCCTTCTGCGCGCCGGGGGTGTACTTCGCCCTGCGCGACTCGTGGTTCTCGCGCAACGCGGTCTGGCTGGTGCCGCTCGCCCTGCCCGTGGGGTGGTCCATGGCGACCTGGCTCGGCCGGCTGATGCAGGCGTCCTACCTCGACCGGTTCGGCGTCCCCTCGGGCTCCGTGCGCTCCGCCGGGGACCTGTGGCCGTACGCGGCCGCCGCGGAACCGCTGGGCCTGGCGCTGGGGTTCGTACTGGTCTTCACGACGGTCGCGGGCTGGCTCCGGCACGTGCACATCGCCAAGGGCGACAACCGCCTCGCCCTGGTCGCCGTCACGGTGCTGCTCTCGGCGTCCTTCGCGGCCGTCGCGCTCCTCGCCGGGGCCCGCGACGCCGACCGCGCCGCCGGGGAGGCGGCCTCCGCCGCGCGGCGGGGGCACGCACCGGTGGCGTACTTCGGGGTGCGCGGCACCCTGATGTGCGTGGTGCCCGTCGGTGACGGTCCCCTCCCGGTGGAGAACGGCCCGGTGCCGGCCGACCACCCCGTGCTGTCCTTCGGTGCCTCCGGGGACTGGATCTGGCTGTGGGACCCGCGCCGCTCGCAGGCCCTGTCCGTGCGCCGGGAGGACGTGCAACTGCTGCCCGCGTCGGCCACGTCCGCCGCGTCCGCGGTCAGCGGCGGGAGTCGCCGAACAGGATGCGGTAGATGATCAGGAGGACGAGCGCGCCCCCTATGGCCGCGCCCCACGTGGGCAGGTCGTAGAAGTCCTTGGTGATGGGGTGGTCGAGGAACTTCGCCGAGAGCCAGCCACCGACCACCGCGCCCGCGATGCCGATCAGCGTCGTCCCGACCACGCCGCCCGGGTCCTTCCCGGGGAGCAGTATCTTCGCGATGGCGCCCGCGATCAGGCCCAGTACGATCCAGCCGATGATGGTCATGCCGTCAACCTGCCACGGCCCCCGGCCCTTCATGCGTGCCGAGACGGAGCCATGGACAAGCCGTGACACGGTGGTTGCACTTCACGGCGGGCTCCCGGCCCCGCGGCAGCGGGCGGCGCGGGGCGCGGGGTGCGGGGCGCGGAAACACGGTGGCGTCCGCGCCGGTGGCTCTGCAGGATCGCGGGGTCAGCCGGTACGAGCCAGGAGGCCCCCGTGGTGCAGCGCACGATCGTCCCGACCCTGTTCCCGCCGCCCGGGTACGCGCACGCAGCGGTCGTCGAGGCCGGACAGCGGCTCGCCTTCATGGCCGGTTCCGTACCGCTCGACGCGCAGGGCGCCCTGGTGGGCCCCGGCGATCCCGTCGCCCAGGCGCGTCAGGTCGTCGCCAACCTCGACGAGGCCCTGCGCGCCGTGGGGAGCGCCCTGCGGCACGTCGTCGCCAGCACGGTGTACGTGGTGGGCACCGACCCCGCCGAACTGTCGCGGGTCTGGGAGGTCGTGCGGGACTCGGGGCTGAGCGAGGGGCCCCACACGTCGACGCTGCTCGGGGTCGGCTGCCTCGGGTACACCGGCCAGTTGGTGGAGGTCACCGCCACGGCGGTGGTGCCCTGAGCCGCAGCGGGCGGTTCACGCGGGCCGGGCGCGGACCTCGGGGACCTCGTCCAGGGCGAGGCCGAAGCGGTCGCGGTAGGCGGCGAGGACGGCGGCGTCGGTGCCGAGGGCCTCCTCCCGGCGGGTGCCGTCGGGGGCCGTGGTGATGAGCGCACGGCCGGACAGGGTCAGCCGGCCGCCGTCCTCGGTGAGGCGGGAGCAGGTCAGGGACCGTGTGAAGTGGGAGTGCGGGGAGGTCTGCTGGTACCAGGAGCCGACCTCGAAGTCGGCGAGCTCGCGCGGCCGGGTCTCGAGGCGGAAGACCGGTTCGCCGTCGTGGTGCAGGTCGAGGTCGCCGTGGGCGGCGGCGGTGAAGCGGAAGACGCCGCCGGGGTCGGTCTGTTCGACGTCGGGGGTGAGGGCGAGCGGGTGGTGGGCGTGGCGGCCGAAGCCGACGTCCGCGAGGAGGGCGGCGCCGTCGCAGGTGCGGACGTGCAGCGCCATGTGGTCGAAGGGGATGCCGAGGCGCCGGCCGTCGAAGGTGCGGGCGGCGTAGGGCGTGACCTCGTAGCCGAGGGCGGTGAGGAGGGCGCCGAAGGCGCCGTTGACCTCGTAGCAGAAGCCGCCCCGGCGGGCGGTCACGAGCTTGTCGTAGAGGGCCTTGGGGTCCAGGGAGACGCCCTCGCCCCGATGGAGGGAGAGGTTCTCGAAGGGGACGGCGACGAGATGGCGCACCTGCAGCTCGTGGAGGGCCGCCGCGTCGGGGCGCCGGGGGCGCGCGGCGCCGATGCGACGGAGGTAGGCGTCGGCCTGGGAAGCGTCCATGGCGGCAGTCTTGGGGAATCCGCGACGGCCGCGCCAGACCCGGATAGCTTCGCCCGCATGACTCGAACACTGCGCGAGCGGCACGCCGGGGCGATGGCCCGGCTCAGGGACGACGAGGACGTGTGGGTGGCGACGGCGGACCGGCAGGGGGTGCCGTGCCTGGTGCCGCTGTCCTTCTGGTGGGACGGGACGGAGCTGTGGCTCGCCACCCGGAGGACGAATCCCACCGGGCGGAACCTGGCGGCCTCCGGGCGGGTGCGGCTGAGCCTGGGACAGACCCGGGATCTGGTGCTCGTCGACGGCACGGCACGGATCGTGGAGTTCGCGGGGCTGCCGGAAGGCGTCGGCGACGCCTTCGCGGCGAAGGCCGCGTGGGATCCCCGTGGTGACGGGCCTTCGTACGCGTTCTACGCGATCCGGCCGCAATGGGTGCAGGCCTGGGGGACGGCGACCGAGATGCGGGACCGGGACCTGATGAAGGAAGGGGTGTGGCTATTCTGATCTCCGAGCGTCGATATCCACAGCACTGGATCTGAAGTTGCCGGTTTTACGTCGGACATGGGGTAGTTGATCTTCGGATTTCGTTGTCCGGAGACTCTTGACGCGGGCTTGACGGGCGCGGTTTCATCCTCGGAAGCGGAAATGAACATTCCGCTTCGTGTTTCCCTGGACCGGAGGCGGTAGCCCCCTCAAGCCCGACCCGATCGGATGCGCGCATGACCGACACGCTCCACCCGCCGACGGCCCCGCACTCGCCGCTCGCCCCGCCCGTCGAGGCCCCGAAGTCGCTCAGGCGGTCGATCGGCGTGGTCGGCGGAACGCTTCTGACGCTGTCGTGCCTGACCCCGGCCTCCTCGCTGTTCGTCATCGTGCCCCCGCTCTTCGCCGACCTGGGAACCGGGACGGCGCTGACGATCGTGGTCGCGGCCGTCCTCTGCATCGCGGTCGCCTTCTGCTATTCGGAACTCGGCACGCTGATACCGAGCGCGGGCGGCGAGTACGCGATGGTCGGCACGCTCATCGGCCGGCTGGCCGGATGGATCGTGTTCGTGCTCTCCCTGATCGTCGTGATGATCGTGCCGCCGATCATCGCGCTCGGCACGGGCGAGTACCTCGCGCCGATCATGCAGATCGACCCGAAGATCGCGGGCGCCGCCGTCATGCTGCTCGCCACCGTCATGGGCCTGCTGGACCTGCGGGCCAATGCCTGGATCACGGGCATCTTCCTGGTGCTGGAGGTCGTCGCGGCGGGGGTCGTGGCCTTCCTCGGCTTCTCCCACACCTCCCGGCCGGCCTCGGTGCTGGTCCACCCGGTGACGGAGGCCGGGCACGGGGTGAGCACGGCCGTCACGGCGGGCACGATCATCGCGGGGCTGGCGATCGCGCTCTTCGTGCTGCAGGGCTTCAGCACCGCCGTGTACCTGTCCGAGGAGATGGAGAACCCGCGGCGCACGGTCTCGCGGACGGTGCTCTGGACGCTCGGCATCGGCGCGCTGGTGGTGATCGTGCCGACCATCGCGATCACGTTGGGCGCGCCCGACATGAACTCCCTGATGGCCGGGGACCTTTCCGCCCTCGTGCAGGGCTGGAGCAACTCGGCGGTCGGCACCTTCATCAGCCTCTGCATCGCGCTCGCCATCGTCAACGCGGGCATCGTGATGGTCATCCAGAACTCCCGGGTGCTCTACGCCTCCGCGCGGGACCGCGCCTGGCCGGCCCCGGTCAACAGGGCCTTCGGCACGCTGAGCAAGCGGTTCGGCGCCCCCTGGATCGCGACGCTCGCGGTGGGCGTGCCCGGTGCGGTGCTGTGCTTCGTGCCGGTGGAGACGCTGAGCGGTGTCACCGGTGTCGCGGTCGCCGCGATGTACGTCGTCGTCGCCCTCGCGGCCCTCGGTTCGCGCCGCGGCGGGCACGGGAAGCGCGCGGCCTGGCGCATGCCCCTGTGGCCCGCGGTGCCACTGCTGCTGGTCGTCGTGCTGGCGTACGTGCTGACCCAGCAGACCACCAAGGACCTGGTGATCACCGGGGTGATCGTCGCCGCCTCCCTCGCCTACTGGCTCTGCTACCTCCGGCCGCGGCAGAGCACCCGGTGGGTGATCTCCGTGCCCGAGGAGGAGATGGGCCTCGGGAACGTCTGAGCCGCCGCCCGTCCCCGGCACCCCTGGGGCCCGTACCGGTCGCGCACCGGCGCGGGCCCTTCGCCGTCCCCGGACGGCCCGCTCTGCGGCGGGCGACGGACCGCCCGCGGCCGCCCGCAGGTCCTCCCGGTCGCCCAGGACGGCGACCGGGCCGTCCCGGTCGGTGCGCAGGACGGTGGTGCCCTGGGCGCGCAGCGCGGCGAGGGTGCGGGGCGACGGATGCCCGTACGGGTTGCCGGCGCCGCAGCTCACCAGGGCCAGACGGGGCCGGAGCCGGGCCAGGAGCGCCGGGTCCTGGTAGGCGGAGCCGTGGTGGGCGACCTTGAGGACGTCGACGGGCGGGAGGTCGGGGACAGCGCTCAGGAGCGCACGCTGGGCGGCGGGTTCCAGGTCGCCGAGGAGGAGCACGCTGAGCCCCGCCGTGCGGACCAGCAGGGTGACGCTGGCGTCGTTGGGGTTGGCGTCGTCGGCGGTGCCGTCGGCGGCCGCGGGGAGGGTGGGCGCGGCCGGCCACAGCACACGCCAGTCCAGGGGGCCCAGGCGGCGGCGCTCCCCTGGCGCCGCGCGCAGCACGGGGACCCGGGCGGCGGCCGCCTGGCGGCGGACGAAGGCGGCCTGGTCGGCCGGTTCGTCGAGGGTGGTGGTCTCGATGGCGCCCACGGAGCGCCCCCGCAGGACCCCGGGCAGGCCGGCGACGTGGTCGGCGTGGAAGTGGGTGAGGACGAGCAGCGGGACGGCGGTGACCCCCAGGGAGCGCAGACAGCGGTCGACGAGCCGGGGCTCCGGGCCGGTGTCGACCACGACGGCGGTGCCGTCCCCCGCCGAGAGCACCAGCGCGTCGCCCTGGCCGACGTCGCAGGCCACCAGCCGCCAGGCCGGCGGCGGCCAGCCCGTCACCGAGCGGGGCAGCGGCACCGGGCGCACGAGGGCGGCCACGAGCAGCAGCGCGGCGGCGGTGCACAGCCAGGGGCGGCGCAGGAGCCGGCGCCCGGCCGCGACCACCACGACGGTGACGGCGGCCAGCAGCAGGGCGCCCGCCCAGGTCCCGGGCCAGTCGACCGTCGCCCCGGGCAGCGCGGCACCGCGCCGGGCCACCGAAGCGATCCAGCCGGCCGGCCAGCCGGCGACCCAGGCGAGGGCCTTGGCGACGGGCATGGCGAACGGCGCCGCCGCCAGGGCGGCGAAACCGAACACGGTGGCCGGGCCCACCGCGAGTTCGGCCAGCAGGTTGCACGGCACGGCGACCAGGCTGACGTGGGCGGCCAGCACCGCCACCACGGGCGCGCACACCGCCTGCGCCGCCGCCGAAGCGGCCAGGACCTCCGCGAGGCGCGGCGGCACCCGCCTCCTCCGCAGGGCGGCGCTCCAGCGCGGCGCGAGGAGCAGGAGCGCACCGGTGGCCAGCACGGACAGCGCGAAGCCGTAGGAGCGGGCGAGCCAGGGGTCGAGGAGGAGCAGGAGCAGGGCGGCCCCGCACAGCGCGGGCAGCAGGCTGCGGCGACGGCCCGTGCCGATGGCCAGCAGCGTGATCAGTCCGCAGGCGGCGGCGCGCAGCACGCTCGGGTCAGGCCGGCACACGACGACGAAGGCCGCGGTGAGGGCGCCCCCGAGCACGGCCGTCACACGGAGCGGGAGGGCCAGCCGGGGCGCCAGGCCGCCGCGCTCGGCGCGCAGGGCGAGGCCGGGCGGGCCGATCAGCAGGATCAGTACCAGGGAGAGGTTGGAACCGCTGACCGCGGTCAGATGGGTCAGGTCGGTGTCCTCGAAAGCCTCGTGCAGCTCCACCGGGATGCGGGACGTGTCCCCGACGACCAGCCCGGGAAGCAGGGCCCGCGCGTCGGGCGGCAGTGACTCGGTGGCCTCGCGCAGCCCCGCCCGGAGTCCGCCGGCCACCCGTTGCGCACGGCCCGGCGGTTCGACGACGCGGGGCGGCCCGCGGACCGACAGCACCGCGGCGACCCGGTCGCCCGGACCGGCCGCCGGGGCGAGCCGGGCCTGCGCGTCGACACGCGTCCCCGGCAGCAACGTCAGCCATGTGCGGGCCGGTTGCCGGGCGATCAGCAGGACCGGTGTGCGGACGGCCGTCGTCGCGCCCCGGGCCACCACACGCACGGCCTCGGCCTCCGCCAGCACCGCGTCCGGAGCCCGGACGGCCCCGCGCACCTGCGGGCGGACCAGCCGGGGATCCGAGGTCAGCCGTAACTCGACCCTGGCGTGCGCGTGTTCGGCCGCCAGGGCGGGCAGCGGGCCGCGGTGCAGGTCCGCGGCGTGCAGCCCCGCCACGGCCGCGGACACCGCCGCGCAGAGCACCACGGTGGCCGCCGTCGTCCACCGGCGGACGAGGGACGCCGACGCCGCCAGGACGGCCACCGCGCACGCCCCCACCACGGCTCGCCCCGGAACGGCGAGGGCGAGGCCCGCGGCGAGCCAGGCGGCGAGGGCCGGCGCCACCAGACGCAGGTCCGCCGGGCCCTCCTGACGCGGGTTCGACGCGCCGCGCGGTGAGGCGGCCGCCGCGTGCACCGCAGGGCGGGACGCGGGCGCGCTCATGGGGTGACCAGCGGCTTGAGGTCGGAGAACCGGCGGTCGCCGATGCCGTTGACGTCGCGCAGTTGCTCGACGGAGGTGAAGCCGCCGTGCTGACCGCGGTAGTCGATGATGTGCCGGGCGAGCACGGGGCCCACCCCGGGCAGGGCGTCCAACTGCTCGGCGGTGGCGGTGTTGAGGCTGACGGGACCGCTCGCGGCGGCCACCCCGGGAGCGGCGGCGCCCGGCGGCGGGGCGGGGCGGCCGACGACGATCTGCTCCCCGTCGGCCAGCAGCCGGGCCAGGTTCAGGGCGCTGGTGTCCGTGCCGCGCAGCGCTCCCCCGGCGGCCGCCACGGCGTCCGCCACCCGGGAACCCGCGGGCAGCCGCCGCAGCCCCGGCGCCCTGACCTTGCCGGCGACGTCCACGACCAGCACCGGTTTCGCCCCCGGCGTGGGGTCCGGCGCCCGTGGCCCGGCCGCGGCGGACGGGCGGGTGGCGACGGGGGCCTCGGCGGCGGCGGGCAGCGCCGCCGCGACCGGGGGCACCGCGACGGTACGCGGCCGGCCGGTCCAGAAGTGGTGCACGGCGAAGGCCAGGGCGACCAGGAGCACGACGGCGAGAGCGGCCGCGGTCCTGGCCTCGATGCCGCAGCGGACGGAGAACCAGGTGGGGAGGCGTTCGGTGAGGGCCAGGCGCCAGGCGCCCCCGACCCGGCGCCCCGGTGGGTCCGGCACGGCCCCGCGCCCTGGCGGCCCCGGTCGCTCCCGCGGCTCCGGCACACCCCGCCGCGCGGCAGGTGCGGGAGAACGCTCGAAGAGCGCGGCGGCCCGTTCCAGGACCGCGGTGGGGGCGGCTGCGGTCGCGGCCCCCTGCGGGGGCGCCGCGGACGTCGCGGTGACCGCGGATGCGGACGGATGCCTGCGATGGCGAGGAGTTGCGGTGGTCGATCCCATGTCAGGGACGGTAGGCGGAACACCGCCCACAAGATGATCTTGCTCAAATCCTGTGGACAATCCACAAGTTGTGGATAACCCCGTCACCCGAAAGACGTCACAGCGGAGAGACGACCGCCCCCAGCAGCCCGGGCCCCGTGTGGGCGCCGATCACCGCGCCGACCTCGCTGAGGACGAGGCTGTTGAGCCCGGGGACCCGCGCCCGCAGCCGCTCCGTCAGGGCGGACGCGCGGTCCGCGGCGGCCAGGTGCTGGACGGCGATGTCCACCTGCCGGGTGCCCGCCCGCTCCACCACGATCTCCTCGAGCCGCGCGAGGGCCTTGGAGGCCGTACGGACCTTCTCCAGCAGCTGGATACGGCCCTCGTCCAGCTGCAGGAGCGGCTTCACGGCGAGCGCCGACCCGAGCAGCGCCTGCGCCGCGCCGATGCGGCCGCCCCGGCGCAGGTAGTCGAGGGTGTCCACGTAGAAGTACGCCGACGTGTCCGAGGCCCGCTTCTCCGCGGCCGCCACGATCTCGTCCGCGGAACCCCCCGCCTCCGCCGCCTCGGCGGCGCTCAGCACCGGGAACCCCAGGGCCATCGCGACCATGGCGGTGTCCACCACGCGCACCGGCACCGGAGACTGCGCCCCCGCGAGCAGCGCCGCGTCGTAGGTGCCGGAGAACTCGGCCGACAGGTGCAGGGAGACGATCTCGGTCGCGCCCGCCTCCGCCACCGCACGGTAGGCGGCGGCGAATTCCTCCGGGCTCGGCCGCGACGTGGTGACGGGCTTGCGCCGCTGCAGTGCGCGGGCGACCGCGGGCGCCGACACCTCGGTGCCCTCTTCCAGCGCTTCGTCGCCGATCACCACCGCCAGCGGCACCACGGTGATCCGGTGCCGGGTCAGGGCCTCCTGCGGCAGGTAGGCCGTGGAATCGGTGACGATAGCGACATGGGACGACATGTGCGGGAGGTTACCCGCGCGGAAGGCCCGGCGACAGTACGGCTCCGCCGAGGTGAACCCGGGTGAACGTCCCCGGTTCCCGTCCCGGCCGCGCCGGACCCGTCACAGCGCCTTGGGCGGCTGCCCGGCGCCGGGTTCGGACGCCCGCTCGCGCCGCGTCCCCGGCTGAATGTGCGGTTCCGACCCCGGTGCCGGCTCCGGCTCCGGGAGCGCCGCGGGCGCCCAGTGGCGCAACGCCCCGGCCTCCAGGTCGATGTCGCGGCCCAGCGCCGCGAGGTCGTCGTCGGCGAAGCGCCGGGCGCGGTCCTGGGCGGCCCAGCGCAGCGAGTCCGCGGAGTGGGTGATGCGCCGCGTGCGCTCCTCGAGCTCACCGATCCGGGCGGCGATGCGGGAGCGGTCGGGTTCCCGCTCCAGCAGCCTCAGCTCCGCGTCGAGCTCCTGGGCGTGGGAGCGCAGCCGGCCGAGCAGGGCGACGGCCTCGCTCAGCGACGGGTCGGCGGCGGCCTGTCCCTCCAGGGCCTCCCCCGTGCTCGTGACGGACGTGCGCAGCGCCAGGCGCAGCTCGGCGAGTTTCCCGGCGGGCCCGGGCCGGCTGTAGCGGCGGGCCTTCAGGCCGGTCTCCTCGACCACCCGGCGGGCCTCGATGCCGGTGCGCTCCACCCCGCGCTTGACCGCCCGCGCCGTCTTGACCGCGGCGACGACGCCGAGCGCCGCGAAGGAGGCGAAGAGCAGCAGGATCAGGGCGATGGCGACATCCACGGCGGCTCCTCTGCCCGGTCGGCCCGGTCGTCTGACCGGCCCGGTCTGCTCGGTCGGCTGTTCGTCCACCGTAAACGGACGGGGGCGGGCGAGGGTTCCGGGAAAACCCTTACCCGCCCCTTACACCGACCTCGGCCTATCGGCCGACCGGCCGACCGGCCGAACGATCAGCCCGGCATCACGCCGACGACCCCAGCCGTCACACCGTCACGCGTCACGCCGGAACGATGTTCACCAGCTTCGGCGCCCGCACGATCACCTTGCGGACCCCCGCGCCGTCCAGCGCGGCGACGACCGCCGGGTCGGCCAGGGCCTGGGCCTCCAGGTCCGCGTCGGAGATCGTCGGCGGCACCTCCAGACGGGCCTTGATCTTGCCCTTGATCTGGACGACGCAGGTGACGGACTCGTCCACCACGTACGCCGGGTCGGCCACCGGCAGGTCCTCGTGCGCCAGGGACCCGTCGTGCCCCAGCCGCCGCCACAGCTCCTCGGCGATGTGCGGGGCCAGCGGCGCGATCAGCAGCACCAGGGGCTCGGCCACCGAGCGCGGCACGGAGCCGCCCGCCTTGGTCAGGTGGTTGTTCAGCTCGGTGATCTTGGCGATGGCGGTGTTGAAGCGCAGGCCCTCCAGGTCCTGGCGGACGCCGTCGATCGCCTTGTGCAGGGCGCGCAGGGTGTCCTCGTCCGGCTCGGCGTCCGTGACCGTCACCTCGCCGGTCGCCTCGTCCACGACGTTGCGCCACAGCCGCTGCAGCAGCCGGTACTGGCCGACGACGGCGCGGGTGTCCCAGGGACGGGAGACGTCCAGCGGGCCCATCGCCATCTCGTACAGGCGCAGGGTGTCCGCGCCGTACTCGGCGGCGATCTCGTCCGGGGTGACGGCGTTCTTCAGGGACTTGCCCATCTTGCCCAGCTCGCGCTTGACCTGCTCACCGCCGTACCACCAGCCGCCGTCGCGCTCCTCGACCTCGGCCGCCGGGACGGGGAAGCCGCGGCCGTCGCGGTAGACGTAGGCCTGGATCATGCCCTGGTTGAACAGCTTGTGGAACGGCTCCACCGACGACACGTGGCCCAGGTCGAACAGCACCTTGGACCAGAAGCGCGCGTACAGCAGGTGCAGCACCGCGTGCTCGGCGCCGCCGACGTACAGGTCGACGCCGCCGTGCGGCTGCCCCTCGCGCGGGCCCATCCAGTACCGCTCGATCTCGGGGTCGACCAGCGCGCGGTCGTTGTGCGGGTCCAGGTAGCGCAGCTCGTACCAGCAGGAACCGGCCCAGTTGGGCATGGTGTTGGTCTCGCGGCGGTACGGGCGCACGCCGCGGCCGTCGCCCAGGTCCAGCTCGACGTGGACCCACTCCGCGTTGCGGGACAGCGGGGTCTCGGGCTCGGTGTCCGCGTCGTCCGGCTCGAAGGTGCGCGGGGAGTAGTCCTCGACCTCGGGCAGCTCCAGCGGCAGCATCGACTCGGGCAGGGCGTGGGCCACGCCGTCCTCGTCGTAGACGATCGGGAAGGGCTCGCCCCAGTACCGCTGGCGGCTGAACAGCCAGTCGCGCAGGCGGAAGTTGATGGTGCCCTCGCCGATGCCGCGCTGCTCCAGGTACGCGATGACCTTGCGCTTGGCGTCGGCGACCTCCAGGCCGTTCAGGTCGATCTCGTCGTTGGCGGAGTTGATCGCCGGGCCCTGGCCGGTGTACGCCTCGCCCTCCCAGCCCTCGGGCGGCCGGACGGTGCGGACGATCGGCAGGTCGAAGACGGTGGCGAACTCCCAGTCACGCTCGTCCTGGCCGGGGACGGCCATGATCGCGCCGGTGCCGTAGCCCATCAGGACGTAGTCGGCGACGAAGACGGGGATGCGGGTGCCGGTCAGCGGGTTCACGGCGTAGGCACCGCTGAAGACGCCGGTCTTGTTCTTGCCCTCGGTCTGCCGCTCGACGTCCGACTTGGCCTGGGCCTGCCTGCGGTACTCAGCGACGGCCTCGGCCGGGGTGGCCGCGCCGCCGGTCCAGGCGTCCTTGGTGCCCTCCGGCCAGGCGGCCGGCACCACGGTGTCGACCAGCGGGTGCTCGGGGGCCAGCACCATGTAGGTGGCGCCGAACAGGGTGTCCGGGCGGGTGGTGAAGACGGTGACCGGGGTGCCGGCGTGGCCGTCGACGGCGAAGTCGACCTTGGCGCCCTCGGAGCGGCCGATCCAGTTGCGCTGCTGCAGCTTGATCGCCTCGGGCCAGTCCAGCGCGTCCAGGTCGGACAGCAGGCGGTCCGCGTAGGAGGTGATGCGCATCATCCACTGGCGCAGCTTGGCCTTGAAGACGGGGAAGTTCCCGCGCTCGGAGCGGCCGTCGGCGGTGACTTCCTCGTTGGCCAGCACGGTGCCCAGGCCGGGGCACCAGTTGACCGGCGACTCCGAGGCGTAGGCCAGGCGGTACTCACCCAGGACGGTGTCGCGCTCGGCGGGGGTCAGCTCCGCCCAGGCGCGGCCGCCGGGCGTGGCGCGCTCGCCCTTCTCGAACTGCTCGACCAGCTCCGCGATCGGGCGGGCGCGGTCGGCCTGGGGGTCGTACCAGGAGTTGAAGATCTGCAGGAAGATCCACTGGGTCCACTTGTAGTAGTCCGGGTCGATCGTGGCGAACGACCGGCGCTTGTCGTGGCCCAGGCCCAGCCGGCGCAGCTGGGACTTCATGTTGTTCATGGCCGCCTCGGTGGTGACCCGGGGGTGCTCGCCGGTCTGCACGGCGTGCTGCTCGGCGGGCAGGCCGAAGGCGTCGAAGCCCAGGGTGTGCAGCACGTTGTGGCCGGTCATCCGCTGGAAGCGGGCGAAGACGTCGGTGGCGATGTAGCCCAGGGGGTGGCCGACGTGGAGCCCCGCGCCCGAGGGGTACGGGAACATGTCCATGATGAACTTCTTGGGCCTGGCCAGCTCGCCGTCCCCGGCCAGGTCACCGGTGGGGTTCGGGGCCGCGAAGGTCTGGTGCTCGTCCCAGAAGTCCTGCCAGCGGCCCTCGATGTCGGCGGCCAGGGCGGCCGTGTAGCGGTGGGGCGCAGCCGCCTCCGCGGCGGGGGTGGTCTCGCTCATCGTCCTTGGTACTCCATCGCTGTCATGACGGCCTGCGGCCCGGCCGCCGTACGGACATCTGCCTGCGGAACCGCGGAACTGCGGAAACGAAAAAGCCCCTCGCACAGGAGGGGCGCCGCGCTGACATCGAACCTGGTCAGCACGGCTTGCTAAGCAGAAGGCGTACGGCACGCATGCGGTCAGGGTACCCCAGAGCGGGAAGGGCCCGCACCGAGGTTCCCCCCGGTGCGGGCCCTTCCGTGCCGTTCCCGGCCGTGCTCAGCGGTGGTGCGGCTTGTACGAGTCGAGGTAGCCGCGCGCCGGGGTGCCGACGCCGGTCACGTCGTCGTAGCCGACGACCGCGGACAGCGAGCTGTCCTTGCCGAGGCTGCGGAGCGAGGTGAGCAGGCCGTCCGCCGCGTCGAAGCCGTTGGCGTAGTCCACGCGGACCACCGCGAGGTCCTTGCCGCGGCCCAGCGGGTGGTCGGTCACGTCGTGGTACGCGCCGGTGCCGTAGCGGTCGTAGATCAGCGGGTTGGCGAAGCCGATCGGCACGCCGTGCCGGGCCTGCTGCGCCAGCGCCTGGACGCCCGCGATGACCGGCGCGGCGAGCGAGGTGCCGCCGATCCGGTACTCGCTGTACTGGAAGGACCCGTCGGGGAAGGCCTGGGTCTGGCCGACCAGGAACCCGGTGTTCGGGTCGGCGACGGCCGAGATGTCCGGCTCGACGCGCTGCTTGACCGTGCCGCCGTTGGCCAGGGCGAGCGCGTTGGGGACGACGCCGCGCTGGTAGAAGGGCTGCGCGTAGAGCTTGCTGGTGCCGCCGCCCGCGCCGGAGGTGTAGGCGCCGGGGAAGGCCGTCCAGGCGGAGCCGTCCGCGGAGAGGGAGGCCTTCAGCGTGCCCCAGCCGGTCTCCCACTGGTACTTGTCGCCCTTGCCGACGGCGAGCGAGGTGCCGCCGACGGAGGTGACCCAGGGGGAGTTCGCCGGGGTGTCGACCTGCTTGGCACCGGTGCCCAGCGGGTTCGCGACGTTGTCGCCCGCGTCGCCGGAGGAGAAGTAGAAGCCGATGCCCTCGACCGCGCCGGTCTGGAAGATCTGGTCGTAGGCGGCGGCGATGTCCGGCGTCTCGTTGGACTCGAGGTCGCCCCACGAGTTGGAGACGATGTCGGCGAGCCGGTGGTCGACGATCTTGGCGAGGGCGTCGAGCAGGTCGTCGTCCGTGCAGGAGGAGGCGCCGACGTAGGTGATGTCGGCGGCCGGGGCGACCGCGTGCACGGCCTCGACGTCCAGGGTCTCCTCGCCGTACCAGCCGGAGGCGTCGCACTCCTCGGGGCTGGTGTAGCGGTAGTCGCGCGGCAGCACCTGGGAGAGCTGCCCGCGCTTGTACGCCGCGTCGCCGTTGCGGGCCGCGTACTTCTTGGCGTCGGCGACGATCGTCGGGGAGGCGAAGGCGTCGGTGATGGCGACGGTGACGCCCTTGCCGTTGTACGAGCCCGCGCCGTAGGCGGCGCGCAGCTGCTTGCCCGTGTAGCCCTTGACGGCGTACGGGGCGTGCGTGCCGTAGGCGACCGGCAGCTTCTTGTCGGTGTTCGACCCGTAGTACGTGGAGAAGGGGCCGGCGTTCTTGAAGACGGCGCCGGGCGGCGGCAGCGTGTCCTGGTGCCGCGCGCGCCGCGGGGAGTTGTCCAGGCCGGTGACGGTGAGGACCGCGCCGCCCAGGGCGGCGGGGACGGAGGCGGTCCCGGTCGGGGCGTGGTAAGTCCGGGTGCCCTTGGCGTAGTTGTGGAGCTGGGTGCCGAACGCCTTCTCCGCGTCGGCGACGTCACCGGTGACGGTCAGGTAGTGGTCGTTCGCACCGGTGACCTTCAGGCCGGAGGACTCGAGCCACTGCCGGGTCTGGGCGACCTGCTGCGCGGTAGCGCCGAAACGGGCCTTGGCCTGCTGCGCCGAGAGGTACTTGCCGTACGAGGCGGAACCGGGGTCGGACACCGCCTTGGCGTAGGCCGCCAGGCCCTGGGCGTCGCGGCCGGCGAGGTACACCCGGAGGGTGACCGCGGCCGAGTCCGCCGTCGCTCCCTTGTCGGCCTTGGCGGTGGCCCAGGCCGGCTTGCTGCCGGCGAGGCCGTGCCGTCCGTGCGGGGCGTCGGCCTGGGCGCTGGGTATGCCCATCGCCAGCGCACCGGCGACCAGCGGCAGCGTCGCCGCCAGGGCCAGGCCGGCCCGCCTTCTCGAGCGGGTGGAACTCATGTAACCCCCTGCTGTGTGAAGTTCTCGCGGAACGGCGGCGCGCCGGAACCGTGACGCGCGTGGACCGCCACGCCACTCTTCACGTGAACAGCTCATGCCAGGGACATGCGTTCGCCAAGAAGATCTCAAGGAAGGCCCACGAAAGGGCAATTGGGACGGAAAATCGCTCCGGAATCCGGACATTCGGTGCCGCGGACCGGACACTCCGCCGAAGGACCGATCATCCTTGCCGAACGGAGCCCGAACAAACCAACGTTAGCAGTTCGTAATGATCCTCATCCCGGGTTGTCGAAAGACGATCGTTCCGGCCACCCGTACGGGTTAGCGTCTGCCGCATGCGCACCAACCGACAGTCCCCGGACGGTCGCCGGACCCCCCCGATACCGGCGAGCGACGTCCTGTCCGGGGCCCTTCGCGCCGCACGGTCGCCCCGCGCCTGGGCGATCGCCGGCACCGCCGCCGCCCTGCTCGTCCTCGCCGTCACCGCGGGTCCGTACCTGCGGGCGTTCCTGGACTTCGGCGCCGGCGTCCTCACCCTCGTCTCCCTGAGCTGCACCGTCATCTGGGGCCTGGTGTCCACCGACACCTTCTTCCTCGGGCCCCGCGAACGCCTGCTCACCCAGGGCATCCACCGCGGTCTCGGCGTCGCCGCGATCGGGTTCCTGGTCCTGCACGTGACGACGAAGGTCGTCGAGGTACGGGTCACCACCGCCGGCGCCTTCCTCCCCCTCGGCGTGACCGGCCGGGACGGGCTGATCGCCCTCGGCGTGCTCGCCGCCTACCTGATGATCCTCGCCGCCGCCACGGGCGCCATGCGCAGCGTCTTCGCCGCCAACCGGCACCCGGTGCGGTGGCGCATCCTGCACAGCACCGCGTACGCGTCGTGGTGCATGGCGCTCATCCACGGCCTGCAGTCCGGCCGTTCCGCCAAGTCGTGGATCGTCGTGGCCTACGCGATCTGCCTGGTGGGCGTCGCCATCGGCCTCGTCTACCGGCTCCGCAGGACGCGCGGCGAGGCGCTCTTCCCCGAGACCCGCGAGCGCTCCGCCTCCTTCCGCAAGCTCGGCGGCGAACGGGCCGCGTCCCGGGGCGGCTCAGGCGGCCGCCGGCGTGCCGTGCCGCGCGAGGAGACCGGGCCCAGCCTGGCGAGCGCCTACAGCGAACCGCTGCCGCCGCTGCCCAACTTCCCCACCGCCCAGCAGTACACGGCTGTCCCTCCCCCGGCCCCGGACCGTACCCTCGGCATGGATCCCGCGGCCGCCACGATGCAGATGCCGCAGGTACCCGCCCAACCCCAGGCGACGTACCCGCAGCAACCCCAGGTGCCGTACCAGCAGCAACCCCAGCAGACCGGCTGGGACGGCACCCCCGCGTGGGGCACGCCGATGCCGGGCGGCGCACCGGACGCGGACCCGCTCGGGGCCGACCGGCTCCAGCCGATCGCCTGGCAGCAGTCCACGCCCGGACCCTATGAAGGACAACGATGAGCGTTCCCGCCATACCGGACCGGTCACCCGCCCCTCGCTCGGGGGCGGGTGATGTGCTGCCCGACGTACGGACCGTCGGGCTGCCCCGGATCACCGCGGGTTTCGACGAGGTGGAGCGCCTGGACCGGGTGACCCACCTGAACGTGCACGGCTCCATGCCGACCATGACCGAGGGCGAACTGCTCGACCTCGCCGAGCTGATGGGCCTGCGCGGCCGGGGCGGCGCGGGCTTCCCCTTCTACAAGAAGCTCAAGGCCGTCGGTGAGGCGGCGCGCCGCCGCGGCACCCCGACCGCCGTGATGGTCAACGGCTGCGAGGGCGAGCCGGCCTGCCGCAAGGACGCGGTCATCCTGCGCCGCGCCCCGCACCTGATGCTGGACGGCGCCCTGCTGTGCGCCGAGGTCCTCGGCGCCCGCGAACTGGTCATCAGCGTCACCCGCGACACCAACGAGCAGTCCGTGCGCGACGCCCTGGCCGAGCGCGGCCTCGGCAGCAAGCGCGGCCGCCAGCTCAGGGCCCGGATCGTGCGGATGCCGGAGCGTTTCGTGTCGGGCGAGTCCTCGGGCATCATCTCGGCGGCCAACGGCGGGCTGCCCCTGCCGCCCGGCAAGAAGGTGAGCGCGAGCGAGTCCGGCCTCGGCGGGATGCCGACGCTCTTCTCGAACACCGAGACCTTCACCCAACTGGCCATCGGGGCCCGCATGGGAGCGATCCGCTTCGGCTCCGCGGGTGCCCCGGGCGAGCCCGGCACCGCCATGCTGACCGTCTCCGGCTCGGTGCCCCGGCAGACCGTCGTGGAGACCCCGACGGGCGTGCCGATGTCGTACATCCTGCAGATGTGCGGCGGGAACCCCGGGCAGGGCGTGCTCGTCGGCGGCTACCACGGCAACTGGATCGACCCCAGCGTCGCCTCGATGGTGACCATCGCCCGCGAGAGCCTGGAGGCCCACAAGGCCACCCTCGGCGCGGGTGCCCTGCTCCCCCTCGACCCCGGCCTGTGCCCGCTGGGCGAGTCGCTGCGGGTCGCGCAGTGGCTGGCCGCGGAGACGGCCGGGCAGTGCGGGCCGTGCCGCCTCGGGCTGCCCCGGATGGCCGGGCTGCTGCAGGACGTGCTCAACGGCGGCGGGCAGGCCGCGCTGGAGCAACTGCGGCAGACCGCGGTCGCGGTGAAGGGACGCGGGGTGTGCAAGCACCCCGACGGCTCGATGCGCTTCGTGATGTCCACCATCAACGCCTTCACCGACGACCTGGCCGCCCACGTCCTCGGCGGCGGCTGCGGCCGCCCCACGGTGGGTGTGCTGCCGCTGCTGAAGTCCGACCCGCCCGCGCCGCGCGGCGGCTCCGCCGGATCGGCGGCCGCGGCGACCAGCACCAAGCGGCTGAACGTCGACTGGACGCTGTGCAAGGGTCACGGCCTGTGCGCCGGCGTGCTGCCCGAGATCGTACGGCTGGACCGGGACGGCTACCCCGACATCGCGGGCACGCCCGTACCGCCGCACCTGGACGCGGCGGCGCAGCGCGCGGTGGCCCGCTGCCCCGCGCTGGCGCTGCGCATGGACGAGGGCGGCCGCCGCTGACCGCGGCCGCACGGCGCAGGGGCCCGGCACCGCTTCGGTGCCGGGCCCCTGTCACGTCCGGGCCACGCGGCGTGCGCCGACGGCGGTGGGGAGCCGCCGCGCACGGGCGGCCAACGCGAAGAGCCCGTCCGATCGGACGGGCTCTCATCGCACTGCGGAAGTGGAGCTACGGGGATTCGAACCCCGGACCTCTTGCATGCCATGCAAGCGCTCTACCAACTGAGCTATAGCCCCGCGGTGCCGTTCCTCCGGGTTCCCCCGGCGACCTGGGATACATTACACGGCCCCGGGGCCGGTTCGCCAAATCCATTCCTGGCCCCTGGGCAGGGCACCCGGTACTGTCGGCTGACCCGCTCCCCGGACGAACCTGGAGAAGGCCGCAGTGACCGCGACGCAGCCGATCGCCGACGCCGTGGCGCCCGGTCCCCCGGTCCCGCGGGCCACCCTGGTCGCGGCCCTGGTGTGCCTGGTGTCCTTCGCGGCGTTCTGGGCGGCCCAACGCGCCGCCCACGTCTCGATGATCGACCTCACCGTCTACCGGGCCGAGGGCTGGTCGGTGCGCAACGGGGACGACCTGTACGCGATGCGGGTCACCCACGCGCAGCTGCCCAACACCTATCCGCCTTTCGCGGCCCTGCTCTTCACCTCCCTGACGCTGCTCGGGCCGGGCGCCGCGCGGATCGCGGCGACCGCGGCCAACCTGGGCCTGCTGGTCGTCCTGTGCCACCTGTCGCTCCGGCTGGCCGGGTTGCCGCGACGGCTGCCCCCGGCGGCGGCCGCGCTGGGCGTCGCGGCGGGCGCGGTGTGGTGCGAGCCGGTCTGGACGACGTCGAGGTACGGACAGATCAACCTGCTGCTCGCGGTGCTCGTCCTGGGGGACCTCACGAGGATCCGGGACGCGGGCCCGGCCCGGGGCGCAGGAGCGAGGGCGGGGGCGGGGGCGGGCATCGTCGCCGGCATCGGCACCGGCATCGCGGCCGGGATCAAGCTGACGCCGCTGCTGTTCGTGGCCTTCCTCGCGGTCGGCGGGGCGGTGCTCGCCCGGCGCCGGCGCGAGCGCTGGAACGCGTGGCTGCGGGCGGCGGTCGTGGCGTCCGTCACCTTCGCCGCGACCGCGGGGCTCTCCGCGCTCGTCCTGCCGCGGGACTCCCGGCGCTTCTGGACGGAGGTCGTGGTCTCCGCCGACCGGGCCGGCCACGGCGAGGACACCGCCAACCAGTCGCTGCGCGGCTTCCTGGCCCGTGCGCTGCACACCGGCGACCCCGGCGCCTGGTGGCTGCTCGTGGCCGTCCTGGTGGCCGCCGCGGGCCTGGCCGTCGCCGCGGCCCATCTGGCGGCCGGGGAGACCGCCTGGGCGGTCCTGTCGTGCGCCGTCACGGCACTGCTGGTCAGTCCCGTCTCCTGGTCGCACCACTGGGTGTGGGCGGTCCCCCTGGTCGTCCTCCTGGCCGCCGAGGCCGCACGGCGGAGCCGCCCCGCACGCTGGTGGGCCTGCGCCGCCGTGTCCGCCCTGGTCTTCTGCTCGTACGCGCTCTGGCTCACCCCGCACGGCGACGGCGTCTCGCGGCCCGAACTCCGCCAGTCCGCCGGGCAGATGGCCCTCTCCGCGGTCTACCCGGCCGTCGGCGTCGCCTTCCTGTGCCTGTCGGCCGCCGTCGCCCTGCGGGCCCGACGCGGCGTCGCCGCGGCCGGGCCGGGCTGAGCCGCCACCGAACAGCGCGGCCGGCAGGGCCGTTTCGTACCGCCGTCCACCGCGCGGCGGCGGGCCGGAACCGCGGCCTCGCCCGACGGCGCTCACCGCGAACCGGCGCCCGGACGGACCGGGTGAAACGCGAGGATCCCGCCTCCCCTGAGGGGAGACGGGATCCGGTGCCGCTGTGGAGCTACGGGGATTCGAACCCCGGACCTCTTGCATGCCATGCAAGCGCTCTACCAACTGAGCTATAGCCCCGCTGTCCTCGGGCTTTCGGCCCGGCGAACGAGAAGAAGCTTAGCCGGTCGGGGCCGGATTCCTGAAATCGGCTCCGGCCCGGCCCCGCCCCGCCCGACGGACCCGTCGGCCGCGCCCCTCAGTCGTCGTCGCCGAGCACCGGCTCGGGCAGTGTCCCGGCGTTGTGCTCCAGCAGCCGCCAGCCGCGGGCGCCCTCGCCGAGGACCGACCAGCAGGTGTTGGACAGCCCGCCGAGCGCCTCCCAGCTGCGCGGGTCCAGCCCGAGCAGCCGGCCGATGGTGGTGCGGATGGCGCCGCCGTGGCTGACGACCACCAGCACACCGCCGTCGGGCAGCTTGTCGGCCGCCGCGAGCACCACCGGGGCGGCCCGTTCCGCCACCTCGGTCTCCAGCTCGCCGCCGCCGCGCCGCACGGGCTCGCCGCGCTTCCAGGCGGCGTACTCGTCGCCGTGGCGCTCGGTGATCTCCTCGTGGGTCAGGCCCTGCCAGACGCCCGCGTAGGTCTCCCGCAGCCCCTCGTCGTACGAGATGTCCAGGCCCGTGACGGCGGCCAGCTCGGTGGCCGTGTCGGCGGCGCGCTGCAGGTCGGAGGAGACGATCGCGTCCGGCTGCAGTGCGGCCAGCAGCCGTGCGGCCCGCTTGGCCTGGGCGACGCCGGTAGAGGTCAGCGGGATGTCCGTGGAGCCCTGGAAGCGGCCCTCGACGTTCCACGAGGTCTGACCGTGCCGCCAGAAGACGACACGGCGGCCGCGGCCGCGCGCGTGCCCGTTCAGATCAGGTCTCCGTCCTCGTCGGCGGCCGTGGCGCGGGCGTGCTCCTCGGCCTTGCCGCGGGTGGCGACGGCGTCCTTGGGGAGCTCGAGCTCGGGGCAGTCCTTCCAGAGCCGCTCCAGCGCGTAGAAGACCCGCTCCTCCGAGTGCTGGACGTGCACCACGATGTCGATGTAGTCGAGCAGGACCCAGCGGCCATCGCGCTCGCCCTCACGGCGCACCGGCTTGACGCCGAGCTCCTCCTGCAGCCGCTCCTCGACCGCGTCGACGATGGCCTTCACCTGGCGGTCGTTGGGCGCGGAGGCCAAGAGGAACGCGTCGGTGATGGAGAGGACGTCGCTGACGTCGTAGGCGATGATGTCGTGCGCGAGCTTGTCGGCGGCCGCCTGGGCGGCGGTCTTGATGAGCTCGATGGAGCGGTCCGTGGCGGTCACAGGTGCGGCTTTCCGGTCGGGGACGTCGTACGTCCAGGGTCTCACGGACCGTCCTCGGTCCCCGACCGGTTATGCGCCGCCCCGGTCAGCTCTTCTCCGGCGGGCTGTAGTCCTGCCCCAGGACGACCGTGATGTCGGCGTTGGAGGCCACCTCGCCCTTCTTGGCGGCCTTGACGGGCAGGCCCAGCGTCTTGGCCAGCTCCTCCGCGTCCGCCTTCTTGGCGGCGTCGGCGTACAGGACCTGCGAGGTCGCCTGGGTGCCCGCGGAGGCGCCCGAGACGAAGGTGTAGCCGCCGCCGACGATCTGGACCTGGGCCTCGCCGGTGTTGGTGGCCACGCCGGTGGCGTTGCGCAGGGTGACCCGGGGGATGCCGTCGGAGTCGGTGTTGGTGACGGTGCCGCCGAGCACCTTCTTGACGACGTCCTCGGTGGACTTCTCGCTCAGCGTGCCGTCCGGCTCCACGGGCAGCGTCTCGGTGGTGTAGTCGCCGCCCTTGGCCTCCTCCGACAGCGCCGCGAGGCTGCTGCCGAGGTCCTTCTCGGTCAGCGGGGGCTCGATGACCTGGTTGAGCCCCTCGACGGTCTTGGTCGCCAGGTCCGGGTCGCTGTACATCTTCTTCAGCATGGCCTGCACGACCTGGCCGAAGCGGGCGAGCTGCTTGTCGGGCCCCTCGCCCGGTTCCCGGTGGACGGCGTACGCGACGGCGGCCTGGCCGCCCAGCTCCTGCTGCTTGCCGGGCTTGACGAGGGTCTTGTCGCCCTTCTTCTTTCCGGCCTTCACCGTGACGTCGGTGTCGACCAGGATGCCGCCGAGGGACTCGACGAGGTTGTCCAGGTACGGGGTGTCCAGCCGCCAGGTGCCGCTGATCTTCGTGCCGAGCAGGCCTTCCAGCGCCTCGCGCGTGGGGGCGGAACCGCCCTCCACGACGGACTTGCCGAGCGTGGTGCTGCCCCCGTCGTCGCTGCCGACGGCGAGCGAGTTCGGCAGCAGGACGGTGGTGCCCTTCTTGGTGGTCGAGTTGCTGACCAGCAGCGCGGTGGAGGTCTCCTCGCTGCCGACCGGGCGCAGGTGCAGCACGATCACGTCGCGCTTCTGGCCGCCCGCGGCCTGCTGCGCGGTCCCCGTGTCCCCGCCGAGGCCGGGGATCTTGCCGGCCTTCCACAGGTAGCCGGCGCCGCCGACGGCGGCCAGTGCCAGGACCACGACGGCGGCGACCACGCGGTTGCGGCCACGGCGCCTGGCCTCCTCGCGGCGCTCGGTGCGGGACTCGGTGAACTTCAGCCAGTCGATGACCTCTTCCGACTCCTCGGTCTCCTCGTCGACGAAGGAGAACTGGCCGGTGTGGAAGTCGGCTTCGCCGGAGGGGTCGCGGCCCGCGGCGGGCCGGGCCGCAGGCCGCTGCTCCTCGTACCCGGGCTGCCGCTGGGCGGGAGGGGCCTGCGGGGGCGTCTGCGGGGGCGCCGGCGCCGGGGGCTGCTGCCCGTACTGCTGTTGCTCCTGCGGGTAGTACGGCTCCTGGTACTGCGGCTGCTGCGGGATCCACCCCTGGTACTGCTGCGTCTGCTGGGGGTGCTGCGGCTGCTGTTGGGACTGCTGTGGGTGCTGCGGCTGCTGCCCGTACTGCTGCTGCTCCTGCGGGTAGTACGGCTGCTGCCCGGAGTAGCCCTGCTGGCCCTGTTGTCCCTGCTGCCCCTGGTAGGCCTGCTGCTGGCCGGTCTGCTGGGCGTACGGGTCGTAACTCCCGTACTCCTCGCCGTAGCCGTTTGCGTAGTCGGCCCGCTGCTGTGCGTAGGGGTCCTCTCCGTAAGGGTCCTGACCGCCCTGCTCGGGTGTTCCCTCGGCGTATTGCCATCGGGGGTAGTCGTTCACTGGGGACCCCTCCAGTTGCCGATCAGCCGCTGATCACTTACCGGTACAGCCTGCGTTTGTCGATGTAGCGCACGACGCCGTCGGGCACGAGGTACCAGACCGGCTCCCCCTTGGCCACCCGCTGCCGGCAGTCGGTGGAGGAGATCGCCAGGGCGGGCACCTCCACGAGGGAGACCCCGCCGGCCGGGAAGCCGGGGTCGGACAGCGTGTGCCCGGGGCGGGTGACACCGATGAAGTGCGCCAGCGAGAACAGCTCCTCGGCCTTGCGCCAGGAGAAGATCTGGGCCAGCGCGTCCGCCCCGGTGATGAAGAACAGCTCCGCCTCGGGGTGCTCGGCCCGCAGGTCGCGGAGCGTGTCGATGGTGTACGTGCGGCCACCGCGTTCGATGTCGCTGCGGCTGACCGAGAACTGCGGGTTCGACGCGGTGGCGATCACCGTCATCAGGTAGCGGTCCTCGGCCGCGGACACCTTCTGGTCGCTCTTCTGCCAGGGCTGGCCGGTGGGCACGAAGACGACCTCGTCCAGCTGGAAAAGGTGCGCCACCTCGCTGGCCGCCACGAGGTGGCCGTGGTGGACGGGATCGAACGTCCCACCCATCACACCGATTCGCTTCTTCATGCGGATAGACCCTACCCGCATCACCTCGTCGGGCTCAGCGGTCGCGGTTGAAGCGCGTGGTGATGAAGAGCAGGAGCAGCAGCGCGAACAGCGCGCCGCCGCCCGTGAGGTACGGGCTCAGGCTCTCGTGGTTGCCGCCGCCCTCGCCCTCGGCGAGCGTGGTCAGGACGGCGGCGGTCGTGTAGGAGGTCATCTCGGCGTTCCCCTGGTGGCTTCGGGTCTGTCGACGGGCGGAAGGCTCGGCAACATCGTACGGGCGGTGCGGGTGGAACTTCGCGGTGGCTCCACGCGTCCTCACTACGTACCCGACGGGCGAGCAGGGGGGCGAGGACATATGTCCGGTCCGAACGATTCGAGCGGTGCGAACGGCGGCGCGAGCGGCGGAGGGAAGCTGCCCGGACGCAACCGGCGACGCTTCGAGGGCATCTCCTCGCGCGCCTACGAACACCCGGCCGACCGCTCGGCACTGGTCGCGCTGCGCAAGCTGAGCGGCTTCGACACCGTCTTCAAGGCGCTCAGCGGGCTGCTGCCGGAGCGCTCCCTGCGGCTGCTGTTCCTCTCGGACTCGGTGCGCGTCGGCGACCAGCAGTTCGCGCACCTCAACGACATGCTGCGGGACGCCTGCTACATCCTCGACCTGCCCAAGGTCCCGCCGATGTACGTCACCCAGGACCCGCAGCCCAACGCGATGTGCATCGGCCTGGACGAGCCGATCATCGTCGTCACCACCGGGCTGGTGGAGCTGCTGGACGAGGAGGAGATGCGGGCCGTCGTGGGCCACGAGGTCGGCCACGCGCTGTCGGGCCACTCCGTCTACCGCACGATCCTGCTCTTCCTGACCAACCTGGCGCTGCGGGTCGCGTGGATACCGCTGGGCAACCTCGCGATCATGGCGATCGTCACGGCGCTGCGCGAGTGGTTCCGCAAGTCGGAGCTGTCCGCCGACCGGGCCGGGCTCCTGGTCGGCCAGGATCTGCAGGCCTCGATGCGGGGTCTGATGAAGATCGCCGGGGGCAACCACCTGCACGAGATGAACGTGGACGCGTTCCTGAAGCAGGCCGAGGAGTACGAGGAGGCCGGCGACCTGCGCGACTCCGTCCTGAAGATCCTCAACGTCCTGCCGCGCAGCCACCCGTTCACCACGGTGCGGGCCGCGGAGCTGAAGAAGTGGGCCGCGAGCCGCGACTACCAGCGCATCATGGACGGCCACTACCCGCGGCGCAGCGAGGACAAGGACACCTCGGTCTACGACTCGTTCAGGGAATCCGCGAGCCACTACGCCGACACGGTGAGGACGAGCAAGGACCCGCTGATGAAGCTGCTGTCCGACCTCGGCTCGGGGGCGGGCGACATCGGCGGCCGGCTGCGCGACCGCTTCACCGGGACGCCGGGCCCGGACTCCGGCCCGTCGGGCCGCCCGCCGAAGGACGCGCAGGACCCGCCGTCGGAGGGCTGATCCCCGGGCCGGCCGCCGGGGCCGGGGCGAGCACCCCGCACACCGAGCTGATCGCGTGGCGCCGGTCGTGGGGGTCTACGCCGGGCTGCGCCGGCGGCCGCTGCCCGGCCAGCAGCGGCAGGAAGTGCGCCACGGGAGCGCCCGCGCAGGACAGCGGCCCGGCTTCGACCGCGGCCTGCAGCAGTTCCACGTGCCGGTCGCGCAGGTCCGCGCGGTCGAAGCGCAGCCGCAGCTCGCGCCGCACGGTGAACAGCGAGGCCTGGCCGCTGCCCCCGGTGGCGGCCCGCACGGCGTAGACCAGGGTGTGGTCGGTGACGACCTCCAGGGTCTCCTCCCCCGCCTCGGCCACGCTCATGGTGCCGCGCACCTTGACCTCGTCGTCGGCGAGGGCGACGCGCGTGGGGTCGAAGCGCACCAGCCAGCCGGTCGCCGCGTGGCGCCCGTCGTCCGCCGGACGTTCCAAGCTGCGGTCGAACTGGTCGAGCTGGCCGGGGTCGAGCATGAGGCGCACCGCACGGACGTCCCCGCCGGTCAGGGCGCCGGGGTCGGCGGAGGAGGCGACCAGGTACTCCTTCGCGGAGACCAGAGCCTGCATCACCTGGCTCTCGCTGAAGTGCGCGGTACGGCGCGCCGGCGGCAGCGCGTAACCCTTGCCGCCGGCCCGGTAGTGCTCGGCGCGCTGCCCGGCGAAGGGCCGGGAGCGGTCCACGGCGGCCACCGCGGCCGTGGGGACGAGCGGCAGCAGGGTGATCCGCAGCGGCTCCGCCACGGGAGGGGCGGGTGCGTCGTAGGGGTTGCGTATGCCCAGGTAGACGGCGGTGCCGAAGGCCACCGCGATCAGCAGGACGAGGACCAGGGCCTGCCGCGGGGCGCCGCCGCGGGCCCAGGGGCGGCGGGTGCGCACCGAGCGGGCCGAGCCGTCCAGCCGCTCACGCGCGGAGAACTCCTGTATCCGGGCAGCACGCACGAACGATTCGTCGAAGACGACGGATCGGTACTCGTCCTCGCCTCCGCCGGGGGAGCCCTCGGGGTTCCCCTCCGGTGGGTCACCAGGCCCGCTCATACAACAAGCGTAGGTCTGTCAGGGCCCTTTAAAACGTCCTGGTACGAGACAAGTTCGAGCGGTGCTCAGGGGCTGTGGCTGACCGCCACCGGGGGGAGCGAGGGGGCTCCGATCCGGCCCGTCGGGGAGGGCGGGACGGAGGGCTGGCGGGCGCCCCCGGCGCCCCGGTAGACCGCCGCGAACGTCAGTGCCACCACGCCGATGCCCATCACCACGGCGAGCACCCACGCCACGGTCCGGTGCCAGCGCCCGTGCCCCCGGTAGGGGCTGCGCTGGGAGTAGAGGTCCTCGTACTCCTCGTCCTCGTCGGAGCGCGCGGCGTCCTTCTCCTCGTACGGAGCGGAGCCGTCCTCCCCGCCCAGGACGCGCGGGCGGGACGCCTCGGCCTCGGCCTGGGCCGTGGCGGCGGCGAGCATGCGCTCGTGGGCGCTGGGTTCGTGGAAGGCGGCCGCCCGTATGAAGGCCTCGTCGAGCACCACGGACGCGAATTCGTCATCCGCGCCACCGTGGTCCTCGCCGTCCGGGAACGGCTTGCCCCCCAGTTCGTCCGGCACCCGTCCAGAATAGGGCCGATGACGCGGATTGGGCAGGCCGCTCGTGAAGTCCGTCCGTCAGGCGCGCGGCGTTTCAGCCGCGCACGTGCCCGTCCCCGGTGAAGACGTACTTGGTGGAGGTCAGCTCCGGCAGGCCCATCGGGCCGCGGGCGTGCAGCTTCTGGGTGGAGATGCCGATCTCCGCGCCGAAGCCGAACTGGCCGCCGTCGGTGAACCGGGTCGAGGCGTTGACGGCGACCGCGGCGGAATCCACCAACTGGGTGAACCGCCGGGCCGCGGGCTGCGAGGTGGTGACGATGGCCTCGGTGTGCCCGGAGGACCACAGCCGGATGTGCTGCACGGCCGCGTCCAGCGAGTCCACCACGGCGGCGGCGATGTCGTGGCTGAGGTACTCGGTCTCCCAGTCCTCCGCGGTGGCCGGGACGACGGTGGCCGTGGTGCCGCTCTTCGCGGCCAGTTCCCGCACCCGTTCGTCGGCGTGCACGGTGACCCCGGCCTCCGCCAGCGCGTCCAGGGCCCGCGGCAGGAATTCGGCGGCGATGTCCCGGTGCACCAGCAGGGTCTCGGCGGCGTTGCACACGCTCGGCCGCTGCGCCTTGGAGTTGAGCAGGACCGAGACGGCGACGTCGAGGTCGGCCTGCGCGTCCACGTACACGTGGCAGTTGCCGGTGCCGGTCTCGATCACCGGGACGATCGACTCCTCGACCACGGCCTTGATGAGGGAGGCGCCGCCGCGCGGGATGAGCACGTCGACCATGCCGCGGGCGCGCATCAGCTCGCGCACCGACTCGCGGCTCTCCCCCGGCACCAACTGCACGGCGTCGGCGGGCAGTCCGGCTCCGCCGACCGCGTCGCGCACCACCGTCACCAGCGCGGAGTTGGAGTGCTGGGCGGAGGAGGAGCCGCGCAGCAGGACCGCGTTGCCGGACTTCAGGCACAGCGAGGCCGCGTCCACGGTGACGTTGGGCCGGGCCTCGTAGATGATGCCGACCACGCCCAGCGGCACCCGGATCTGACGCAGGTCCAGCCCGTTGGGCAGCGTCGAACCGCGCACCACCTCGCCGACCGGGTCGGGCAGCCCGGCCACGTCCCGTACGTCGGAGGCGATGGCCCGGACGCGCTCGGGGGTCAGGGTCAGCCGGTCCACGATCGCCTCGCCGGTCCCGGCCTCGCGGGCACGGGCGACGTCCTCGGCGTTGGCCTCGACGATCTCCCGGGTGCGGACGACCAGGGCGTCGGCGACCGCGAGCAGCGCGTCGTCCTTCACCGAGCGCGGCAGCGGGGCGAGGTCGTCGGCGGCCGCACGGGCGCGGTAGGCGGCCTGCAGCACCGGGCTCTTCGGCCACGGCGAGGGCAGGGAGGCGGCGAGGTCGTCGTTGCTGTGGCTGCGGCTGCTCATAGCGGCCAGGGTACGGCGTGGGCGCCTGGTGACGGGGCGGCTTTCCAGCGGGTGAGACCCGTGCGGAGCACGGCCGCAGGGCCGCCGCGGGTCAGTAGGGGTGCACCCCGACGGGCGCCGCCGGCGGCGGCCCGTAGCCCTCCGCGAGGCGCTGGTGGTAGGTGTCGCGGTCGATGACCTCCAGGCCCACGGTCTCCCACGGCGGCAGGTTGGCGGAGGAGCGGTGCTCGCCCCACAGGCGCAGCGCGATGGCGGCGGCGTCGTGCAGGTCGCGGGCCTCCTCCCAGTACCGGATCTCGGCGTGGTCGGCCGCGTACCTGCTGGTGAGCAGGAAGGGGTGGTCGTTCGCGAGCTGTTCCAGCGCGCGCCGCACCTCGGCGAGCGGGGCCTCGGGCCCGGAGACGCTGAGCGTCACGTGCCAGAGCCGGGACACGGGGCGCTCCCGCGTCACGGGCGGGGCGGTGTCGTCGCTCGTCACGCTCACCAGTGTCCGCTCCGCCGTCCCTCGGGACGACGATGCCCCCGGGCGCCCTCGTCTCACCGGTCGCCTCCCTGTCGTCCCTGTCGTCGCGTCCCTGGCCGGATTCCGTGCTCCGCCCACAAAGTCCAGCAGCCCGGAAGCGGCCGCGGGGCGGTTTTCACGAAGTAACCACGAAGGAGGTCCGCCTCAGTGGTGCAGCAGTACGAGGTCGTCCCGGTGCACGACCTCGCGCTCGTAGGCGGGGCCCAGTTCCCGTGCCAGTTCACGGGTCGAGCGCCCGAGCAGCCGCGGCAGTTCCCTGGCGTCGAAGTTCACCAGGCCGCGCGCGACGGCGTGGCCGGAGGTGTCGCGCAGTTCGACCGGGTCGCCGGCGGTGAAGTCGCCCTCGACCGCCGCGATGCCGGCCGGCAGCAGCGAGGTGCGGCGCTTGACGACCGCCTGCACGGCGCCGTCGTCCAGGACGAGCGCGCCGAGCGGGGTGGAGGCGTGGGCCAGCCACAGCAGCCGGTCGGCGGAGCGCTTTCCCGTCGCGTGGAAGAGGGTGCCCGTACGCCGTCCGGCCAGGGCGTCCGCGGCCTGCGAGGCGGAGGTCAGCACGACCGGGACGCCGGCGCCGGCGGCGATCCTGGCGGCCTCGACCTTGGTGACCATGCCCCCGGTGCCGACGCCCGCCTTGCCCGCGCTGCCGATGGAGACGCCCTCCAGGTCCTGCGGCCCGTGGACCTCCTCGATGCGCGAGGTGCCCGGGAGCGCGGGGTCGCCGTCGTAGAGGCCGTCGACGTCGGAGAGCAGGACGAGCAGGTCGGCGCGGACCAGGTGGGCGACGAGGGCGGCGAGGCGGTCGTTGTCGCCGAACCGGATCTCGTCGGTGGCCACCGTGTCGTTCTCGTTGACGATCGGCATGGCGCCCATCGCGAGCAGCTTGTCCAGCGTGCGGTAGGCGTTGCGGTAGTGCGCCCGGCGGCTCATGTCGTCGGAGGTGAGCAGCACCTGGCCGACCCGCACGCCGTACCGGGCGAAGGAGGCCGTGTAGCGGGCGACGAGCAGGCCCTGGCCGACGCTGGCGGCGGCCTGCTGCCGGGCCAGGTCCCGCGGCCGCCGGGTGAGCCCGAGCGGCGCCAGGCCGGCGGCGATGGCGCCGGAGGAGACCAGGACGACCTCCTTGACGGCCGCGCCCTCCTGCGCCGCGCCCTCCTGGGTTCCGCACGCTTTGGCCAGGACGTCCACGAGCGCGTCCACCCGGTCGGCGTCCAGGCCGCCGGCCGCCGTCGTCAGCGAACTCGACCCGACCTTGACCACGACCCGCCGGGCCTCCGCCACGTCCTGCCTCGCGCTCGCCACGTCCGTCCCTTTCCTCTCCCGGGTTCGCAATCTACGGCAGTCGGGCGACCCGGCGCCGCCGCCTTCCACCCACCGGACGGCGACTGGGACAGCGCGTACGGGGCAGACGCGCCGTGAAGCCCGTACCCAAACACCCTTGGTGGGATATGAAATTCATATAAGGGACTCTCCACTCCGTAAGCAAAAAGTCACTAGAGAACCACCTTAATAGGAACGATTTGCCTGCGGATTCGAACACGGGGCAGCGTGCACGGGTACGGCGAACCGGCACCCCGGGCGGCCCAGCGCACGCTCGCGTGTCCGGGCGGTTCCGCCGGGCCGCCAAACGTACGACGATGGGAAGTTGCCGCTGTGAAACGTGCCGTGGGGAAACGGCCGGGAGCCCAACACTTCGGCCTCCTTCTGGCCCAGATGTGCGCCCTGGTCGCGCAGGTGGTGGGCGTGGCCCTACCCAACGGGGCCCTGATGGCGTGCGCCGCCCTCGCCGGTTGCGCCGCCGACGTCCGCCTGCACGCCGGCAAACGCCCGCCGCCCAAGGCACTCGGCCTGCTTCAGGCGGAGGCGGTCACCCGGCAGTCCCTGCGCGACCTGCTGCTGATCGCCGGACTGCTACGCCTGGACCAACGGGAGTCCATGCTGTTCCACCTCGTGTGCCTCGGCGGCCTGTTGTACGTCCACGGTGCGCACATCGCCCTCCAGGGCGGGGCGGCGCTGGTGCAACGGGCACGCCGGCTCCCCGTCGTCACACGCAACATCGACACGTCCGAACTGCCGCTGCCCGCCCCGCCCCCGCACCTGATTACCCGTCAGCCAGGCCTGCGGCTGCTGCTGGTGGGGAGCCCGGCGACCTTCGGGCTGAGCGTGGGCGCGGCGACTGGGGCCACGGCGTACGCCGCCGACGGCATCGCCCTGTCCGCGCTGCTGGCCACCGTGGCGCTGGCCCTGCTCGCCCGGTGCTTCATGCCCGGCAGGCGGCCACCGGGCGCGGAGGAGGTCCTCGAGTGGTTCGACCGCTGGCTCGACCGCTACCAGCCCACGGTCGGCATGTACTTCTCCGGGGGCGCGAGTTCCGCTTACCAGGCGAACATGTGGCTGGCCCCCCTGGCCGGGCTCGACGGGCGGCCGGTGATCGTGCTGCGCGAGCGCGCGATGGTGCCGCGCATCGGCCCCACCGACCTCCCCATCGTGTGCCTGCCGAAGGTCGCCGACCTCATGCGGCTCGGCGACTCCAGCCTCAAGGTGCTGCTCCACCCGGCCAACGCGCCGAAGACCTCCCAGGTACTGCGCATCCCGTCGATCATGCACGCCTTCGTCAATCACGGTGAGAGCGACAAGCTCTCCAGTTGCAACCCGTACGCCAAGGCCTACGACGAGGTCTGGGTGGCTGGCCCCGCCGCCCGCGAGCGCTACGCCCTCGCCGCCGTCGGCGTGGCGGACGAGGACGTCGTGGAGGTCGGCCGTCCCCAGCTGGCCGGCGTCGAGCGCGGTTCCGGTCCGGTGCCCGCCGGGACGCCGGTCACGGTGCTGTACGCGCCCACCTGGGAGGGCTGGACCGACGACCCGGGCAACACCTCGATCGTCCTGGCGGGCGAGACGATCGTCCGCCGGCTGCTCGCCGACCCCGGTGTGCGGCTGCTCTACCGTCCGCACCCGCTGACCGGCTCCGTCGACCCGCGGGCCGGTGCGGCCAACCGCCGCATCATCGAGCTCATCGAGGAGGCCCGCGGCGCGGCCACGCACTCCGCCATGACGCCCGGGCAGCGCGATGTGCTGGAGGGCACCGAGCGCGAGCTGGACCGGCTCACCGCCGCCTGGTCGCTGTCGTCCGCGGACGACCTGGAGCGCATGGCCGACAAGGGTGTGTCCGGGGACGTCACCGTCGCCGAGGCGATGCGGCGTGCGACCGAGGAGTGGGAGGCCGTGTACTGGACGGCGCTGCCCGCGACCGAGCACCAGGTGTTCACCGGGGAGAGGCCCGGCCTCTACTCCTGCTTCAACCACTCCGACGTGCTCATCACCGACGTGTCCAGCGTCATCTCGGAGTTCATGGTGAGCGGCAAGCCCTACGCGGTCACCAACACCACGGACCTGGCCGAGGGGACCTTCCGCGAGACGTTCCCCACCGTCCGCGCCGGAACGGTGCTGACCCCGACCGCGAAGGGGCTCGACGAGCTGCTGGGCGTCGCTCGCGGCACCCGCGACGACACGCTGGCGACGGCCCGTGAGGAACTGCGGGTGCACCTGCTGGGCCCTGCCGTGCCGACCTCCGCGGAACGCTTCCAGGAGGCCGTGCACGCCCTCGCGGCCCGCGTGGACGAGCGCCGGGCCAAGGCTGCGGGCGCCGCGCCCCAGGCCGTCCCGCGGCAGCGTGCCGAAGCCGTCTGACCGCGGCGCACCGAACGACGGAGGAGGCCTCCGGAGGAACGAGACCGTTCCCCGGAGGCCTCCTCCCTGTGCGCGCCCCCGAAGCCTGCGCCATGACCCACGACGGACAGGGGCAACGGGTACCCCATTCGGCAACCTTGTGTTCACCCGTCCGCAATACGTGCAACCATCGTGCCTTGCCGCGTGTCGTCCCTTTAGTGGAGCGCGGATCGTCCGTGCCGGAGCCGCCGCCCTCCCGTCCCCGTCCGAACCGGAAGCCGGTTCGGTGTCCCCTTCTCGCCACGGAAGGTTTCTGGTCCATGGAAATACCGCCGCTCGCCGAAGTACGGCGCCTCACCGAGAAGAAGCGGGACGCCTGGTGGACCGTGTTCCTGGTCGATCCGGTGGCGACCCCGCTGGTGCGCTGGACGGCCGGACGGACCCGCCTCACCCCGAACCAGATCACCTGGGGCGCCCTGTTCCTCGGCCTTGGCGCGGCAGCGTGCTTCGCGATGGCCGACTGGAAGTGGCTGGTCACCGGGGCCGTGCTGTACCACTTGAGCTTCGTCCTCGACTGCATGGACGGGAAGCTGGCACGGCTCACCGGCCAGGGCTCCGAGTTCGGCGCCTGGCTCGACTACATCTTCGACCGTATCCGCGTGGTCTGCTGCGCCGCGGCCCTGATGGGCGGCCAGTTCTACCGCACCGATGACCCCGTCTACATGTGGCTCGCCCTCGCGGTGATCTTCCTGGACGCGCTGCGCTACCTCGACGCGCTGCAGATATTCAAGGTCCGCACCGGGATGCGCAGGAAGATCCAGAAGCGGCTGCAGCAGGTCGAGGCGGCCAGGCCGACCGCGTTCCTGGAGGACCTGCTGCGCGAGCGGGCCGACGAGGACGAGACGCAGGCCGACGCGGACGCCAAGGCCACGGCCAAGGTGCTCGGCGCCGTCGAGCCCGGCCCGCGGGCCGTCCCCGCGCAGTGGACCGGCCCCGGCGCCTTCACGGCGGACGCGACGGCGGCCGCCGGACGCACGCTCGGCACGCAGGACGCCCCGCCGTCCGAGGAGGCCGGCCCGCAGCGCGTCATCGACCTCCAGCAGACCTTCAAGGAGCGCTTCGCCCCCTACGAGAAGTTCCGCGACTACCTGATCAAGCACCGCGTGCGGCCGCACCTGGTCAGCGGTATCGAGTTCCAGATGGGGGTCTTCATCGTCGCGCCGCTCACCGGTGCCATCGTCGGCGTCACGATCGGCGCGGGCGTGTTGCTGCTGGCCTTCGAACTCGCCATCATCTACAAGTTGTTGCTCTCCACCCGCGACTTCGAGGGTGTCATGGCGCAGCTCGGGGCGGAGGTCCGCGAACAGGAGCGGACCGAGGGCACCGAGGACGAGGGAGCGACCCCGTTCCGGTCGTCCGTGAGCTGAACCGGACGGCACGGCACCGAGGGCCGGTCCCCCGCCGATCGCGGGGGTCCGGCCCTCGTCACGTGCTGCCGGCCGCTCAGGACTCGAAGGGGTCGAAGCCCTCGAACTGCTCCTGTGCGTCGTCCCGCTCGGCGTCGCGGTCCTTGCGGCGCTGGGCGGCGGGGCGGGGCGCGTCGAAGCGGTGGTCCTCGCCGCGGCGTCCCAGCATCTCCGCGCCGGCCGCCACCGTCGGCTCCCAGTCGAAGACCACGGCGTCGTCCTCGTCACCGATGACGACCTCGTCGCCCTCGCGGGCGCCGGCCTTGACCAGTTGCTCCTCGACACCGAGGCGGGCGAGCCGGTCGGCGAGGTAGCCGACGGCCTCGTCGTTGGCGAAGTCGGTCTGGCGCACCCAGCGTTCGGGCTTCTCACCGCGGACGCGGTAGAAGCCGTCCTCGGCGGTGACGGTGAAGCCGGAGTCGTCCACGGCCTTGGGCCGGATGACGATGCGGGTGGCCTCCTGGACCGGCTGGGCGGCGCGGGCCTCGGCCACGATGCCGGCGAGGGCGTACGCCAACTCGTTGAGGCCCTTGTGGGCCACCGCGGACACCTCGAAGACCCGGTAGCCGCGCGCCTCCAGGTCGGGGCGGACCATGTCGGCGAGGTCCTGGCCGTCGGGGATGTCGACCTTGTTGAGGACGACCACCCTCGGACGGCCCTCGAGGCCCCCGTACGCCCGCAGTTCCGCCTCGATGACGTCCAGGTCGCTCAGCGGGTCGCGCTCGGACTCCAGGGTGGCGGTGTCCAGGACGTGCACCAGGACGCTGCAGCGCTCCACGTGCCGCAGGAACTCCAGTCCCAGCCCCCGTCCCTCACTGGCGCCCGGGATCAGCCCGGGGACGTCCGCGACGGTGAAGACCGTCGAACCGGCCGTGACCACACCGAGGTTGGGGACGAGGGTGGTGAAGGGGTAGTCCGCGATCTTCGGCTTGGCGGCCGAGAGCACGGAGATGAGCGAGGACTTGCCCGCGCTCGGGTAGCCGACCAGCGCCACGTCGGCGACCGTCTTCAGCTCCAGGACGAGGTCCCGGCTCTGGCCCGGCTCGCCCAGCAGCGCGAAGCCCGGCGCCTTGCGGCGCGCGGAGGCCAGCGCCGCGTTGCCGAGGCCGCCGCGACCGCCCTGGCCGGCGACGAAGGTGGTGCCGTGGCCGACGAGGTCCGCGAGCACGTTGCCGCGGCTGTCCATGACCACGGTGCCGTCCGGCACGAGCAGGACCAGGTCCGTGCCCTCCTTGCCGGAACGGTTGCCGCCCTCGCCGGGCTTGCCGTTGGTGGCCTTGCGGTGCGGGTGGTGGTGGTAGTCGATGAGCGTGGTGACCGACTGGTCGACGACCAGCGTCACGTCACCGCCACGGCCGCCGTTGCCGCCGTCCGGGCCGCCCAGCGGCTTGAACTTCTCCCGGTGCACGGAGGCGCAGCCATGGCCTCCGTTACCCGCGGCGACGTGCAGCTCGACGCGGTCCACGAAGGTGGTCATGCGGATGTTCCTCCTGGTACGTACGGGATGTCTTGTTGTTCAACGCACCGAGGGCGGACCTGCTTCCCGCCCGGGAAGCAGCGTCCGCCCTCGGTGAAGTCGTATCGCGGCCGATCAGGCGACCGGGACGATGTTCACGACCTTGCGACCACGGCTGCTGCCGAACTCGACCGCACCGGCGGCGAGGGCGAACAGCGTGTCGTCCTTGCCACGGCCGACGCCCGCGCCGGGGTGGAAGTGGGTGCCGCGCTGGCGGACGATGATCTCACCGGCGTTCACGACCTGGCCGCCGAAGCGCTTGACGCCGAGCCGCTGGGCGTTGGAGTCGCGACCGTTCCGGGTGGACGATGCGCCCTTCTTGTGTGCCATCTCTGTTCAGTCCCTTACTTCGCAGCGGCGGGGATGCCGGTGATCTTCAGCGCCGTGTACTGCTGGCGGTGACCCTGACGACGGCGGTAGCCGGTCTTGTTCTTGTACCGCAGGATGTCGATCTTCTGGCCCTTGTGGTGGTCCACGATCTCGGCCTCGACCTTGATCCCGGCCAGCACCCACGGGTCGCTGGTGACGGCGTCGCCGTCCACGACGAGCAGCGTCGAGAGCTCGACCGCGTCGCCAACCTTGCCCGTGGAAATCTTGTCAACCTCGACGATGTCGCCGACGGCCACCTTGTGCTGGCGGCCACCGCTGCGCACGATTGCGTACACGCGGAACTCACTCTCTCGCTCGGATCGTCACTCCTGACGCCAGCCGTCCCTGCGGTGCGTGGGGGGCCTCTGCCGGCCGGGGCCGGTAGGAAGGTGCTCAGGAATGGGCGTCAAACGTCAAAACGCCGAAGGTCAAGGTTACGGGGCACCCCCGACCGGGTCAAACCGGCGCCTCCCCGGCCGGACACGCCGAGGGCCGTCCCCCCGGTGGGGGACGGCCCTCGGACGGTGACCCCGGGTCAGGACGCCTCGGTGGGCGCCTCGGCCGTGGCCTTCGCGGCCTTCTTCGCCGTCGTCTTCTTCGCGGTGGTCTTCTTCGCCACGGTCTTCTTGGCGGCCGTCTTCTTGGCGGCGGCCTTCTTCGCCGGCGCCTTCTTCGCGGCCGTCTTGCGCGCGGCCCGCTTCTTCGGCTCCGCCTCGGCGGTGTCGGTCTCGGCGGTGTCGCTCTGCGGCTGCGCCTCGGTGCCGGGGACGACCACGACCGCTGCCTCCTCGCCCGAGGACGGCGCGCCCGCGGGGGCGGACGCCCGGCGCGTGGCCCGGCGACGGACCGGCGCGGCCGGCTCCTGGACCTCCGCCACGGGCTCCGGCTCGGGAGCCGGGGCCGGGACGGCCGTCTCCGCCGCGGGGACGACCACCGTGGCCGCCTCACCCGCGGGGGCGCTCGGCGCGGTGGCCTTGCGGGTCGCCCGGCGCCGGCCGCGGACCGGGGCGACCGGCTCCTCCACTACCTCGGCGGTGTCCACGACCGCGGGCGCCTCGGTGGCGGTGGCCGTCGCGGCCTCCGCCGCCTGGGGCTCGGTGACCGGGGCGACCGACGGGACGACGGTGACGATCTCGGCCGTCGCGTCCGGCGAGCCCACCGGAGCGGTGACCCGCCGCGAGGCCCGCCGCCGGGAACGCCGGCCGGCCGCGGCCTCGGCCTCCGCCGGGCTGCTGAACCACTCCTCGTCCCCGCCGACGGCGGGGACCAGCTCGGCCTCCGCCACGGCGACCGGCTCCAGCTCGAACGCCTCCTCCACGGCCTCCTCGGCCTCGGCGACGGCGGTCCCGGCGACCGCCGGCTCCTCCGCCGCACCGCCACGACGGCGCTTGCGCTTGCCGCCGCCACCGGCCGTCGTGGGCTGGTCCATGTGGACGATGACGCCGCGGCCGTTGCAGTGCACGCAGGTCTCGGAGAAGGACTCCAGCAGACCCTGGCCGACCCGCTTGCGGGTCATCTGCACCAGCCCCAGCGAGGTGACCTCGGCCACCTGGTGCTTGGTCCGGTCACGGCCCAGGCACTCCAGCAGACGGCGCATCACGAGGTCGCGGTTGGACTCCAGCACCATGTCGATGAAGTCGATCACGATGATGCCGCCCAGGTCGCGCAGCCGCAGCTGGCGCACGATCTCCTCGGCCGCCTCCAGGTTGTTCCTGGTGACCGTCTCCTCCAGGTTGCCGCCCTGGCCGGTGAACTTGCCGGTGTTGACGTCGATGACGACCATCGCCTCGGTCCGGTCGATCACCAGCGAACCGCCGCTCGGCAGCCAGACCTTGCGGTCCAGCGCCTTCAGCAGCTGCTCGTCGATCCGGTAGGTGGCGAAGACGTCGACCTCGGAGGTCCAGCGGCTCAGCCGCTCGGCCAGGTCCGGCGCGACGTGCGAGACGTAGCCGTGGATGGTCTCCCAGGCGGTGTCGCCGCTGACGATGACCTTGCTGAAGTCCTCGTTGAAGATGTCGCGGACGACGCGGACGGTCATGTCCGGCTCGCCGTAGAGCAGCGACGGGGCGTTGCCACTCTTGGCCTTCTTCTGGATCTCCTCCCACTGCGACTGCAGCCGCTCGACGTCGCGGCGCAGCTCGTCCTCGCTCGCGCCCTCGGCCGCGGTGCGCACGATGACGCCCGCGTCCTCGGGGACGATCTTCTTGAGGATCTGCTTCAGCCGGGCGCGCTCGGTGTCGGGCAGCTTGCGGCTGATGCCGGTCATCGAGCCCTCGGGCACGTAGACCAGGTAGCGGCCGGGCAGCGACACCTGACTGGTCAGGCGGGCGCCCTTGTGGCCGATCGGGTCCTTGGTGACCTGGACCAGCACCGACTGGCCGGACTTCAGGGCCGCCTCGATGCGCCGCGGGCCGTTGCCCATGCCCAGCGCCTCGAAGTTGACCTCACCGGCGTACAGGACGGCGTTGCGGCCCTTGCCGATGTCGACGAACGCGGCCTCCATGGACGGCAGCACGTTCTGGACCTTGCCCAGGTAGACGTTGCCGACGTAGGAGGTGGCCTGCTCCTTGTTGACGTAGTGCTCGACGAGGACGTCGTCCTCCAGCACACCGATCTGCGTGCGGTCGCCGTTCTCACGGACGACCATGACGCGCTCGACCGCCTCACGGCGGGCCAGGAACTCGGCCTCGGTGATGATCGGCACACGCCGGCGGCCCTGCTCGCGGCCCTCGCGGCGGCGCTGCTTCTTGGCCTCCAGACGGGTGGAGCCCTTGATGGACTGCACCTCGTCGGCCGGCTCGGACGGCTTGCGCGGCTCGCGGATCTTGACGACCGTGCGCTCCGGGGCGTCCTCGCCCAGGCTCTCCTCGGCCGGGCCCTCGCCGCCACGGCGGCGACGACGGCGACGGCGACGGCTGGTGCTGCTGCTCTCGCCGTCCTGCTCGTCGTCCTCATCGGACTCGTCCGCGGCGCCCTCGCCCTCGGTCTCCTCGTCCTCGCCGGCGGCCTCCTCGCCGTCGGCGGCCTCACCACGACGACGGCGGCGGCCACCACGACGGCGACGGCGGGAGGTGCGCTCGCCGCCCTCGCCCTCGTGCTCGTCGCCCTCGTGCTCGTCGGCCTCGGCCTCCGCCTCCGCCTCGTCCTCGTGGACGGCCTCGGGCTCCTCGTCGGCGTGCTCGGCCACGACGCTCTGCGCGGTCTCCACGGCCTCCGCGGGCTCACCGCGACGACGGCGGCGACGACGGCGTCCGCCGGCGTACTCCTCGGCCTCCGGCTCGGCCTCGGGCTCCTCGTGGTCCTCCTGCTCCGCGGCCGGCGCGGCCTGCCCGGCCTGCGTCGGGGCGGGGGCCTGGAACACCGGTGCCTGGAAGACCGCCACCGGCGGGCGCACGACCCGGCGGCGTCCCCGCGCGGGAGCCGCCTCGGGCTCGGGCTCGGCCTCGGGCTCCGCCGCGGGCTCGGCCTCGGCGCCCTGCGCCTGCTGGATCTGGATGACGATCGTGTCCGCGGGGACGCCGAACGCCTCCGCGACCGCCACGACCGCCGCGGCGTGCGCCTCGTCGACCGTGTCGCCGTAGCCGCGGATCTCGTACGCGTCCTCGACCTCGACGGCCCAGCCGGAACCGTCCGGGACGGCCTTGGCGGTGTAGGTGCGCCGCTCCGGGGCGGCGGCCACGACGGTCTCGGCGGCGGCCTCCGCCTCCGCCTCCTCACGAGGCGCGAGCGCACCCGGCTTCAGACGGCGCGAGCCGTCGTCGGCGGCGAGGAAGGAAGCCGCCGGGGCGGTACGCCGACGCGAACGGGCCGCCCGGCCCTTCTCGGCCTGGGGCTTCTCGGCCCTGCCGCGCCGCGGCTGCGTGGCGGGCTGCTCCGCGGGCTCCTCCTGCAGCGCCTTCGCCGGCGCGTCCGCGGCGGCCACGGCGACGTCCTCGGCGGGAGCCGCCTCGGGGGTGGCCACCTTGCGCGTGGCACGGCGCCGCGCACGGGCCGGGGCCGCCGGCTGCTCGGCCTGCTCCGCCGCGGGGGCGGTCTCGGCGTGCAGCGGCAGGTCGGCCTGGAGCTCCCTGGCCTGCGTGTCGGCGGCGGCCGCGGGGCCGCTCGTCTCCTCGGCGGCCGGGGCCGCCTCGGGGCTGGTCACCTTGCGCGTGGCACGGCGCCGCGTACGGGCCGGAGCCGCCGGCTGCCCGGCCTGCTCCGCACCAGAGGTCTCGGGGGTGCTCCCGGGGGCAGGGGCCGGCTCGGCAGGCGTCTCCGCCACGACGGCCTCGGCGGCCGGGGCCGCGGCGGTGGCCTTCCGTGTCGCACGGCGGCGGGTAGGGGCGGGAGCGGCCTCGGCCGTCTCCTCACCGGACCCGGCCGCCTGCGGCTCCGGGGCGGAGGCCTTGCGGGTCGCCCGGCGGCGGGTACGCGCCGGCGCGGCCTCGGCCTCCGGCTCCGCGGAAGGAGCTCCGGCCGGTATGGCCGGCGACCCGGCGGCCGCTGCCCCCGGGGTCACGTCCTGCGCGGCCTCGCCGGCCGCGGGCGGTCCCGCGGGGCGGCTCGCCGCCCGGCGTCGACGGCGCGGTGCGGCCGTCGCCTCGTTGTCGGTGCCGCCGGAGGCGGCTTCGGTGGCGCCGTTCTCGGGCGCCTCGTTCGGCTCGTTGTGCTCGAGCATGCGGGCATATCTCCCGTCACGCTCCCGGGCGCCGCGTCCTGGTCCGGTTCGCGGCGGTCCGCGTCATCGCGGTTCCGCCGCCCGGGGGGCGCGGGCGCCACACGGGAGCTGTCGTATAGCTCGTCGGCACCGCAGTGACGGGCCGACGAAAGTCTCGTCTGATGCGTGCTGCCGGACCCGGGTTTCCCCGGATGCATCGGCCGCACAACGGCGACGGTCCTAGGCGGAACCCTCCGGCACCGCCGCGGCATCGCGGTCGGGCGCGAGCGGATCGGTCACCGTACCGGTCTCCTCGTCGAGCGGCCCCTGCGCCAGCCTGGTCACCGCTGCGGGGACCGGCGGCGCGAGGTCGGCCACCGCACGGAGGCCGGACAGGACGTCGTCGGGTCGTACGGCAGGTGTCACATGCCGAACAACCAGCCGCAGTATCGCACAAGCTCCTGGCGTCGGCCTATCGGCACCCTGTTCGAAAACACCGTCCTGGGCCCCGGCCACCTGCGGATCCACCGCTTCGAGCCGGGTGACGGCCTCGCGCGCGTCGAAAGTCCGCACGCCGTTCTTCGTCATGCGCTGGACCTCGACGGTCCCGGCGGCGAGGAACGCCGCCACGGCCCGCTCGGCCTCGTCCCGCTCGACACCGTCCAGCCGTAGCTGCCACACCGACGCCGCCAGCCGCTCGGCGAGCCCCGAGGTACGGGCCTCGACGGCGTCGACCACGTCGAGTCCGGCCGGCAGCGACTCGTCCAGCAGCAGGCGCAGCTTCTCCGGCTCACGGGCCTCGCTGAGCGCGATCTCCAGGTACTCGGCCTCGCTCGCGACGCCGGTGGGTGCGGCGTTGGCGTACGACACCTTGGGGTGCGGGGTGAAACCCGCCGAGTACGCCATGGGCACCTCGGCGCGCCGCAGCGCCCGCTCGAATGCGCGCTGGAAGTCGCGGTGGCTGGTGAACCGGAGGCGGCCGCGCTTGGTGTAGCGCAGTCGGATGCGCTGCACCGCGGGTGCGGGCGGCGGGCCTTCGGGCTGTCGCTTGCCCAGTGTCGTTCAGTCCCTCGTGCGTCTGGTCACCCCGGACGGGGTTGCTTGTCGTCTTCCAGATTACTGGGGGTTCCGGCCTTCCGGTTCCCCACGGCGCCCGCACCGCGCTCCACCCGTCGCGGCGCGCCCGTCAGCGCACCGCGCAGATCGGCCCGCACCCCGCGCACGGTCTCCCGCACCGCGGCCAGCGCGTCGCGCACCACCCGCCGGGCCTCGGCCGCCGCCTGCCGCACCGGCCGCCACACGGGCAGCACGACGGCGTGCCACACCCAGGCCACCGGGACCACCACGACCACGGTGACCAGCCACTTCAGGGCCCGGCCCAGGGCACGCGAGACGTACCCCGCCACCCGCCAGGCCACCAGCAGGGCGTCCCGGACCTCCCTGGCGACCGGCACGAGCACCCGCCGCCACAGGAACAGCAGCGGAACCACGACCGCCCGCCGCGCCAGCCACACCACGGCCACGCCCACCGGCACCAGCACGTACCGCCACAGCCCCACCGCCGGCAGCACGACCAGCAGCCGCACCGCCCACCGGAGCAGCCACGCCGCCCCGGTGGCCAGCGGCACCAGCACACGCCGCCACAGCGCCGCCAGGGGCACCACCACGAGCGTCCGGACCGCCCACACCACCCCCACGCCCACCGGCACCAGCACGTACCGCCACAGCCCCACCGCCGGCAGCACGACCAGCAGCCGCACCGCCCCGGTGGCCAGCGGCACCAGCACACGCCGCCACAGCGCCGCCAAGGGCACCACCACCAACGTCCGGACCGCCCACACCACCCCCACGCCCACCGGCACCAGCACGTACCGCCACAGCCCCACCACCGGCACCACGACCAGCAGCCGGACCACCCAGACCACGGCCGCCCCCACGGCCCGTCCCACCGGGGCCAGCACGTACCGCCACAGCGCCGTCAAGGGGGCGACCACGCACACCCCGACCAGCCACCGCCCCAACCGCCCCGACGCCCGCCCCGACGCCGCCAAGGCGTCCCACGCGATGCGCAGCGGCAGCACGACCACCAGCGCCACGATCCGCGCCGGCATCCTGACCGCCACCGTCAGGCACCCGTCCCCGTCCCCGCTCTCGCCGTACCCGCCGGCGCTCCCCCGCTCCTCCATCCCCGAACGGTACGCCCGGAGCCCCGCGTTCACCTCCCCCCTCCCGGCACGGACCTCGCGGGTCAACGGCCGTGCCGCGGAGCCGGCCTGACGCGTCGTCCCGCCCCGGACGCACGAAGGCCCCCGCCATGCCGGCGGGGGCCTTCGAGTGCTCGGCGAACCGCTACTTCACCGCTACTTCACCACGGTCAGCGGCAGCAGCTTCTTGCCGGTGGGGCCGATCTGGATGGAGGTCTGCATCTGAGGACACACCCCACAATCGAAGCAGGGCGTCCAGCGGCAGTCCTCGACCTCGGTCTCGTCGAGGGCGTCCTGCCAGTCCTCCCAGAGCCAGTCCTTGTCGAGGCCCGAGTCCAGGTGGTCCCAGGGCAGGACCTCCTCGTACGTGCGCTCCCGCGTGGTGTACCAGGCGAGGTCGACGCCCTGCTCCGGGAGCGCCTTCTCGCACATGCGGAGCCAGCGGTCGTACGAGAAGTGCTCGCGCCAGCCGTCGAAGCGGCCGCCGTCCTCGTAGACGGCGCGGATGACGGCGCCCACGCGGCGGTCGCCGCGGGAGAGCAGGCCCTCGATGATGCCGGGCTTGCCGTCGTGGTAGCGGAAGCCGATGTTGCGGCCGTACTTCCGGTCGCCGCGGATGGCGTCGCGCAGCTTCTCCAGGCGGGCGTCGGTCTCCTCGACGCCGAGCTGCGGGGCCCACTGGAACGGGGTGTGCGGCTTGGGCACGAACCCGCCGATCGACACCGTGGCGCGGATGTCGTTCTGACCGGTGACCTCGCGGCCCTTCTGGATGACGTTCTTCGCCATGTCGGCGATCTGCAGCACGTCCTCGTCGGTCTCGGTGGGCAGACCGCACATGAAGTACAGCTTCACCTGGCGCCAGCCGTTGCCGTAGGCGGTGGCGACCGTGCGGATCAGGTCCTCCTCCGAGACCATCTTGTTGATGACCTTGCGGATGCGCTCGGAGCCGCCCTCCGGGGCGAAGGTGAGGCCGGAGCGGCGGCCGTTGCGGGTCAGCTCGTTGGCCAGGTCGATGTTGAAGGCGTCGACGCGGGTGGAGGGCAGGGACAGGCCGATCTTGTCCTCCGTGTACCGGTCGGCGAGGCCCTTGGCGACGTCGGCGATCTCGGAGTGGTCGGCGGAGGACAGCGACAGCAGGCCGACCTCCTCGAACCCGGTGGCCTTCAGGCCCTTGTCGACCATCTCGCCGATGCCGGTGATGCTGCGCTCGCGCACCGGGCGGGTGATCATGCCGGCCTGGCAGAAGCGGCAGCCGCGGGTGCAGCCGCGGAAGATCTCCACGGACATCCGCTCGTGGACGGTCTCCGCGAGCGGGACCAGCGGCTGCTTGGGGTAGGGCCACTCGTCGAGGTCCATGACGGTGTGCTTGGACACCCGCCACGGCACGCCGGAGCGGTTGGGGACGACGCGGGCGATCCGGCCGTCGGCCAGGTACTCCACGTCGTAGAACTTGGGCACGTACACCCCGCCGGTGCGGGCCAGCCGGAAGAGCAGCTCGTCGCGGCCGCCGGGGCGGCCCTCGGCCTTCCAGGCGCGGATCACGTCGGTGATCTCCAGGACGGCCTGCTCGCCGTCGCCGATCACCGCGGCGTCGAGGAAGTCCGCGATGGGCTCGGGGTTGAAGGCCGCGTGGCCTCCGGCGAGCACGACCGGGTGGTCCTCGGTGCGGTCCCGGGCCTCCAGCGGGATGCCCGCGAGGTCCAGGGCCGTGAGCATGTTGGTGTAGCCGAGCTCCGTGGAGAAGCTGAGGCCGAAGACGTCGAAGGCCTTGACCGGGCGGTGGGCGTCCACGGTGAACTGCGACACGTCGTGCTCGCGCATCAGGGCCTCGAGGTCCGGCCACACGCTGTACGTGCGCTCGGCGAGGACCCCCTCGCGCTCGTTGAGCACCTCGTAGAGGATCATGACGCCCTGGTTGGGCAGTCCGACCTCGTAGGCGTCCGGGTACATCAGGGCCCAGCGGACGTCGCACTCGTCCCACGGCTTGACGGTGGAGTTCAGTTCCCCGCCGACGTACTGGATCGGCTTCTGCACGTGCGGCAGCAGGGCCTCGAGCTGGGGGAAGACCGACTCGACAGGCATCAGAGGTGTCTTTCGTGAGCTGGCAAGGGTGACCATTCAGCGTAACGCGTCACAGAGGGCTCCCCGGCCGCGCTCGGCGCGGCGCGGGGCGCCTGGTGACGGTCGCCGGCGGCCGGTTCAGCCGGACAGCTTGCCGCGGTCCGCCTTGGGCCATTCCTCGGGCAGCTGCCGTTCGGCCGTGGCGGCGAGGTCGCGTTCCAGCTGGTAGAGCACGCCGTACGCGAAGGTGTCCTCGCCCGCCTCGCGGGCGTCGGAGGTGAGGCGCAGGACGGCGTCGCGGCAGATGACGCTGTCCTGGTGCTCGCCGAGCAGTTGCTGGACGGCCTTCATGCGCTTGGTGTGCTTCTTGGCGGGCTTGCGCAGGGCGGGGACGACCCGGGCGGCCTCGCTGCTGTAGCGGGCGCGTTTGGCGGCCTTGCGGGCGTCGTGGAGGGCGAGGTCGCGTTCGTGGCCGGGTTCCCTCTCCAGGGCGGGTTCGACGCGCTGCCGCAGCCGCCGGTGGTCGCGGCTGACGGCCTTGGCGACGGCGGTGGCGGGGGCCTTGGCGCCCTTGAGCAGGGGTGGGTCGGTGAGCAGGGACTCCAGGGTGTCCAGGAGGCGGAAGTAGCGTCCGCCGCCGAGTTCGCGCAGGAGTTCCTTGCGGGCGCCCTCGTGGACGGGGGCGTCGCCGCCGATGCGTGCGGTGAGGGTCTCGGTGACGAGTTCCTCGGGGAGCTCGGCGAGGCGGTCGCCGAGGCGTTCGGCGAGGACCTCGCGGTCGCGTTCGAGGCCCAGGACCCCGGCGAGCCACTTCAGCTCGTCGCCGACGGGGTCGGTCACCTCGCGGTCGAGTTCGCGGCGGAAGGACTTGAAGGCGCTGCGCAGGCGGCGGGTGGAGACCCGCATCTGGTGGACGGAGTCCGGCTCGTCGCGGCGGACCTCGGGGTCCCAGCCGGTGATGGCGGTGACCTGCTCGTGGACGTAGGCGAGGGCGACGTCCCCGGCGGTGCGGGGCGGGGAGGGCGGTTGCGGCGGCCGGGGGGCGGCGGTCAGGCGGTCGCCGAGGGCGTGGGCGAGCTTGGAGGGGGACTTCGAGCGCCGTAGCCCGGCGGCGCGGAGCCGCTTCTCGACGGCGTCGAGGAGGGCGGTGTCGCCGTCGAGGAGTTCGGTCTCGACCTCGGTCCAGGCGTTCTCCGCCCCGTCGGCGTGGTCCAGGACGGTGGCGCGGACGTCGTCGTGGGCGATCTCGGCGAGGGGCGTGCCCTCCGCGTCGACGAGGTGGAGTCTGGTGCGGGTGGTGTGCAGCCGGACGACCGGGACGAGCTCCCGGTCCCGGACGACGGCGGTGACCTCGGCGAGCAGGGGTTTGGGCACCCTGGGGCCGCCCTTGCGGCCCTGTTTGCCGAGGGGCGCGTGCACCTCGGTGCGGGTGTCGGTCTGTGAGGTGGGCAGTTTCAGGTGCCAGCCGGCGTCGTCGCCGCCGGTGCGGCGGCGCAACGTGATCCGGTGGGTGGCCAGCCGCAGGTCGGACGTGTCGATGTAGACGGCGTCCAGTTCTGCGGGTTCCAGGACGCGCAAGGCCGCGACCCCGGGCAGACCTTCGAGATCGGGTTCGCCGGTCTGCTCGGCGGCCTCGTACTTGCGCTCGGTCTCCGCGACACGCTTCCCCATGTCAGGAACCTAATCGCGGGTTCGCCCGGCCGCAATGGTGCGTTCACCCGGTGGACGGTGTCAGGCCGACATGGGCCGCTTCATGTGGATGGCCTGCAGCAGTCCGATCGCGATCCAGACCGCGAACATCGACGATCCGCCGTACGAGACGAAGGGCAGCGGCAGACCGGCCACGGGCATGATGCCGAGGGTCATGCCGATGTTCTCGAAGGACTGGAAGGCGAACCAGGCGACGATGCCGGCGGCGATGATCGTGCCGTACAGGTCGGTCGCGTTGCGGGCGACGCGGCAGCCGCGCCACATGATGACGCCCAGCAGCACGATGATCAGGGTCGCCCCGACGAAGCCGAGTTCCTCGCCCGCCACGGTGAAGACGAAGTCGGTCTGCTGTTCGGGCACGAACTGCCCGGTGGTCTGGCTGCCGTCGAAGAGGCCCTTGCCGAGGAGTCCCCCGGAGCCGATGGCGATGCGTGCCTGGTTGGTGTTGTAGCCGACGCCCGCGGGGTCGAGGGCGGGGTTGGCGAAGGCGGCGAAGCGGTCGATCTGGTACTGGTCGAGGACGCCGAGCTGCCAGACCGCGATCGCGCCGCCCGCGCCGGCGGCGATCAGGCCGAGGACCCAGCGGTTGGAGGCGCCGGAGGCCAGCAGCACGCCGAGCACGATGACGGCCATGACCATGACCGACCCGAGGTCGGGCATCAGCATGACGATCGCCATCGGCAGTATGGCGAAGCCGAGCGACTGGGCGACCGTCCGGTGGTCGGGGAAGAGGCGGTCGCCGGCGTCGACCCGGGCGGACAGCATCATCGCCATGCCCAGGATGATGGTGATCTTGGTGAACTCGGAGGGCTGCAGCGAGAAGCCGCCGCCCAGCACGATCCACGCGTGGGCGCCGTTGACCGTGGAGCCCAGCGGGGTCAGCACCGCGGTCACCAGCAGCACCGAGATGGCGTAGAGCACCGGCACCGCGCCGCGCAGCCGGCGGTGGCCCAGCGCCACGGTGCCGGCGGCGAGGGCGAAGCCGATGGCGGTGTTGAGCATGTGCCGCAGCAGGAAGTAGTACGGGTCCCCGTGGGTGAGCTCCGTGCGGTTGCGCGTCGCCGAGTACACCAGCGCGGTGCCGATCAGGGAGAGCGCGAGTGCGGCGCCGAGCAGCAGCCAGTCCATCCGGCGCACTATCGAGTCCCGGGCCAGGAGCTTGCCCAGGGTGCCGCGCTCGGGGGTGAAGCGCCGCGCCGCGTAGCCCTGCGCGCTCATGACCGGTACCTCCTGCCCGCCAGGAGCTTCTCGCCGCGGTCCGGGGGCAGCGCGGCGGTCGCCAGGACGACGTGGCCGGGCGCGGCGGGCCCCTGCGGCACGTCGGCCCAGGCCGCCTTGGTGACCCGGATGGTGCCGTCGGCGTCGATCTTCGGCAGCTTGCTGAGGGGGCGCGGCAGCAGGGCCTTCTTGTTGTCGATCGCCCCGTCCTTCTGGACGCCGTACATGGCCTCGTAGATCTTGCGGACGGCCGGGCCGGAACCACCGGAACCGGTACCGCCCTGGGAGATCGTCATGACGATCGCGTAGTCCTTGCTGTACGTCGTGAACCACGAGGTGGTCTGCTTGCCGGCGACCTCCGCGGTACCGGTCTTGGCGTGCAGCGGGATCTTGTCCTGCGGCCAGCCGCCGAAGCGCCATGCGGCCGTACCGTGGGTGACGACGCCCTCGAGGGCCTCGTTGATGTACTTCAGGGTGTTCTTGGTGGCCGGGGCCTTGCCGTTCACCTTCGGCTCGATCCGGGTGACCTTCTTGCCGTCGGCGCTGATGATCGCCTTGCCGATGGTGGGCTGGTAGAGCGTGCCGCCGTTGGAGATGGCCGAGTAGATGTTGGCCATCTGGATCGGGGTGACGAGGGTGTCGCCCTGGCCGATGGCGTAGTTGACGGAGTCACCGGCGCGCATGACGTAGCCGTCGACGCAGTTCTCGCGCGCGATCTGGCTGGCGTAGTCCTGCTTGTCGCTCTTGGCGACCTTGCACCAGTAGTCCTTGTTGGCCTCGTAGTAGTCGCGCTTCCACTCGCGGTCCGGGATCCGGCCGGTGACCTCGGAGGGCAGGTCGATGCCGGTCACCGAGCCGAGGCCGTACTCCTTGGCGGTCTTGTAGAACCAGTCCTTGGGGTGCTTCTTGGGCTTGGTGCCGCCGTCCTTGAGCCACTGGTCGTACGACAGGCCGTAGAAGACGGTGTCGCAGGAGATCTCCAGGGCGTGGGCGAGGGTGATGGAACCGGCGCTCTCGCCCTCGAAGTTGTTGAAGACCCGGCCGCCGATGGTCATCGACGACGGGCAGGGGTAGCGCCCGTTGATGTCGTAGCCGGCCTTCACGGCGGCCGAGGTGGAGATCGCCTTGAAGGTCGAGCCGGGGGCCGACTGACCCTGTATGGCCCGGTTGAGCAGCGGGAAGTTGGACTTCTTGCCCGTCAGCTTGGCGTAGTCCTTGGCGGAGATGCCGCCGACCCAGACGTTCGGGTCGTACGTGGGGGCGCTGGCCATCGCGATGACCTGGCCGGTGTGCACGTCCATGACGACGACCGCGCCGGAGTCCGCCTTGTAGAGGCTGCCGGTGACCTTGTCGAAGGTCTGCCGGGCGACCTTCATCGCCTCGTTGAGCTCCTTCTCGGCGACCGCCTGGACGCGCGCGTCGATGCTGGTGACCAGGTGGCTGCCGGGCTCCGCGGCGGTCTCGCCCGCCTTGCCGATGACCCGGCCGAGGTTGTCCACCTCGTAGCGGGTGACGCCGGCCGTGCCGCGCAGCTCGCTGTCGTAGGTGCGCTCCAGGCCGGAGCGGCCGATCTGGTCCGAGCGCAGCAGCGACCGGCCCTTCTTCTCGGCGGCGGTCAGCTCGTCGTCCGTCACGGGCGAGAGGTAGCCGAGGACCTGGGAGGTGTTGGACCCGAACGGCGCGGTGTAGCGGCGCACGGCGGTGGGCTCCGCGGTGATGCCGGGGAAGTCCTCGCGGCGCTCCATGATCTGCAGCGCCTGCTGGGTGGTGGCCTCGTCGGTGATGGGGATCGGCTGGTACGGCGACCCGTTCCAGCAGGGCTTGGGGGTCTGCGAGTCGCAGAGCCGGACCTTGCCCAGGACCTCTTCCGGCTTCATGTGCAGCACGTCGGCGAGCCGGGTCAGCACCGCCTTGCCGTCGTCCTTCTGCTTGAGCAGGTCGGTGCGGCTCGCGGAGACCACCAGCCGGGTCTCGTTGTCGGCGAGCGCCACGCCCTTGTCGTCCAGGATCGACCCGCGGACGGCGGGCGCGACGACCTCCTGGACGTTGTTGCTGTTGGCCTGCGCCGTGTACTCGTGGCCGTCGCGGATCTGCAGGAACCACAGCCGCCCGCCGAGGGTGAACAGCAGGGACAGGACGAGGATCTGCAGGACCACCAGCCGGATCGTGACCCGCGGCGTCCGCCCCGTCTCGGGGATGTTGCTCACGCCGCCCCTCCCGCTACTCCACCCGCTCGGCACGACAGCGCGTGCCTCGTCGTCGGCCGCCCCCCGGCGGCCTCGCGTGCGCCGCTCACAGCCGCCGGCCTCCCTTGGCGACGCTCCCCACCCGGCCCAGCAGGCTCGAGCGCTGGCCGCCGATGCGGGCGCCGAAGCCGGGGCCGGAGGCGTCCTCCGTGAGCGAGTCGCCCTGGAACCGGCGGGCCAGCGCCATGATCCACGGCACGGTGAACGGTGCGAGCAGCAGGTCGTACAGGGCGGCGGTGAACAGCAGCTTGCCCAGGCCCACGTGCTGGGCCGCGGTGTCGCCGACGAGGGCGCCCACGGCCGCGTACAGCACCGTGGAGCCGATGGCGGCGCCGACCACGACCAGCATCGGGCGGGTGGCCGACCGCAACTGGCCGCCGTCGGGCTTGACCAGGCCGGCGATGTAGCCGACGACGCACAGCACAAGGGCGTAGCGGCCCGCGGCGTGGTCGGCGGGCGGGGCGAGGTCGGCCAGCAGTCCGGCGCCGAAGCCGATGAGGCAGCCGGCCACGTGACCGTACGTCAGTGCGAGGCCGAGGACGACCAGCAGCAGCAGGTCGGGGACGGCGCCGGGCAGGTGGAGGCGGGCCAGGACGCACACCTGGACGACCATGCCGGCGACCACGAGGCCGGTGGAGAACAGGATGCGCTTCATCGGACCTCCTCCTGTCCGTAGAGCGAGGACCGAGAGGGGTTCACGCTCGGCGTCGCGGTGACGGTGACCGTCGGGACGGGCTTGGGCCCGGCCGGCAGCACCGAGTCGCGCGGGTCCTTGCGCGGGCCCTGGACGACGACACCGACGATGTCGAGCTTGGTGTAGCCCACGAACGGGGTGACCTCGACCGTACGGGTGAGGCCGCCGCCGGCGGGGTCCACCTTGACGACCGTGCCGACCGGAACGCCGGGCACGAACGGCTTGTCGGCCTGGGAGCCGAAGGTGACCAGGCGCGAGCCCTTCTTCACGTGGGCCTTGCCGTTGAGGAGCTGCACCCGCATCGGCCGGTTGCCCTGGCCCGTCGCGAAGCCCAGCTCGGAGGTCTTCTCCAGCCGCGTGCCGACCGTGAAGTCCGGGTCGCAGGCGAGCAGGACGGTCGAGGTCGACGGGCCGACGGTGGTGACCCGGCCGACCAGGCCGTCCCCGTTGACCACGGTCATGTCGCGCTGGATGCCGTCGTTGGCACCGGAGTCGATGGTGACCGTCCAGGAGAAGCCCTGGGCGGCTCCTATCGCGATGACCTGCGCGCCCTTGACCCGGTACTGGCCGGCTCCGGCGAGCTTGAGCAGCTTGTCGAGTTCGCGGGCCCGCTCGCGCGTGACGTCCTTGCTGCCGAGCTGCTGCTTCAGCTCGGCGTTCTCCCGCTCCAGTTCGCTGATCCGGCTGCTCCGGTCGCCTGAGTCGCGTACCGCGTCCACGGCGTTGTCCACCGGGTCGACAGCCGCCGCGACCCCGTCCTCGACGGGGCCGAAGACGGCGGCCGCGGCGGACCGGGCGCCGTCCAGCGGTGAGTCCTCACCGCCGCGGATGTCGACGGTGATCAGCGCGAAAGCGATCGCCACCAGCAGCACCAGCAGAAGCCGGCTCTCTCGTGTGTCCCTCACGGGGGCCAGTCCGTGCCTTCCTCGTCAGAGCGTGTGAGCCCGTGGGCCCGACGGGCCCGCCCGGGAGGTAGAACGATCCGGCGTACGGGCGGGACTTCACCCGTACGACGGACCGTGAGGACTCATCTGCGCGGCTGCGCGTCCAGGACCTGCTGCAGCGCCTCGAACTCCTCGACGCACTTGCCGGCGCCGAGGGCCACGCAGTCCAGCGGGGACTCGGCGATGTGGATCGGCATGCCGGTCTCGCTGCGCAGCCGCTCGTCCAGGCCGCGCAGCAGCGCGCCGCCGCCCGCCAGGACGATGCCGCGGTCCATGATGTCGCCGGACAGCTCGGGCGGGCACTTGTCGAGGGTCGTCTTGACCGCGTCGACGATGGCGTTGACCGGCTCCTCGATCGCCTTGCGCACCTCGGCGGCCGAGATGACCACCGTCTTGGGCAGGCCGGAGACCAGGTCGCGGCCGCGGATCTCGGTGTGCTCCTCGTTGTCGACCGCGAAGGCCGAGCCGATGGTGAGCTTGATCGATTCCGCGGTGCGCTCGCCCAGGAGGAGGCTGTACTCCTTCTTGATGTGCTGGATGATCGCGTTGTCCAGCTCGTCACCGGCCACCCGGATGGACTGCGCGGTGACGATGCCGCCGAGCGAGATGACGGCGACCTCGGTGGTGCCGCCGCCGATGTCGACGACCATGTTGCCGGTCGCCTCGTGGACCGGGAGCCCGGCGCCGATCGCGGCGGCCATGGGCTCCTCGATGATGTGCACCTGGCGCGCGCCGGCCTGGGTGGCGGCCTCGATGACGGCGCGGCGCTCGACCCCGGTGATGCCGGAGGGGACGCAGACCACGACGCGGGGGCGGGCCAGGTAGCGCCGCTTGTGGATCTTGAGGATGAAGTAGCGCAGCATGCGCTCGGTGATCTCGAAGTCCGCGATCACCCCGTCCTTGAGGGGACGGACGGCGACGATGTTGCCGGGGGTCCGGCCGATCATCTTCTTCGCTTCGGAGCCGACCGCCAGGATGCCGCCCGTGTTGGTGTTGATGGCGACGACGGATGGCTCGTTGAGGACGATCCCGCGACCCCTGACGTACACCAGCGTGTTGGCGGTGCCGAGGTCGACAGCCATGTCACGGCCGATGAACGACATGTTGTTCGCCATGAGGATACGTCTGGCCTTCCCGAGCTGGAGCGATGTGGGGGTGAGCACGGCGGGTGCGCTGCTGTGCGCTGAGCCGGAGGAGCGGAGATTCCATCGTAGTCGCGCCCGCCAGGGCACGGGGTCAGGGTTCCGCCGCCATTGTCATCAGAACACACAGCTGTCCTCAGCAATGGTGACGCCGTGTCGGCGGATTTGGTTCCCGCGAACCCCCGGCATATGCCTTCGGGCGGCCGGGAAATTTCCGGCCGCCCGTTGAGCTGATCGGGCGTCAGCGGCGGATTCGGGGCGAATCGCCGCGGGGGATCAGGCCAGGCCGGGGAAGAAGATCTTGATCTCGCGCTCGGCGGACTCCTCGGAGTCCGAGGCGTGGATCAGGTTCTCCCGGACGATGGTGCCGAAGTCGCCGCGGATCGAGCCGGGCGCGGCCGCGATCGGGTCGGTGGGGCCGGCCAGCGCGCGCAGCCCCTCGATGACCCGCTCCCCCTCGGCGACCAGGGCGACGACCGGACCGGAGGCCATGAACTCCACCAGCGGCTCGTAGAAGGGCCGGCCGACGTGCTCGGCGTAGTGCTGCTCGAGGATCGCGCGGTCGAGGGTGCGCAGTTCCAGCGCGGTGATGCTCCAGCCCGCCTTGCGCTCGATGCGGCCGAGGATCTCGCCGACCAGGCCACGGCGTACGGCGTCCGGCTTGAGAAGGACGAGGGTGCGCTGGGACACGGTGTGACTCCTATGTGCGGGATGCGGGTACGACGACATTACCGGTGATCCCCACGCCCCACGGCACCCCCTCGGCCGGGGCCCTACGGGTGCTCTCAGGCCGGCTGCGCGGCACGCGCCGCCTTGGCCTCGTCCACCTTCCGGCCGAAGTGGACGGCGGCCCACCACAGCGCGGCGAAGACGGCGCCGAGGAAGAACATCACCGGGACGACGAAGCCGCTCGCGATCAGCCCGGCCTGCAGCAGCCAGCCGACGGCCAGGGCGCCGCGCCGGCCGAGCATGCCGCACAGCAGCACGCACAGGGCCATGGCGATGCCGCTGACCGTCCACACCGTGCCGGTCGTCAGCTCCGGCTGCTTCATCGCCACCAGACCGGCGAAGCCGATCACGAAGAACTCACCGATCAGGGTGCTCGCGCACAGGGTCCGCATCCGCTTGGTTTCGCTTCCTGCTCGTCACTTGCGGCCCAGCAGCAGCCGGGCCTCTCCCACGGTGATCACCGATCCGGTGATCAGCACCCCGGCGCCGGAGAACTCCCCCTGCTCCTCGGCGAGCGTCACGGCCGCCTCGATCGCGTCGTCCAGCCGGGGCTCGACCTGCACGCGCTCGTCGCCGAAGACCTCGACCGCGAGGGCGGCCAGCTCGTCCACGTCCATCGCGCGGTGGGTGGAGTTCTGGGTCACCACGACCTCGGCGAAGACCGGCTCGAAGGCCTCCAGCAGGCCCCGTACGTCCTTGTCGCCGCTCGGCCCGACCACGCCCACCAGGTGGGTGAAGCCGAAGGCCTCGCCCACGGCCGCCGCCGCAGCCCGGGCGCCGGCCGGGTTGTGCGCCGCGTCCAGCACCACGGTGGGGCTGCGGCGCACGACCTCCAGGCGGCCCGGCGAGGTGACGGCGGCGAAGGCGGTGCGGACGGTGTCGACGTCGAGGGTGCGGGCGTGCACGGTGCCGATGCCGAAGAAGGCCTCCACCGCGGCGAGCGCCACGGCCGCGTTGTGGGCCTGGTGCTCACCGTGCAGCGGCAGGAAGACCTGCTCGTACTCCCCGCCCAGGCCGCGCAGGGTGAGCATCTGCCCGCCGACGGCCACCTCGCGGTGCACGACGCCGAACTCCATGCCCTCCCGGGCGACCGTCGCGTCCACCTCGACGGCCCGCTTCAGCAGCACCTGGGCCGCCTCCATGGGCTGCTGGGCCAGGACGACGGTGGCGTCCTTCTTGACGATCCCGCTCTTCTCCACCGCGATCTCGCCCGGCGTCGTGCCCAAGCGGTCGGTGTGGTCCAGGTCGATCGGGGTCACGACGGCGACCGTGCCGTCCACCACGTTGGTCGCGTCCCAGCTGCCGCCCATGCCGACCTCGACGACGGCCACGTCCACCGGGGCGTCGGCGAAGGCGGCGTACGCCATGCCGGTCAGCACCTCGAAGAAGGACATCCGGTACGGCTGGGAGGCGTCCACCATCTCCACGTACGGCGTGAGGTCGCGGTAGGTCTCGATGAACTTCTCCGCCGCGATCGGCCGGCCGTCGAGGCTGATCCGCTCGGTGACGGACTGCACGTGGGGGCTGGTGTAGCGGCCGGTGCGCAGGTCGAAGGCGAGCAGCAGCCGCTCGATCATGCGGGCGGTGCTGGTCTTGCCGTTGGTGCCGGTGATGTGGATCGAGGGGTAGCTCCGCTGCGGCTCGCCCAGGATGTCCATCAGCGCGTTCATCCGGTCCAGGGACGGCTCGAGCTTCGTCTCCGGCCAGCGGCCCGCCAGCTCCGCCTCGACATCGCGGAGGGCCTTGTCGACCTCCGGGTCGGTGGGGCGGGCGGGGACGCCGTCGTCCTGCGGCACCGGTCCGCCGGCCCGGAGGGTGCGGCTGCCCGCCTCGATCACCGCCAGGTCGGCCTCGCGTCCGGGGTCGGTGCCGGCTTCGTCCTCGTCGCCGCCCAGACCCATCGCGGCCAGCGGGTCGGAAAGGGGCTCGTCGTTCTCGGGGCGCGGGTTGCTCACGACCACATTGTACGAAGGGGCCAGGTAGATCCGGGTTGTGGGCAGGCGTTTCCGCCTGCCCACCCCCGGTGCGTCAGCCCTGCGGCAGCGAGGACAGCTGCGCGGTGATGCGGGCGATGTCCGCCTCGGCCGCCTCCAGGCGGGTGCGGATCTTGGCGACGACCGGTTCCGGGGCCTTCGCCAGGAACGCCTCGTTGCCGAGCTTCGCCGTGGCCTGGGCCTTCTCCTTCTCGGCGGCGGCCAGGTCCTTGGCCAGCCGCTTCCGCTCGGCGTCGACGTCGATCGCCCCGGAGAGGTCCAGCGCGACCGTCACGCCCGCCACCGGGAGGGTCGCCGTCGCGGTGAAGGCCTCGCCCTCCGGCTGCAGGCGCAGCAGCTGGCGGACGGCGGCCTCGTGGGCCTCCAGGCCGGTGGAGCCGAGGTCGAGCCGCGCCGGGACCTTCTGCCCGGGCTGCAGGCCCTGGTCGGCGCGGAACCTCCGGACCTCGGTGACCAGCGACTGGACCGCCGCGATCTCCTTCTCGGCGGCCGCGTCGCGGAAGCCGGAGTCGGCGGGCCAGTCGGCGATCACGATCGACTCGCGCCCGGTGAGCGTGGTCCACAGCGTCTCGGTGACGAAGGGGACCACCGGGTGCAGCAGTCGCAGCAGCTTGTCCAGGACCTCGCCCAGCACGCGGCGCGAGACCTCGGCCGGACGGCCGCCCGCCATGAAGGTGGTCTTGGAGAGCTCGACGTACCAGTCGAACACCTCGTCCCACGCGAAGTGGAAGAGGGCGTCGCTGAGCTTGGCGAACTGGTAATCGTCGTAGAGCGCGTCGGCCTCGGCGACCGTGGCGTTCAGCCGGGACAGGATCCAGCGGTCGATCGCCGACATCTCCGCGGGCGCGGGCAGTTCGCCCTCGACCGTGGCGCCGTTCATCAGCGCGAAGCGCGTGGCGTTCCAGATCTTGTTGGTGAAGTTCCGGGAGCCCTGGACCCAGTCCTCGCCGATCGGCACGTCGGTGCCGGGGTTGGCGCCGCGGGCGAGGGTGAAGCGCAGCGCGTCCGAGCCGTACTTGTCCATCCAGTCCAGCGGGTCCACGACGTTGCCGAAGGACTTGGACATCTTCTTGCCGCGCTCGTCGCGCACCAGGCCGGTGAGGGCGATGGTGTGGAAGGGCGCCTGGCCGTCCATCGCGTACAGGCCGAACATCATCATCCGGGCGACCCAGAAGAAGATGATGTCGTGGCCGGTCAGCAGGACGTCGGTCGGGTAGAACTTCTCGAGGTCCGGGGTGCGCTCCGGCCAGCCCAGGGTGGAGAACGGCCACAGGCCCGAGGAGAACCAGGTGTCCAGGACGTCGGTGTCCTGCGTCCAGCCCTCGCCGGCCGGGGGCTGCTCGTCCGGGCCGACACAGACCGTCTCGCCGTCGGGGCCGTACCAGACCGGGATGCGGTGGCCCCACCACAGCTGGCGCGAGATGCACCAGTCGTGCATGTTGTCGACCCACTGGAAGTAGCGGCCGGACATCTCCTGCGGGTGGATCTTCACCCGGCCGTCGCGGACGGCGTCACCGGCGGCCTGCGCCAGCGGGCCAACCTTGACCCACCACTGCAGCGACAGCCGCGGCTCGATGATCGTCTTGCAGCGGGAGCAGTGGCCGACCGCGTGGACGTACGGCCGCTTCTCGGCGACGATGCGGCCCTGCGAGCGCAGGGCGCCGACGACGGCGTCCCGGGCCTCGAGGCGGTCCATGTCCTGGAAGGGGCCGTGGACGGTGATCCGGGCGTGGTCGTCCATGATCGTCAGGGACGGCAGGTTGTGGCGCCGGCCGATCTCGAAGTCGTTGGGGTCGTGCGCCGGGGTCACCTTGACGGCGCCGGTGCCGAACTCCGGGTCGACGTGCTCGTCGGCGACGACCGGGATCCGGCGGTCGGTGAGCGGCAGGTCGATCTCGGTGCCGATCAGGTGCCGGTAGCGCTCGTCGTCGGGGTGGACGGCGACGGCCGTGTCGCCGAGCATCGTCTCGGCCCGGGTGGTGGCCACGACGATGGAGTTCTCGCCGTCGCCGTAGCGGATCGATACCAGCTCGCCGTCCCGGTCCTCGTGCTCGACCTCGATGTCGGAGATCGCGGTCAGGCAGCGCGGGCACCAGTTGATGATGCGCTCGGCGCGGTAGATCAGACCGTCGTCGTAGAGCTTCTTGAAGATCGTCTGGACGGCACGGGAGAGGCCCTCGTCCATGGTGAAGCGCTCGCGCGACCAGTCCACGCCGTCACCGAGACGGCGCATCTGGCCCAGGATCCTGCCGCCGTACTCCTCCTTCCACTGCCACACGCGCTCGACGAAGGCCTCGCGGCCCAGGTCGTGCCGGGACTTGCCCTCCTCGGCGAGCTGCTGCTCGACCTTGTTCTGGGTGGCGATGCCCGCGTGGTCCATGCCGGGCAGCCACAGCGCCTCGTGGCCCTGCATCCGCTTGCGGCGGGTGAGGGCGTCCATCAGCGTGTGCTGGAAGGCATGGCCCAGGTGGAGGCTGCCGGTGACGTTCGGCGGCGGGATGACGATGGTGTACGGCTTCTTGTCGCTCTTGGCGTCGGCCTCGAAGTAACCGCGCTCTACCCAGCGCTCGTACAGGGGCCCCTCTACCTCGGCCGGCGCGTACTGGGTCGGCAGTTCGGGGGTCGCGCTGTTCGGTCCGCTCGCGGCGGCCTGCTGAGTGTTGTCGGTCACGGCGCTCAGTTTACGGGCGCGGCGGGCCCCGTTACGAATCCACCGGTGCCGGGCGCGAGGGGCGGGGCCGGGGCACGGGCGAGGTCCGCCCGGGCGACGCGTGCCCGCCGCGGGACCCCGCCGGGGTGCCGCCGCCGTCCGGACCGGGGGCGGGCCGCGGTGCGGGCCGCGGGCCCGGCGAGGGCTCCGGCACCGGCGGGCGGACACCCCGCCGGGGGCGTGGCGGGCCCGCCGGCCCGAACGACCGGCGTACGGGGCGCTTCTGACGCTCGCTCAGTCCGGTCGGACCGGTGGGCGCCGCCCCCGCCGTCCGGGCCCCGGGGGTGATCAACCGGGCATCTGCACCGTCTTGTTACCAAGTCCTGACGACTCCGATGTAAAGGCGGCTTAAACAATCCGCGAGGATGATGACGAGGAGACAGCAGTTCAACGAGGGGACTCTCACCGATGAGCTTCAACCAGCCGCCGCCGCAGCCGGGTTACGGCGGCCAGCCCGGCTACGGGGGCCAGCCCGGCCAGCCCCAGCAGCCGCCGGTGCCGCCCGGCCCGCCCCAGCAGCCCGGACCGGGGTACGGCTATCCGCAGCAGCCCACGGCCCCGCAGCCGGGCGCCGGCTACGGCTACCCCCAGCAGGCCGGCCCGTACGGTCAGCAGCCCGGCCCGTACGGCCAGCAGCCCGGCGCCTGGGGCGCCCCGCCGCCGCCCCGGTCCGGCGGCAAGGGCAAGGTCATCGGCATCCTGCTCGGCCTCGTGGTCGCCGTCGCGCTCATCGGCGGCGGCATCGTCTTCTTCATGAGCAGCGGCGGCGGGGGCGGTGACTACAAGCTGACGACCCCGGCGACGGTCGTAAACGGCACGTACAGCAAGTCCAGCCAGAAGCTCGCGGAGTCCGAGTCCGGCAGCGACCAGTACATCTCGAACGGCACCTCGATCTCCGCCGCCTACACCAGCGGGGGCGAGCAGATCGGGTTCGGCGGCGCCTACGGCGGGATCGACGACCCCGGCGCCGCGGTCGACAAGATGATCTCGGCTGCCCTCGCCGGGAGCGCGGCGAGCGAGCAGCACCCGGCCGGTTTCGACGGCGACGTGATGAAGTGCGGCGAGAAGGACTACGGCGTCTTCAAGTCGCCCTTCTGCGTCTGGGGCGACGACAGCACCGTCGCGCTGCTGATCTGGTCCCCCTCCCCGGAGGCGACCGGCTCCGGCACCATCCCCGACGCCCCCTCCGTCGCCGACTTCGCGGAGACCACGGCGAAGTTCCGGAACGACGTCCGCGTCAAGAAGTGACCCACCCGCACGTGAAGGGGGGCGCCCGGCAGATGCCGGGCGCCCCCCTTCACATGCGCGGGCTGGTGCGCGCTACGCGCTCTTCTGCTCGCCCTTGCCGATGATGCGGGGCTCGCGCGGGACCAGGGTCGGGTTCACGTTGGAGTGCACGACGTCCTCGGTGATGACGACGCGGGCGACGTCCTTGCGCGAGGGCACCTCGTACATCACCGACATCAGCACCTCCTCCATGATGGCGCGCAGGCCGCGGGCGCCGGTCTGGCGGAGGATGGCCTGGTCGGCGATGGCCTCCAGGGCGCCGCGCTCGAACTCGAGCTCGACACCGTCGAGCTCGAAGAGCCGCTGGTACTGCTTGACCAGGGCGTTGCGCGGCTCGACCAGGATCTGCAGCAGCGCCTCGCGGTCGAGGTTGTGCACGCTGGTGATGACCGGCAGACGGCCGATGAACTCGGGGATCATGCCGAACTTGACCAGGTCCTCCGGCATGACCTCGGAGAACTGGTCGGCGGAGTCGATCTCGCGCTTGGAGCGGATCGTCGCGCCGAAGCCGATGCCCTTGGCGCCGGCCCGGGACTCGATGATCTTCTCCAGACCGGCGAAGGCACCGCCGACGATGAAGAGCACGTTGGTGGTGTCGATCTGGATGAACTCCTGGTGCGGGTGCTTGCGCCCGCCCTGCGGCGGCACCGAGGCCGTGGTGCCCTCCAGGATCTTCAGCAGGGCCTGCTGCACGCCCTCGCCGGAGACGTCCCGGGTGATCGACGGGTTCTCGCTCTTGCGGGCGACCTTGTCGATCTCGTCGATGTAGATGATCCCCGTCTCGGCCTTCTTGACGTCGTAGTCGGCCGCCTGGATCAGCTTGAGCAGGATGTTCTCGACGTCCTCGCCGACGTACCCGGCCTCGGTGAGCGCCGTGGCGTCCGCGATGGCGAACGGCACGTTCAGCATGCGGGCCAGCGTCTGGGCGAGCAGGGTCTTGCCGGAGCCCGTGGGGCCGAGCAGCAGGATGTTGGACTTGGCGAGCTCGATGCCGTCGTCGTGGCCGCGGCCGCCGCCGTTCTCACCGGCCTGCACCCGCTTGTAGTGGTTGTACACCGCGACGGAGAGCGCCTTCTTCGCCGGCTCCTGGCCGACGACGTAGCTCTCCAGGAACTCGTAGATCTCGCGCGGCTTCGGCAGGTCCTCCCACCGCACCTCGGAGGACTCGGCGAGCTCCTCCTCGATGATCTCGTTGCAGAGGTCGATGCACTCGTCGCAGATGTACACACCGGGTCCTGCGATGAGCTTCTTCACCTGCTTCTGGCTCTTTCCGCAGAACGAGCACTTGAGCAGATCGCCGCCGTCACCGATGCGTGCCACGAGGTGCTTCCCCTTCGCCTGGGTCCCGTCAGTTCGACGAGTCCTGGTGCTTGCCTATCGACGGTACCTTGCCGCGCCCCCAGTGCGGGCCCCCCTTGGAGCTACTGGGCCGTGACCTGCACAACCCGGTCGCTCCAAGAGGGGACTTCTTGTCGCAGAATGCCCTGCCGGGCGTCAGACCGCGACCGACGAGCCCTTGCGGGTCGAGACGATCTGGTCGACCAGACCGTAGGAGAGGGCCTCCTCGGCCGTGAGGATCTTGTCGCGCTCGATGTCGTCGCGGATCTTCTCGATCGGGGTGCTGGAGTGCTTGGCCAGCATCTCCTCCAGCTGGGCCCGCATCCGCAGGATCTCGTTGGCGGCGATCTCCAGGTCCGAGACCTGGCCGCGGCCCGTCTCGGAGTACGGCTGGTGGATCAGGATGCGGGCGTTGGGCAGCGCCATCCGCTTGCCGGGGGTGCCTGCGGCGAGCAGCACGGCCGCGGCGGAGGCCGCCTGGCCCATGCAGACCGTCTGGATGTCGGGCTTCACGAACTGCATCGTGTCGTAGATGGCCGTCAGCGCCGTGAAGGAGCCGCCGGGGCTGTTGATGTAGACCGAGATGTCGCGGTCCGGGTCCATCGACTCCAGGCACAGCAGCTGTGCCATGACGTCGTTGGCGGAGGCGTCGTCGATCTGCACCCCGAGGAAGATCACGCGCTCCTCGAAGAGCTTCGCGTACGGGTCGTACTCGCGGACGCCCTGGGAGGTGCGCTCCACGAAGCGCGGGACGACGTAGCGGGCCTCGGCGGCGTTCGCGCGGTCGTACAGGCCGCTGCCGGGGAAGTTCTGGGTGGTCACGTTCACCGTCCTGGAGATGAGCAGTGGGCTGGGGTCGGTCCTGCGGGGCTGTACGGGCTCAGGCCCGGTCAGGCCCCGGTGCCGCCGCCGCCCGGCACGTTCACGGCGTGCGTGATGACGTCGTCGATCAGGCCGTACTCCTTGGCCGCGTCGGCGGAGAACCAGCGGTCGCGGTCGGAGTCGCGGGTGATCGCCTCGACGCTCTGGCCGGAGTGCTCCGCGATGAGCTCGGCCATCCGCCTCTTCGTGCGCAGGAGCTGCTCGGCGTGGATCTTGATGTCCGAGGCCGAGCCGGCCAGGCCGGCGGAGGGCTGGTGCATCAGGATGTCGGTGTTCGGCAGCGCGAAGCGCTTGCCGGGGGTACCGGCGGTCAGCAGGAACTGGCCCATGGAGGCGGCCAGGCCCATGGCGATGGTGACGACGTCGTTCTTGATGAACTGCATGGTGTCGTAGATCGCCATGCCGGCCGTCACGGAGCCGCCGGGGCTGTTGATGTAGAGGTAGATGTCCTTGTCCGGCTCAGCGGCAAGGAGGAGCAACTGCGCGGTGATCTTGTTGGCGATGTCGTCGTCCACCGGCTGGCCGAGGAAGATGATCCGCTCGCCGAGCAGCCGGTTGTAGACCTGGTCGCCGAGGCCACCGATGGTCGGCTCGCCGGCGGCGGAAGGCATCGGAGTCGTCACGTATCCACCTGCTCGTTGTCGGACGGCGCGGACGCCGTCACAGGGACTTCTCGTAGGGCACGGGCCCTCGTACTTACGGACCCTAACGCGCAGGTGGGGCCCGGCAATCCCCCACGCGGAACTGTTCGCTGTGAGCGCAGGGGGGGTGTACGCGGAGAGCGAAAAGAAGCAGGACGGGCCCGGACGCAACTGTCGTCCGGGCCCGTCGGATGTCGCTGCGGGGCGAGGCTCAGGCCTCGGAGCCCTCACCCTTGGCGGTCTCGGCGTCCGCGTCCTCGGAGGTGGCCGCGACCGTCTCGCCGGTCTCGTCCTCCTCGTCCTCCAGGTCGACGACCTCGCCGTTGGTGTCCTTGACCGTGGCGGCCTCGACGACCAGGGCCAGCGCCTTGCCGCGGGCGACCTCGCCGACGAGCAGCGGGACCTGACCGCCCTCGACGACCGCCTGGGCGAACTGGTCCGGGCTCATGCCCGAGGAGGCGGCACGGCGCATGAGGTGCTCGGTGAGCTCCTCCTGGTTGACCGAGAGCTTCTCGGTGTTGACGAGCTCGTCGAGGACGAACTGGGTCTTGATGCCCTTCTTCGCCTGCCCCTCGATCTCCTCGTCGTACTCCTCGCGGGTCTTGCCCTCGTTCTCGAGGAACGACTCCCAGGTCAGGCCCATGGCCGGGAACTGGTGGTGCTCCAGGTTGTGGACGCGGGTCTCGACCTCGTCCTTGAGGAGCTTCTCCGGGAGCGGGATCTCGACCAGCTCCAGGAGGGCGTCCAGCACCTTCTCCTGGGCCTGGGTGGCCTGGTCGTACTGCTTGATGCGCTCCTGGCGCTTCACGGCGTCGGCGCGGAGCTCCTCGAGGGTGTCGAACTCGCTCGCCAGCTGGGCGAAGTCGTCGTCCAGCGCGGGCAGCTCACGGGCCTGGACGGTGGAGACGTCCACCTTGACCTGGGCCGTCTTGCCGGCGGCGGAGCCGCCCTTGAGCTCGGAGGCGAAGGTCGCCGAACCGCCGGCCTCCAGGCCGGTGACGGCCTCGTCGATGCCGTCGAGCAGCTGGCCGGAGCCGATGGTGTAGGTGACGCCGCTGGCGACGCCGTCCTCCAGCACCTCGCCGTCGACCGAGGCCTCCAGGTCGACGACCACGACGTCGCCGTCGGCGGCCGCGCGCTCCACGACGGTGGTGGAGGCGAAGCGCTCGCGCAGCTGCTCCAGGGCCTTGTCGACGTCCTCGTCGGTCACCTCGATGGCGTCGACGGTGACCTCGATGCCGGAGTAGTCCGGGATCTCGATGACCGGCCGGATGTCCACCTCGGCGGTGAACTTCAGCTCCTGGCCGTCGTTGAACTCGGTGATGTCCACCTCGGGCTGGCCGAGGACGTTGAGCTCGCCCTCGTTGACCGCCTCCGTGTAGAACTTCGGCAGGGCGTCGTTGATGGCCTCTTCGAGGACCGCGCCACGGCCGAACCGCTGGTCGATGACGCGCGCGGGGATCTTGCCCTTACGGAAGCCCGGCACCGTGACCTGCTGGTTGATCTTCTTGTACGCCGCGTCGAGGCTGGGCTTGAGCTCCTCGAAGGGCACCTCGACAGTGAGTCGAACCCGGGTCGGGTTCAGAGTCTCGACGGCGCTCTTCACGGTTGGGTCTCCTTGGGGGCTTTACGTTGATGGGCGGCCGCTCGGCGTCGTGCGGGGCGGCTGGTGTTCGACCTGGCTTTTCCGCGTATCGCGTGGCCGACGACCCATCCTACCGGTACCACAATCCTGCGGCCGGGCCGCTCGGCGCGGGACGGCCGAGCACTGGTCGGGGTGGCCGGATTCGAACCGACGACCTTCCGCTCCCAAAGCGGACGCGCTACCAAGCTGCGCCACACCCCGTCGGTGCGACACGTAGAGTACATGCCTCCGCACACCCTGACGGCCAAATATGCCGTGCGCGGGAGCCGGGTCGATCGGCTACGATCTGATGTGCCAGAATGACTGGCCGTTGCGGGCGTAGCTCAATGGTAGAGCCCCAGTCTTCCAAACTGGCTACGCGGGTTCGATTCCCGTCGCCCGCTCTGCAGGCAAAGGCCCAGGTCAGGGGTACATCTCCCCCGGCCTGGGCCTTCGTCGTCCCCCGGCCGGGCCGGCCGTCCGCGCCCGCCTCGTGCCCCCTCCTGCGCGCATCGCGCTCACGGACTTCGCGATCACGCCCGCGGCCGCCCCGGTGATCGCGGCGCTCGCGGTCACGGCCGCCCGGGCCGGACCGCGAACGGCGGGCGAACGGTGACCGGACGGGGTACGCGGATCGTGCCGTGGCCGAGGCCGGTGTCCTGCCGACGCGGGCCGGTCAACTCACCCCAACGGGGGCCTCGGAAGGCCGCCCTCGGTCACGGTGCACGGCTCATGCCCCCGCTGGTACGCCCAGTTCGGTGAGCAGGCCGCGCACGCGCCGTTCGATCTCGTCGCGGATCGGGCGGACGGCGTCGACGCCCCGGCCGGCGGGGTCGTCGAGCTGCCAGTCGAGGTAGCGCTTGCCGGGGAAGTACGGGCAGGCGTCGCCGCAGCCCATGGTGATGACCACGTCGGAGGACCGCACCGCCTCGGTGGTGAGGACCTTGGGGACCTCCGCGGAGATGTCGATCCCGGATTCCTCCATGGCCTCGACCACCGCCGGGTTGACCGCGTCGGCGGGGGCCGAGCCGGCCGAGCGGACCTCGAGCCGGTCCCCGGCGAGGTGGGTGAGGAAGGCGGCGGCCATCTGGGAGCGGCCCGCGTTGTGGACGCAGACGAACAGCACGGACGGGACGGTGGAGGTGCTCACGGGGTTCTTCCTCGGTCAGTGACGGGTGGCGGCGAGTACCGGCGCGGCGGGCGTCGCGGCAACGGTGGGCGGCGCGGTGGGCGTGTCGCGGCCGAAGAGGACGGCGGCGAGGGCCAGGCCGATGACGGCGCCGAGGAGTTGGGCGGCGACGAACGGCGCCACGGAGGTGGGGGCGATGCCGGCGAAGGTGTCGGAGAAGGTGCGCCCGACCGTCACGGCCGGGTTGGCGAAGCTGGTGGAGGAGGTGAACCAGTACGCCGCGCCGATGTAGGAGGCGACGGCGGCGGGTCCGACGCGCCGCTGCCCCGTACGGCCGAGTCCGCGGACGAGCAGGATCAGGCCCGCCGTGGCGACGGCCTCGCCCAGCCACAGGTTCCCGGCGGACCGGTCGTGCGCCGACCACCGCACCAGCGGTTCGGCGAACATCGCGTCGGCCAGGACCGCTCCGCCGACGGCCCCGGCGAACTGGGCGGGAACGTAGGCGGCGACCTCACGCGGGGCCGGGCCGTCACCGGTGCCGCGCCCGGTCCACCAGGCGGCGAGGGTGACGACCGGGTTGAAGTGCGCGCCGGAGACCGGGCCGAGCAGGACGATCAGGACGCCCAGGCCGAACACCGTCGCCAGGGAGTTGGCGAGAAGCTGCACACCCGCGTCCCGGGACAGCTCCGAGGCCTGGATGCCCGAGCCCACCACGACGGCGACCAGGGCTGCGGTGCCGAGGAACTCCGCAGCAACACGGCGGCCGAGGGCGATCATGCGCGGGCCGCGGCGGCGGCCGGCTCGGCCGGGGCCCGGAGGAGGGAGGAGAGCCGGGCGAGCGCGGGCGGCAGCACCCAGTAGTAGACCCAGGTACCGCGCCGTTCGGAGCCCACCAGACCCGCTTCCCGCAGCACCTTCAGGTGGTGCGAGATCGTCGGCTGCGACACGTCGAACGGCCCGGTCAGGTCGCACACACAGGCCTCGCCGCCCTCGTGGGAGGCGATCAGGGAGAGCAGACGCAACCGCACGGGATCCGACAGCGCCTTGAACATCCGCGCCAGGTCGACGGCTTCGGCCTCGCCCAGCGGTTCCCGGACGATCGGCGAGCAGCACGCGAGGTCCTGCTCGTCCTGGCCTAGCACCCGCAGGTCTGATTTCGACATGCGTCTATGTTGACACCTGTCGATGCAGCTGGCAACCTCGGATTCGTCGAGCTGTATCGATGAACGTCGATGCAGCTGCGGAACGGCAGATGAGGGAGTCCGTCATGTCCCGCGTTCAACTCGCCCTGCGCGTCGCCGACCTCGAGGGGTCCATCGCGTTCTACTCCAGGCTCTTCGGCGTCGGGCCCGCCAAGCTCCGTCCCGGCTACGCCAACTTCGCCGTCCCCGAGCCCCCGCTCAAGCTCGTCCTGATCGAGGGCGAGGAAGGACAGGACACCCGGCTCGACCACCTCGGCGTCGAGGTCGAGTCGACCGACCAGGTCGTAGCCGCCACAGGACGGCTCCAGGAGGCGGGTCTGGCCACCTTCGAGGAAAGCGACACCTCCTGCTGCTACGCCCTCCAGGACAAGGTCTGGGTCACCGGTCCCGGCAAGGAGCCCTGGGAGGTCTACGTCGTCAAGGCCGACGCCGGCACCCTCGGCAAGAGCGCCGAGAACGCCCCGGCCGGGTGCTGCGCCTCCGGCGAACAGCGCGCGCCGGCCGACGACGGCACGCCGGCCACCGCCGGCGGAGGATGCACCTGCGGCCCCCGTTGACGGGGCAGGCGGACGCCTGCCCCGGATCCGACGGCCGGACGCTCCCGCCCTGAGCGCCCGGCACCGGGGCCTCGTTCGACCGACGGACCGGCCCGTGCCCGTGACCCGGGCCGTCCCGGCACGCCACGTGGTGCGCCCGCCCCTCATGGAGTTCTCATCTCGGCACGCCACAATGCGCCCGTGTACACCACGGTGAGATTCGCCGGGTCGCCGCTCGCGAGGCGGCGCCGGTCCGTTGACGGGCGCTGGCTGCCGCGTGCCGTGGCCGGGACTGCGGGGAGTGCCCGGTGGTGACGAGGTACGTGCGGCAGTTGCCTCTGCGGGCGCGTCTCGGCCTCCCCGCCGCGGTCGCCGTCGCGGCCGCCGTGACGGTGGCGGCCGTCGCGGCGTGGTTGCTGACCCAACGGCAGCTCGACAGCCAGCTGAACACCAATCTCCGCAGCGTCCAGGCGTCACCGGGGTACGTCAGGGACCTTCTGCGGCTGTGCCATGTGCGGCGGCCCGCGGCGGTTCAGGACACGGGCGACAGCACCCCGACTCCGTACACGGTGCAGGTCATCACCAGTGACGGCACCGTGTGCACCGCTCCCGGCAGTTCCCCCATGAGGATCACCGACGCCGACCTCGCCGTGGCGAACGGACTCCAGGAGGAGGCCGTGCACGACGCCGAGTCGGAGGACGGCCGGACGATGCGGGTCGCGACGTCGCGGCCGAACCGTGCCGGCGACCAGGGCGGCGGGTTCGCGGTGTCGATAGCGCAACCCCTGAGCGTGGTCTCGGAACCCCTCACCAGTCTCGCGTGGCTCCTCCTGGGTGTGGCAGGACTCGGAGTCGTCGGCGCCGCCACGACCGGGGCCGGGATCGCCCGGGCGGGGCTGCGTCCCGTACTGCAGCTCACGGACGCGACGGAGCACATCGCGCGGACCGAGGACCTGACGGTGCGGATCCCCGTTGCGGGTGACGACGAGATCGCGCGCCTGGCGAAGTCGTTCAACGCGATGACCGCGGCGCTGGCGTCCTCCCGCTCCCGGCAACAGCAGCTGATCGCCGACGCGGGACACGAACTGCGGACACCCCTGACGTCGTTGCGCACCAACATCGAACTGCTCATCCGCAGCGAGAGGACGGGGAGGGCGCTTCCCGCAGGCGTGCGCGAGGAACTGCTGGCCTCGGTGGAAGCGCAGATCGCCGAGTTCGCCGGTCTCATCGGTGACCTCCTGGAGCTGTCCCGGCCGGACGCCGCACCGGACCAGGCGTCCATGCGGCGGGTCGCACTCCACGAAGTGACCGAGCGCGCTCTCGTGCGGGCGAGACTCCGCGGCAAGGAGATGGAGTACACCTGCGAACTGGACGACTGGTTCGTCCGGGCCGAGCCGGCCGCTCTTGAACGAGCGGTGGTGAACCTGCTGGACAACGCGGTGAAGTTCTCACCGGCCGGAAGCACGATCTCCGTGCGTCTGTCCGCAGGACAACTGTCGATCGAGGACGAGGGGCCGGGGATCCCGGAGGACGAGATGCCGCACGTGTTCGAGCGCTTCTGGCGTTCGACATCGGCGCGCGGACTGCCCGGCAGCGGCCTCGGTCTGGCCATCGTCGCCAGGGCGGTGCACGCCTTCGGCGGGGAGGTCCGGCTGCAGAGGGCGTCCGGGGGCGGAACGCGGGCGATCGTGACCCTGCCGGGAGCGGGAACGCCGCCCCCGCTCGCGGCACCGGCCGGGGCGCGTCGTGCGGGACGCGGGCCGGACCGGGGCCCTGGGGGCGGCTGATCCGGTCCGCGTCCGCGGTGGCCGGGAAGGCCGCTACCAGTCTCTCTCGCAGTCCGATCGGGGAGCGGTGTCCCCGTGCGGGGCCGCCCACGCGGCGGCTTTCGCGCCGGCCTTGTGGCAGGGCCGCTCGCGGGGGAGCACCGTCAGCTCGAGCTTTTCCAAGTCGCCGACGTTGCCCTGGTAGACCGTGTCGCCGCTGTAGGAGGCCGTGATGGTGTCCGGGCCCGCGGTAGAGGGTGCCGGTGGGCCTCGTCGTGGCGGCGGCGTCACTGGGGCAGACCAGGTCGCTGACGCCCACCGGCTGACCGGCCCTGGACGGTTGCGGCTGCGCCTTCAGGTACGTCGTCACCTGCCGGCCCTGAGCGGGGTAGCTGATGGTGACGACCGGATCGGCACTGCTCGGGGCCGGGCCGCTGCCGCCGGGAGGTACGAGGGACGAGCCGCCGCCACCACCGCCCGCCGACCCGATCGGGCTGCCCAGGACAATGTCGCCTCCGCCGTAGTGACCACCGCCGCCCCCACCACCCGTGCCAGCGCCACCGCTGCCGCCGACACCCAGCGTTCCGGCCGCACCGGACGGGACGCCGTCGGCGCCGCCCTGGGTGGCCGTGCCCGCTCCGCCGCCGGTTCCCCCGGCGCAAGCCCCGGACCGGCCCGGCCGGCCGGCATCCCCCCTGCGGATCACTGCGACGCGGGCTACTCCCCCCGGGACAGGGGACCACCCCGTCGGCGTCGCGGTCGAGGTGGAGGACGCCGGATCCGTCCCGGCGAGGTCGCGTCACGAAGGTGTCGCCGGGCTCTGCTCCTTGAGCCAGTCGGCGAAGGTCACGGTGCCCCGGGGGCCGGGTCCGGACGGCAGCAGGCCGCCTTTGCGCATCGCACCGGGGAAGTACAGGGGCGCGACCGGCCGGCGGCGCGCGCCGCCCGCGGCGATGAGGCTCCGGGCCAGGTCGACCAGCGACTCGACCTGCGGGCCCGCGAACTCCGGGGCCATCCCTTGCGGCGCCTCAAGGGCGAGGCCGACGAGGGCTTCCGCCACCTCGCGTACGGCGACGGGCTGCACCGGGGCCGTCGGCACCAGCGCGAGCGGCCCGGGGACTCCCTCCAGCGCCTGCCCCACGAACTCGTGGAACTGCGTCGCGCGCATGATGGTCCACGGCACGGCGCCGCCCCGGATGATCTCCTCCTGCCGCATTTTGCCGGTGTAGTACGGGTGCCCGACCCGGTCGACGCCCACGATCGACGGCGTCACCAGGTGCCGCACGCCGGCCCGCCCGGCCGCCGCCGCGAGGTTCCGGCCCGCCTTGTCGAAGAAGCCCACGGCCACCGACTTGCGGTTCGTCGTCACATTGCTGACGTCGATCACCACTTCGGCCCCGGTCAGCGCAGCGTCCAGCCCCGACCCGCTCAGCAGGTCGACGCCTTCTCCGCGCGACAGCACCACGGGCTCGTGCCCGCGGGCGCGCACCTCCTCCACCACGAACCGCCCGGCCACGCCGGTACCACCGGCAACCGCGATCTTCATGTCTGCTCCCGTCCGTTCGGCGTCGCGACGGACCCTTCACGGTTCCGTTCGCGACCGTATTACTCGATACTAATGGAGACGCGAGGATGACGACTCGCGGTCCGCACGGCCGGGGCGGGGCCGGCCGTACGGACCGGAAAGCCGGGCTCTCAGTTGTTGAAGACGGGGATGTCGTTGTTCACCCCGCCGCCGTCGGCGACGTGGAGCGCGTGCCGCTGCGGAGCCGCCTCGGCGACGCCGTCATGGCCGGAAGCAGGGCGCCACCGGCGGCGAGGGTGGCGGCGGTCAGCATGACGATCTTGCGGGCGCGGGACGCGGCAGTACTCCTCGAATGGTCGATGGGGGCGGGAATTGCGGGCGAACCCTCTTCGGACGGCCCGGCACCGGGGGAACGTCCCGGCGGACTTCTTTCCGGTCGGTGTTGCGCGACCTCATGACTCCAGGAGGCCCCGGACGCCCGGCCCGCGTCACGTCGCTGGAATTCGGGGCCTGACACGCGGTCGCAGCCTCGCTTGGGAGGCGCCCGCCGGGATCGCGGCCTCCCCTGACCGGTCATCTCCGCATGCGTGGGCGCCGGAGTCTGCGCAGGCTGGGAGGCGTGCCGGTGACCCACGGTGAGGAACGATGATCGTTACGGTGGTGTCGATGCCCGAGGGCGTCGCCGCCCCTGCCGCCCTGTCGGAGGTACGTGAGCGGCTCGCGGCGTGCCGGTTCCTGCTCGTGGACGTCGAGGTGCCCGGGGAGGGGCGGCCCGACGAGCTGCCGATCGCCCGTGAACTCGGCCTGGAGGCCGAGGACCTGGCATGGCTGGGCAGGGAGGGCGAGGCGGCGCGGGCGGAGTTCCACGGCGACAACGCCCGGTTCGTCGTGCCCGTCGTCGACGACGGCGAGGTCGTCCACCTCCACGTCTTCGTGACCGAGCGGTACCTGGTCACCGTCCACCGGGGCCCGAACGCACTGGTCGGCCGGTTCTTCACCCGGCTGCCGCGCGAACGGCCCGCGGACACCACGGCCGCGCTGTTCCTGCTGCTGGAGGACGCCCTGGAGACCTTCCGCAAGTCCGCCGTGGAGGCGCTGCTGCTGGTGGAGGACCTCGAGGACGAGATGTTCGAGAGCCGGCACCCGCAGCAGGTGTACCGGCTGGCGCGGCTGCGCCGCCGCGCGGCCGTGCTGCACCACGCGCTGCTGCCGTACCTGCAGGCGACCGACGAGACCATCACCCGGCGGATGATGAGCGGCAACTTCCCGGAGGAGCGGCAGCGGCTCGCCGCCTCCTACCAGCGGGCCGCGCGGATGGTGCTCGCCAGCATCGAATCGCTCCAGGACGCGGCCCGGCGGGCGTTCGCCAGCTACTCCTCACTCGTGTCCGGTGAGCAGAACGGGGTGATCAACCGGCTGGCCATCGTGTCGACGATCTTCCTTCCGCTGACCTTCCTGACCGGCTTCTTCGGGATGAACTTCACCTACATGACGGACGAGTTGGAGAGCAGGATCGTCTTCTGGCTGCTCGCCGTGGGACTCCAGGCGCTGGTCATGCTCGTCGCCGTCTACGTGCTGCACCGCACCCGCATCTGGCGCAGGCTGCGCGACGACGGGCGCGACGACGGCTGAACGCCTCACTACATTGGCGGGATGGAGATCTGGATCAACCCCGCGTGCTCGAAGTGCCGCTCCGCGCTGCACCTGCTGGACGAGGAGGGCGCGCAGTACACCGTGCGCCGCTACCTGGAGGACCCGCCGGACGCCGACGAGATCCGCGCGGTGCTGGAGCGGCTCGGGCTGGAGCCGTGGGACATCGTGCGGACCCAGGAGGCCGAGGCGAAGGAACTGGGGCTCGGGGAGTGGCCGCGCGAGCCGGGTGAGCGGGAGCGCTGGATCGGGGCGCTCGCGGCGCACCCGCGGCTGATCCAGCGTCCGATCATCACCGCCGAGGACGGCTCGGCGGTCGTCGCGCGCTCCGCCGAAGCGGTGCGGGACGCCCTCGGACGCGTCCCGGGTGCCGCCGGCACCGCGGGAACCGCCGGAGCCGCCGGGAACCCCGCCTAGGGCGCCGGACGGCCACCGTCCCGGAGCCGGGTACCCCGCGACGCTGGTCGTCGGCCTCGGCGGCCGGGCGATCGCGGCCTCCGGGGCCGGGTACCCAGGGCCCGGTCGGCGGGCTCCCCCGGCCCCGGGACGCCGACGGGCCCTAGCCGACCGGCACGCCCTGGGGGCCCTTGATGCGCTTCATGATCATCTGCGAGTTCACCTCGCTGACGCCCGGCAGGGCGATCAGCTTCTCGGTCCAGAAGCGCTCGTAGGCGTCGCTGTCGGCCACCGCGATCCGCAGCAGGCAGCCGGGCGCGCCGTAGAGCCGGTAGGCCTCGACGACGTCGGGGATGGCCTGCACCTGCTCCTCGAAGGCGGCGACGGACTCGCGGTCGCGCCGCACCTCGACGGAGGCGAAGACCTCGAAGCCGCGGCCGACGGCGGCCGGGTCGACGACGGCCCGGTAGCTCTGGATCACCCCGTCCTCCTCCAGCTGCCGAACCCGGCGCAGGCACGGGGACGGGGTGAGGCCGACCCGGGCGGCCAGTTCCTGGTTGGTGAGCCGGCCGTCGGCCTGGAGCTCGCGCAAGATTCTTCTGTCGATGGCGTCCATAGGGGCGATGAATACCACGCCTGGCGGATCTACGCGGGCTGATTGGCAATCCAATGCCAGGGGTCAGCGCATATCCTTGCGGCGGGAGGACCGGGCGAACGCACGAGCGAGGGAAACGTGAAGCACATCGTCGTGATCGGCACCGGCGGCACGATCGCCAGCCGGTGGCAGGGGGCCGGGTACGCGGCCGAGGCCGCCGGCCACGAGGTGCTGGCGGCGGGCGCGGTCCCCGAGGGCGTCGAGGTGAGCGTCCGCGACCTGTTCACCGTGAACAGCTCGCGGCTGACCTCCGCCCACCAGCTGGAACTGCTGCGGACGGTCCACGAGGTGCTGGCGGACCCGGCCGTGGACGGCGTCGTGGTGACGCACGGCACCGACACCATGGAGGAGACCGCCTTCCTCCTCGACCTCCACCACGACGACCGGCGCCCGGTGGTCCTCACCGGCGCCCAGCTCCCCCTGGACTCCGTGGACGGGGACGCGGCGGGCAACCTCTACGACGCGCTGCTGACCGCGGCGACCGGCCAGGACATCGGAGTGGTCATCGCCTTCGGGGGCTTCGTGCACGCCGCCCGGGGCACGGTCAAGGCGCACACCCTGGACGTCCAGGCGTTCGCCGACCCCTCGGGGCGGCCGCTCGGCCGGGTGAAGTTCGGCGAGATCGCCTGGGGCGCCCCGCGGCCGCGTGCCGCGGCGCTGCCGCTGCCGGCCCCCGGCGCCACGGCACCGCGCGTCGACGTCGTGATGCACCACGTGGACGCCGACCCCGTGCTCTTCGACGCCGCGCTGGGCGCGGGGGCCCAGGGGATCGTGCTGGTCGGCACCGGGGCGGGCAACGCGACGCCGGACTTCGTGGCGGCGGTGCGCCGGGCGGTGGAGGCCGGCGTACTGGTCGCCGTGAGCACCCGGGTGGCGGCGGGGCCGGTGGCCCCGATGTACACCGGGGGCGGTGCGGTGGACCTCGCCGCGGCGGGGGGCGTGCTGGCCGGGACGCTGCGCGCGGGCCAGGCCCGCATCGCCGTGCTGGCCGCGCTGCTGTCCGCGCAGGACCCCGCGGAGCGGACCGCCGCGCTGCGCCGCATCGTGGGAACGGCCGAGGACCGCGCGCCGGCCGTCGCCTGACTCCCCGTCACCCGGTGCGGCCACCGCGCCGGGTGACGGGTGACTTCACTTCCGACGCGCGACGTGCGCGCTCGTGACGGGTGCGACCCATGCGGCGGGTGCGCCGCGAGGCACCCCCCGCACCGGTCACCCGCGTCAGAGGTTTATCTGGTTGATGGTGTCGGCCAGCGAGTCGAGGAACTTGTTGATCGCCGGGGCCATTCCCGTGGAGGCAAGGAAGAAGCCGAAGAGCGCGGCGATGATGGCCGGGCCGACCTTGAGCGTCTTGCCCCTTATCAGGACGATCATGATGATCGCCAACAACAGCACCACGGACAGGGAGATGGCCACTGGGGATCACATCCTCGGTCTGACGCCTCACCGTTCCGGGGAGAGCCACCGCAGCCGCACCCCCGCGACGTCCATCGTGCCACCTGCCACCGACACCGTGACCCCGCGGGACACACCCTTCCCCGCGTGCGGGGGTCGCACACCTGTGACGCAGGACATCGCGATCACCACTGATCGCTTCGGACGAGGCGAATCTCGCAATTGCACGGCACGTTCGAATGGATTTCCCCAAACTATTTCCCCGCGCACGCACTTGCCACACAAAGGATCATCAAAAAACCTGCACAGACGTCAACCGGTCTGTCGATATGCCCCGTTCAACCCTTCTATGACCGTCCATAGCGGTACAGAACGGGCAGTCACCTGGGGGCGCATTCCAGGGTGTCGGTGCCACCGCGGCCATTCCGGCCGGGAATTTCACTCAGCCAGAGGCGCCCGCTATGGTGCTTCAAATGTTCCAGCTCCCCCGCACGAACACCCTGTTCCCCGGCAGGACCCAGACCGGGAATTCCGTTCTCCCCGCACCACGCCAGGAGGCCCGCACCGGCGCCGGGGCCCGGCCGGCCGCGCCCTCCGGTTCCCCCGCCCCCGCCACGGCCCCCGCCGCCCCCGCCGGACGCGACCCGTTCTTCGACAACGCCAAGTACCTGGCCATCGTCCTGGTCGCGATGGGCCACGCCTGGGAACCGCTCACCGGGCACAGCAGGGCCGCGAGCGCGCTCTACAACCTCGTGTACGCGTTCCACATGCCGGCGTTCATCGTCATCTCCGGCTACTTCTCGAAGAGTTTCGACGCCCGTCCGGACCGGGTCAGGAGACTGATCACCGGCGTCGCCGTCCCGTACCTGCTCTTCGAGACTGCCTACTCGCTCTTCCGGAACTGGGCCGACGACGCCGCTCCCCGGTCGCTGAGCCTGCTCGACCCCTGGTACCTCACCTGGTTCCTCGCCGCCCTCTTCATCTGGCGGCTCACCGCTCCCGTCTGGCGGGTCGTGCGGCAGCCGGTCGCGGTCGCCCTGCTGATCGCGGCGCTCGCCTCGGTCACCCCGGCCATCGGCGCGGAACTGGAGCTCCAGCGCGTCCTGCAGTTCCTGCCCTTCTTCGTGCTCGGCACGTGCCTGAGGGCCGAGCACTTCCACCTCGCGCGGCACCGGGCGGTGCGCGTGCTGTCGGTCCCGGCCGGGCTGACCGCGCTGGTCGTCACCTACTGGCTGGTGCCCCGGATGGACCGGGCCTGGCTCTACCACCGCGCGAGCGCCCAGGAACTGGGCGCGCCCTGGTGGGCGGGTCCGGTCATGACGCCGGCACTGTTCTGCTGCTCCCTGGCGCTGACGGTGTGCTTCCTCGCCTGGGTGCCGCGCCGTCGCACCTGGTTCACGGCGCTGGGTGCCGGCACGCTCTACGGCTACCTGCTGCACGGCTTCATCGCCAAGGGCTCGCGCTTCGGCCGCTGGTACGACCACGAGTGGATCCACACCCCGCTGGGCCAGGTCGCCGTCACCGCGATCGCCGTCGTGGTGGTCACCGCGCTGTGCACCCCGCCCGTGCGACAGATCTTCCGCTTCGCGATCGAGCCGAGGATGTCCTGGGCGTTCCGGCCGGCGCCTAGTCCCGGCACACGATGAGCAGGGCGCGGTCGTCGTTGACGTCCTTGGCGACCGCCTCGATGAGCTGCCAGGCCGCACCGCGGAAGCCGTGCGCGACGTACCGGTCGGCCTCGCCGATGAGCCGGTCGATGCCCTCGGTGAGGTCGCGGCCGGCGGCCTCGACCAGGCCGTCGGTGAAGAGCAGCAGGACGTCGCCGGAGCGCAGGGTGCCCTTCACGCTGTGGAACTCGGCGCCGTCGTACACCCCCAGCAGCGGGCCCTCGGCCGCCTTCTCCTCCCAGCGGCCGGTGCCCGCGCTGAGCTGCATGCCCGGCAGGTGGCCCGCGGAGAGCAGCTCGTAGTCGCCGGTCTCCAGGTCCAGCACCAGGTGCACGGAGGTGGCGAAGCCCTCCTCCCAGTTCTGGCGGAGCAGGTAGCCGTTGGCGGCGGTGAGGAAGGCGTGCGGCGGCAACGAGCCGAGCAGGCCGCCGAAGGCGCCGGACAGCAGCAGCGCGCGCGAACCGGCGTCCATGCCCTTGCCCGACACGTCGGTGAGGACCGCCTCCAGGATGCGGCCGCCCGAGGTGCGGGTGGCCACCACGAAGTCGCCGGAGAAGGACTGGCCACCGGCCGGCCGCAGCGCCATCTCGGCGTGCCAGCCCTCGGGCAGCCGGGGGAGCCTGCTCTGCACCCGGATGCGCTCGCGCAGGTCGAAGAGCATCGTGCCGCCGCGCATCCAGGGCACGCCGACCCGGGCGCGGAACTGCGCGACGATCAGCCCGGCCAGCGCCACCGCCGCCACCACGAGCACGGTGCCCGGGGTCACCCGGCCCACGCCCTCGCCGTACGGGCCGAGCACGGCGGACTCCACGACCATCGCGGCGGCGCTGGCCCCGTAGAGCAGCAGGAGGCTGGAGGGGCGCAGCAGCAGGCCGCCGACGAGGACGGGCAGCACCAAGGTGGTGGGCGGGCACCATTGCGGCGCCAGCACCGTGCCCCAGGCGATCAGCGGCACGCCGATCATCAGGACGGTGAGGGCGAGCCAGTCGGCCGCGTCGCCGCGGAAGTAGTCCACGGCGGATTTGCGCAGGCCGACACGAGCCCGGTGGACCGTCCTGCGCCACCGGGCCCTGAATCCGTCTCCTACCGGGCGTCGTGCCATCTTCCCGGCGACCCTATCCACCCTCACCCGTTCTCCGCATCGGAGGTGCCCCTCATGGTGCGCCGATTCGCCGCCGCGACCGGCGAAAACCGGTCGCCCGCCCTTGGGGCGGCTGGTAGGCAGGGCACATGACGGTGGAGTTGCGGGTTCTCGAGTCCGGACAGTGGGACGAGTGGTTCAGCACGCTGGAACGCGCGTTCGGCAGCGCGCGCGTGCCGGCGGAGGAGCGGGAGTTCGACCGCGGGGTGACCGAACTCACCCGGTCGATCGCCGCGTGGGACGGGACGGAGGTCGTCGGCACGGCGGGGGCGTTCTCCTTCCGGGTGGCGGTGCCGGGCGGCGCCGTGGTCCCGGCGGCCGGCGTCACGATGGTCACCGTCGCCTCGACGCACCGCCGGCGCGGGCTGCTCGGCTCGATGATGCGGCGGCAACTGGACGACGTGCGCGAACGGGGCGAGCCCCTCGCGGTGCTCACGGCCTCCGAGCCGGCGATCTACGGCCGGTACGGCTACGAGGTCGCCACCCGTCAGATGGCGGTGGAGGTCGACACCCTGCGGGCGGGCCTGACGGTGCCCGCGGGCGCCGACGAGGTCACCCTGCGCTTCGCCGACCCGGAGGAGGCCCTGGCGGCCTGCGAGGAGGTCTACGCGCGGCTGGTGCCCGGCCGGCCGGGCATGCTGGAGCGGCGGCCGAACTGGCGGCGCAAGGGCGTGCTCGACCCCGAGGCGTACCGGGACGGCGCGTCGAACCTGCTGTGTGTGGTCGCCGAGCGCGACGGCGAGGTACGGGGCTACACGCGCTACGCGGTGAAGTCCTCCTGGAACGCGGGCGGGCCCGACGGGACGGTGGTGCTGCGCGACCTGGAGGCACTGGATCCGGACACGTGTGCCGCGTTGTGGCGCTACCTCTTCGGCATCGACCTCACCTGCCGCATCACCTCCCGCAACCGTCCCGCCGATGACCCGGTCCTGCACCTGGTCGACGACGTCCGCCGCTGCGGCGTGCGGTTCAAGGAGGGCCTGCTGCTGCGCCCGGTCGAGGTGGGCGCGGCCCTGTCGGCCCGCACCTATGCGGCGCCGCTGGACGTCGTGCTGGAGGTCTCGGACCCGTTCTGCCCGTGGAACGAGGGCCGCTGGCGGCTCGGCGGCGACACCAAGGGCGCCGTGTGCGAGCGGACCACGGACGCCGCGGACCTGGCGCTGTCGGTGCGCGAGCTGGGCGCCGCCTACCTGGGCGACGTCTCGCTGACCGCGCTGGCGCGGGCCGGCCGCGTACGGGAACTGCGGCAGGGGGCGCTGCGGGAGGCGGCGGTGGCCTTCGGCAGTGACGTCGCCCCCTGGCTGCCGCACGGCTTCTAGCGGCCCGGAGCCCGTACGGGCGCCCGTCCCGCGGCCGGCCCCGCACCACTCGCGGGGCCGGCCGCCACGGGGTGACCGGACGTCAGCCGCGGGCGGGCTGGCAGGAGGGGCACCAGAAGAGGTTGCGGGCCACCAGGGCGGCGGTGCGGACCTCGGTGCCGCAGATGTGGCACGGCATCGCGGCGCGGCGGTAGACGTAGACCTCGCCGCCGTGGTCGTCGACGCGCGGCGGACGGCCCATGGCCTCGGGGGTGTGCTCGGGGCGGACGGTGTCGATGCGGTTGTTGCGCACGCCCTCGCGCATCAGGGCCACCAGATCGGCCCAGATCGCGTCCCACCGCGCGCGGTCCAGGTCCCGTCCCGCCAGGTACGGGTCGACGCCGTGGCGGAAGAGGACCTCGGCGCGGTAGACGTTGCCGACGCCGGCGACGACCTTCTGGTCCATCAGCAGCGCGGCGACACTGGTGCGGCTGCGGGCCACCCGGGCCCAGGCGCGCTCCCCGGTGTCGGCCGGCCGGAGCGGGTCCGGGCCGAGCCGGTCGTGTATCGCCTGCTTCTCGGCCCCGGTGATCAGCTCGCAGGCGGTCGGCCCGCGCAGGTCGGCGTGGTGCTCGTCGGTGGCCAGGCGCAGCCTGACCTGGCCGACGGGGGCCCCGCCGGGACCGGTGCCGAAGCCGAACTTCCCGTACAGCCCCAGGTGGACGTGGACCCAGCCGAGCGGGCCGAACCCCAGGAAGAGGTGCTTGCCGTGGGCCTCCGCGGACTCCAGCACGGCGCCGTCCAGGAGGGCGGCGCCGTCGGAGAACTTGCCCTGCGGGCTGCTCGTGCGGACCACGCGGCCGGCGAAGCGCTCCCCGTGGTCCGCGGCGAGGCGGTGGATCGTATGCCCCTCGGGCATGCCCGGATCAGCCCTCCTGCGGGTGGTGCGGGGGGATCGGGGGCAGCTCGCCGGTGGTCTCGTACGCGGTGAGCATGCCGATGCGGCGGGTGTGGCGCGGCTCGCCGGAGTAGGGCGTGCCCAGGAAGACCTCGACGAACGCGGTGGCCTCGTCCGTGGTGTGCATGCGGGCGCCGACGCTGATCACGTTCGCGTCGTTGTGCTCGCGGCCGAGGGTCGCGGTGTCCCGGCTCCACGCGAGCACGGCCCGGACGCCCTTGACCTTGTTGGCGGCGATGGCCTCGCCGTTGCCCGAGCCGCCGATCACGATGCCGAGGGAACCGGGGTCCGCGGCGGTGCGCTCCGCGGCGCGCAGGCAGAACGGCGGGTAGTCGTCCTGGGCGTCGTAGACGTGGGGGCCGCAGTCCACGGGCTCGTGCCCGTTGGCCTTGAGCCACCCCACGAGGTGGTTCTTGAGTTCAAAGCCGGCATGGTCGGAACCGAGGTACACGCGCATGCGGACGAGTGTCGCACGGGCACCCCCGGCGACATGCCGTGGGTGTTCCGTGGGGGGAATTTGAGGGTCCGCTGAGGATGGGACAACGAAACGGAATCAAAGGTTCCCCGCTCGTACCCGGGCGGTGTTTCATGCCACCCCATGAGTACACGTCCCCCCACCCCCACGGCAGGCTCCACCGCTCCGGCCCCCGAGGCCCCGACGGAGCCCGGGAACGGCTCGGGCCTCAAGGCCGGGCTCAAGAACCGCCACCTGTCGATGATCGCGATCGGCGGTGTGATCGGCGCCGGACTCTTCGTCGGCTCCGCCTCCGGCATCGCCGCCGCCGGTCCCGGCATCCTCGTGTCGTACGCCCTCGTCGGCCTCATGGTCGTCTTCGTCATGCGCATGCTGGGCGAGATGGCCGCCGCCAACCCCACCTCCGGCTCCTTCTCCGCCTACGCCGACCGCGCACTGGGCCGCTGGGCCGGTTTCTCCATCGGCTGGCTGTACTGGTTCTTCTGGGTCGTGGTGCTGGCGGTCGAGGCGACCGCGGGCGCCAAGATCCTGGAGGGCTGGGTCCCGGCCGTGCCGCAGTGGGGCTGGGCGCTGATCGTGATGGTCGTGCTCACCGCGACCAACCTGGCCTCGGTGGCCTCCTACGGCGAGTTCGAGTTCTGGTTCGCCGGCATCAAGGTCGTGGCCATCGCCGGCTTCATCGTGCTCGGCGCCCTCGCCGTGGCCGGCGTGCTGCCCGGCAGCCACAACGACACCGCGGGGCTGGCCAACCTCACCGAGCACGGCGGCTTCCTCCCCAACGGCCCCGGCAAGATCCTCACCGGTGTGCTGCTGGTCGTGTTCTCCTTCATGGGCAGCGAGATCGTCACGCTCGCGGCCGGCGAGTCCGCCGACCCCGAGCGCGCGGTCACCAAGGCCACCAACAGCGTCATCTGGCGGATCGGCGTCTTCTACCTGGGCTCGATCCTCATCGTGGTGTCGCTGCTGCCGTGGAACGACCCGTCGATCGCCGAGGACGGCTCCTACGTCGCGGCGCTGAACTCCATCGGCATCGCGCACGCCGGCCAGATCATGAACGTGATCGTGCTCACGGCCGTGCTGTCCTGCCTCAACTCCGGCCTCTACACCGCCTCCCGCATGGCCTTCTCGCTGGGCCTGCGCGGTGACGCGCCCAAGGCGTTCGCCCGCACCACCGGGCGCGGCGTGCCGCAGGCGGCGATCCTGGGCTCGGTCGTCTTCGGCTTCGTCGCGGTCTTCTTCAACTACCGGTACCCCGACACCGTCTTCCTCTTCCTGCTCAACGCCTCCGGCGCGATCGCGCTGTTCGTGTGGCTGGCGATCTGCTTCTCGCAGCTGCGCATGCGGAAGATCATCCTGAGGGAGGCCCCGGAGCGGCTGCGGGTGCGGATGTGGCTGTACCCGTACCTGACCTGGGCGACGATCGCGATGATCGTGTTCGTGCTCGGCTACATGCTCACCGACACCGCCGACGGCGGTGGCCGGGACCAGGTGGTCGTCTCCGTGCTGGTGGCGCTCGGCGTGGTGGCCGTCGCGGTGGCGCGCCAGCTGCTTCACAAGGGCCGGAAGGACGCGCCGACCCGGTCGTAGGCGGCCGGCGCGGAGGACCCGGTCGCGGCCGCGTACCAGACGTTCAGCTGGTAGGACTTGCCCCCCGCGGTGAAGCCGAGCTGCCGCGCCTTCCAGGGCGCGCCGGCCTGGGTGAAGGAGTACTCCCAGACCACGGCCGGACGGCCGCGGAACGACGTCCGTTCCAGCCGGGTCTTCCGGTAGCCGGGCACGTCGTGCGAGCCGGCCTCGAAGGCGCGCCACTGCTCCAGGAGATCGCCGCCCCGTGCGAGTGCGTACGAGGCGGCGATCTCCTGCTGTCCGTCCGGGGCGTGGTAGTGGACGTTGGACGGGCTCTTGGCGCTGCGCGTCCAGCCCCGCGGCGGCACCCAGGCGAAGCCGGTCTCGTTGCGCTCCCCGGGGGCGGGCGTGCCGGTGGACGGGGCGGCGGGCGAAGTTGCGCCGGTGGAGGGCGGACGGCTGGTGCCCGCGACGACGGGGCCCTCGCGGTGGCCGGTGCGCGGCGCGGTGAGCAGGACGCCGGTGACGGCGACGGCCGCGGCGGCCGCTCCCACGGCGCCCAGCAGGGCCGCCCGGCGGAGCCGCGAGGGGGCCGGCACGGCGGGGCCGGCGGCACGGCCCGGTCCGGGGCCGGACTCCGGCGCGGGGGCGGGGGCGGGGCTGGGTGAGGGGACCGGCGGGGGCTCGGGGGACGGCTCGGGGTCGGGGGAAGCCGGGGTGCGGCGCTCCCAGCCCGGCGGGACGGCGTCCTCCGGCTCGGCTTCCCGCTCGGCTTCCGGTGCCGTGTCCGGTGCGGCCTCGCCTGCGGCCTCCGGTGCCGGGGCGGCCCTTCCGACGGCGAGCGTCGGGGTGCGCCCCTCCTCCGGGGGCGGCGGCTGCCGGGTGACGACGGTCGGGCCGCCCGGGGGCACGCCGAGGGCGGCCAGCGCCTCGTCCAGGCCGTCCAGGGTCATCCGCTCCTCGGGGTCCTTGCGCAGCAGGGCCGCCAGGGCGGCCCGCAGCGGCCCGGCGCCGGCCGGCAGCAGCGGCTCCTCGTAGAGCACGGCGTGCAGTGTGGCCAGGGTGGTGGCGCGGGCGAAGGGGGACGCTCCCGCCAGGGCGGCGCAGAGGGTCGCGCCCAGGGACCACAGGTCCGAGGGCGGCCCCTGCCGGCGGCCCTCCACGCGTTCCGGGGCCATGTAGTCGGGCGAGCCCACCAGCATCCCGGCCATCGTCAGCGCGGTGGCGTCCTGGATCGCCGCGATGCCGAAGTCGGTGAGGACGACCCTGCCCCGGGTGTCGATCAGCACGTTGCCGGGCTTGATGTCGCGGTGCAGCACGCCGACCGCGTGCACCTCCCGCAGTGCACGGGCCAGCCCGGTGCCGATCCGTACGGCCTCGGCCACGTCCACCGGGCCGTCCTGGACCAGCACCTGCTCCAGGGAGCGGCAGTCGACCAGTTCCATCACGATCCAGAGCCGTTCGGCCTCCTGGACCACGTCGTAGACCCGGACCACGTTCGGGTGGTCGATCCGGGCCGTGGCGCGCGCCTCCCGCAGGCTGCGCTCACGACGGACCCGCGCGTCCTCGGCCTCCCTGTCGTCCAGGCGCATCTCCTTGACCGCGACCTGTCGGTCCAGCACCTCGTCCACCGCCCGCCAGACGCGGCCCATGCCGCCCTGGCCGATCGGCTCCCCCAGCCGGTAGCGGCCCACCACGAGCCGGCCGCGCACCTCACCGCCCGCATTCCCCACCATGCCCGGACTCCCCACTGCGGAGGGAATTCCCCATGCCCCTCAATTCCTGTCCGGCGGCCCGCAATTCACGCGCGGACCGAGACAGAAGTATGAACTTGCCACCATCACAGCATAGTTGCCCGGAATCTTGTGGTACCTCTTCAGATACCGCTGATGCGGTGCAGAAGGGGGAAGAGCAATGCGCCTTTTCAATCGGCGAATTCATGTTCGGAAATCGGCGGCGGCGGCCGCCGTGCTGGCGCTGGCGTTCGCCGGACCCGTGTACGGCGCCGAGCCCGTACCGGGCAGCGGCCAGGGGGGTACGCCAGGTCCCGGCGCCCCGGCCGGGGTGAAGGTGAGCACCGAACTGCCGGCCAGGATCTCCGTCGACAACAAGACCGAGAAGACCTCGATCACGGCCCGCGTCGTCAACAAGGGCGACGCGCGGTCCCCTGAGCTGCGGCTCCTGGTGGTCGGTTTCGACGCCCTCGAGGTGACCGCGGTGAAGGGCTGCGACCCGATTCCGGAGGCGAAGCTCCCGGAGGGTTCCAACAGCGGATTCAGCTGCGCCGTCGGAAAACTGGCGGCGGGGAAGAGCAAGGCGTACACCGTGTCCGCGACCTACGACCTCCAGGGCAAGGGCAAGATCTGCCTGCCCGTGATGCTCGGCGACTCCGGCACCCTGCTGTGGCAGCAGGGCCCGGTCCCGTTCGGCACCAGCGAGCCCACGCCGAACGCCCCCGACACCCCGCTGCTGCTGGGCACCGACAACGTGCCCTTCGGCCCCGACACCTCCGCGAGCGCCGGCCCCTCCGCACCCGGCGCCCTGCCGGACACCGGCGTCCCCGGGCGCACGGCCGTCCTGCTGCTGGGCGGCGGGCTGCTGCTGGCCGCGGGCGCCGCGGGACTGTGGCTGACGCGGCGCGGGCCGGCGCCGCGGCACTGACGGAGGACACGTGCAGGGGGCGGGGCGATCGCCCCGCCCCCTCCACCCGGGTGCGTCGTGCCGCGTACCCGGTCAGCCGCGGCGGCCGACCAGCTTCCAGGCGGCGGGCAGCGCACCCATGGCGAGCGCGGCCTTCAGCGCGTCGCCGATGAGGTAGGGGGTCAGGCCCAGGGCGACGGCCTGACCCAGCGTCAGGTGCGCGGCCAGCGCGAGGTAGGGGACGCCCACGGCGTAGGTGACGGCGCTGCCGGCCACCATGACCCCGGCCATCCGCCACACGCCGCGGTCGGCGCCCCGGCGGGCCAGCGCGCCCACGAGCGCGGACGCCAGCGCCATGCCCAGGATGTAGCCGAAGCTCGGCGCCGCCGCGCCGGACGACCCCTCCGCGAACCACGGGACCCCGGCGACACCGGCGACGGCGTACAGCGCGAGCGCCAGGAAGCCGCGGCGCGCGCCGAGGGCGGTGCCCACCAGCAGCGCGGCGAAGGTCTGGCCCGTCACGGGCACCGGCGACCCGGGGACCGGCACCGACAACTGCGCGGCCAGGCCGGTCAGTACGGCGCCACCGGTCACGAGCGCCGCGTCGCGCAGCCGCGACGCGGGGATGAGGTCGGCGAGGACCGGGTGGGTCCGTACGGCGGAAGCGGCGGGAACTGCGCTGGCCATCGGGTGACTCCGCGGGATGAGGGTCGGTTCGGGACACCGTGACGTTAACCCGCCCCGCCCTCACCGATCATCGTCCGCCGATCACAAAGGCCCGATCATGGCGTTGGTCGCCTTCCTACAAGGAAGCCGCGCAGGGCGTGAGCTTCGTCACCCGGGGCTTAGTGGGGTTTCTCCAACGCCTCGTCGCGACCACCCGAGCGGCACCGCCGGCCGGGTGCGACACGGCTCCGGCGGCCGGCCGGCGGCCTCCTATGCTGCCCGCATGAGCGCTCCGTCCTCCCCCTCCCGCGTCGGCGTCGTCGGCGAGGTCCTCGTCGACCTGCTGTGGCGTGCCGGGGAGCGGCAGGTCACACCGGTGCCCGGCGGCAGCCCGGCCAACGTCGCGGTCGGCCTGCACCGGCTGGGGCGCCCCACCACCCTGGTCACCACGTGGGGCGACGACCCGCCCGGCGAACTGGTCCGGGCGCACCTGGAGTCCACCGGGGTCGAGGTGGTGCGGGCCGCGAGCCCGGCCGGGCGCACCACGCTGGCGATGGCCTACCTGGACCGGGACGGCTCCGCCTCGTACGACTTCCTGGCCGCGTGGGACCCGGAGCAGCTGCCGCTGCCCGCGGACACGGCGGTGCTGCACACCGGTTCGCTGGCCACGGTGGTCGAACCGGGGGCGACGCGGGTGCTGGAGCTCTGCCGCGAGCTGCACGCGGCCGCGGGGCGCACCGTCGTCGCCGACCTCAACGTGCGGCCCGCCGTCCTGCCCGACCGGGCCGCCTACCGCCGGGCGTGCCTGCGGCTGGCCGGGGTCACCGACGTGGTCAAGGCCAGCGACGCGGACCTCGCCTGGCTCTTCCCGGGGCTGGCCCCGCAGGAGGCGGCGCGGGCGCTGCTCGCCGAGGGGCCCCGGCTCGCGGTCGTCACGCTGGGCGCGGCGGGCGCGTTCGCGGTGACCGGGGACACCCTCGTACGGGTGGCGGCGCCCGAGGTCGACGTCGTCGACACCATCGGGGCGGGCGACGCCTTCCAGGCGGCGCTGCTGGACGCGGTCGCCGGTGCCGGCGTCCCCGCCGCGCCGGACGCCCTCACCGCCGTGCTGGAGCGCTGCGTCACGGCCGCGGCCCTCAACTGCACGCGGGTGGGCGCCGACCCGCCCTCCCGCGCCGAGCTGGACGCGGCGCTCGCCGCACGGCACGGGTAGCGCCGCCGGGAAAATGCGGGGCCGGCGGGCGCGCCCTCTGGCTACCCTCGCGGGATGGACGAGGCACGGCTGACGGGGCAGGTACTGGTCTTCGACGCGGACGACACGTTGTGGGAGAACAACGTGGTCTTCGAGCGGGTCATAGAGGACTTCCTGGACTGGGTGGACCATCCCGTCCTGGACCGCGCGCAGATCAGGGCGCTGCTCAACGAGATCGAGGCGGCGAACGCCGTCGTCCACGGCTACGGCAGCAAGGTCTTCCTGCGCAGCCTCGGCGAGCTCCTGGAGCGGCTGCGGGAACGGCCCGTCACACAGGCCGAGCTCGGGCGGGTGGACGAGCTGGCGGTGGCCTTCGTGGAGCACCGGGTGGAGCTGATGCCCGGCGTGGCGAGCACGCTGGAGGAGCTGGGCACCCGCCACGAACTGCTGCTGCTCACCAAGGGCGACGAGGAGGAGCAGGCGCGCAAGGTGGCGGCCTCGGGACTGGCGGACCGCTTCCGCGGGGTGCACATCGTGCCGGAGAAGGCCGCGGGGACCTACCGGGCGCTGCTGGCGGAGTACGGCTTCGCGCCGGACAGGAGCTGGATGGTCGGGAACTCCCCGAAGTCGGACATCCTGCCCGCGCGCGAGGCCGGGATGAGCGCGGTGTTCATCCCCAACGAGAACACCTGGGTGCTGGAGCAGTCCGAGCTGGACCCGGCCGACGAGCGGGTGCTGCGGCTGGCGGCCTTCCCCGAACTGCTCCGGCACTTCTGACCGGACGGGCCGGGATCAGTCGAAGACGGGGCCCTGGTCGCGGGTCCGCTTGATCTCGTAGAAGCCGGGGGTCGACGCGACGAGCAGGGTGCCGTCCCACAGGCGGGCGGCGGCCTCGCCCTTGGGCGCCGGGGTGACGACCGGGCCGAAGAAGGCGATCTGCTCGCCGTCGGCGCCCGGGACCGCGATGACCGGGGTGCCGACGTCCTGGCCCACCTTGGAGATGCCCTCCTGGTGGGAGGCGCGCAGCTCCGTGTCGTAGGCGTCGCTGCGGGCGAAGTCGGCGAGGTCGGCGGGCAGGCCGGCCTCCTCCAGGGCGGCGACGATGACCTCGTGGTCCTTGTGGCCCAGGCCCTGGTTGTGGATGCGGGTGCCCAGGGCGGTGTAGAGGGGGCCGAGCACCTTGCTGCCGTACTTCTGCTCGGCGGCGATGCAGACGCGGACCGGGCCCCAGGCCGTGGTCAGGAACTCGCGGTACTCCTCGGGGAGCTCGTCGCGGTTCTCGTTGAGCACCGCCAGGCTCATCACGTGCCAGCGCACCTCGACGGGACGCACCTTCTCCACCTCCAGCATCCAGCGGGAGGTCATCCACGCCCAGGGGCAGGCGGGGTCGAACCAGAAGTCCACCGGGGTGGGGGTGGTTGTGGTCTCGGTCACGTTTCTCTCCTCCGGGCATGACGCGTCGACGCGTCGTTTCCCACGGCGCAACGCCCTCGGTGCCATCGCCATTCCCGTGCGCCGCCGTCCGGGCCGACGTGCGAAGATGCGTGGCGTCCACAAGACAGATCCCACGACGGCGTGCGAAGGATGGAGACCCCGTGCCCGGTGAGAACCTCACGCGTGACGAGGCCCGCGAGCGGGCACGGCTGCTGGCCGTGGACGGTTACGAGGTCGCCCTCGACCTGCGCTCGGCGCTGCGCCCGCAGGAGCCGGCGTTCCGGTCCGTGACGACGATCCGGTTCCGCTGCGCGGAGCCCGGCGCCTCCTCCTTCGCGGACCTGCTCGCCCCTGCCGTCACGTCGGTGACGCTCAACGGGCGGGAGCTGGACCCGGCGGAGGTCTTCGACGGGACGCGGATCACGCTGGACGGCCTGGCCGCCGAGAACGTCCTGGTGGTGGACGCGCAGTGCGCCTACAGCCGCACCGGCGAGGGCATGCACCGCTTCACCGACCCCGAGGACGGCGAGGTCTACCTCTACACGCAGTACGAGCCGGCCGACGCCCGCCGGGTCTTCGCGAACTTCGAGCAGCCCGACCTGAAGGCGCCGTTCACCTTCTCCGTCACCGCCCCCGAGTCCTGGGTGGTGCTGGGCAACGAGCGCGTCACCGGGGTCTCCGACGGCGGCGAGACCCGGCACTTCGCGCCGACCCGCCCGATCTCCACGTACATCACGGCGGTCGTCGCCGGGCCGTACCACATGGTCCACGACACCTACCGGCGCACGCTGCCGGACGGCTCCGAGCTGGAGATCCCGCTGGGCGCGCTGTGCCGCAAGGGCCTCGCCCGCCACTTCGACGCCGACGAGATCTTCACCGTCACCAAGCAGGGCCTGGACTTCTTCCACGACCACTTCGGCTACCCGTACCCCTTCGGGAAGTACGACCAGGCCTTCGTGCCCGAGTACAACATCGGCGCCATGGAGAACCCGGGGCTGGTCACCTTCCGCGAGGAGTACGTCTTCCGCGGCAAGGTCACGCAGGCGTCCTACGAGGGCCGGGCGAACGTCATCCTGCACGAGATGGCGCACATGTGGTTCGGCGACCTGGTCACCATGCGGTGGTGGGACGACCTCTGGCTGAAGGAGTCCTTCGCGGACTTCATGGGAGCGTTCTCACTGGTGGAGGCCACCCGCTACAAGGAGGGCTGGATCACCTTCGCCAACCGCCGCAAGGCCTGGGCCTACCGCGCCGACCAGCTGCCCTCCACCCACCCGGTCACGGCCGACATCCGCGACCTGGAGGACGCCAAGCTCAACTTCGACGGCATCACCTACGCCAAGGGCGCCAGCGTGCTCAAGCAGCTGGTCGCGTACGTCGGGCGGGACGCCTTCCTGGAGGGCGCGCGCCGCTACTTCCAGCGCCACGCCTACGGCAACACCGAGCTGGGCGACCTGCTGTCGGTGCTGGCGGAGACCTCGGGGCGCGACATGGCCGGCTGGTCGCGGTCGTGGCTGCAGACGGCCGGCGTCAACTCGCTGACCCCGCAGGTGACCTATGACGCCGACGGGCGGGTCGCCGAGCTGGCCGTGCTGCAGGAAGCCGCGACCTCGCACCCCGAACTGCGGCCGCACCGGGTCGCGGTGGGGCTCTACCGGCGCACCGCCGAGGGCGCCGTGGAGCGCTACGCGCGCGTGGAGACCGACGTCGCGGGCCCGCGCACGGTGGTGGACGAGCTGACCGGGGCCGAGCGCCCCGACCTGGTGCTGGTCAACGACGACGACCTCACCTACTGCAAGATCCGCTTCGACGAGGACTCCCTGGCCACGGTCCGGGAGCACCTGGGCTCGCTGACCGACCCGATGGCCCGCGCCCTGACCTGGTCCGCGGTGTGGAACATGACCCGCGACGGGCTGATGCCCGCCCGCGACTACCTCGGCCTGGTGCTGCGCTTCGCGGGCGCCGAGACCGACATCGGCGTGCTGCAGGGGCTGCACATGCAGGCCCGTACGGCCCTGAACGACTACGCGGCGCCCGCCTGGCGCGAGCACGGCGCGCGCGAGCTGGCGGACGGGGCGCTGCGCGAGCTGCGCGCGGCGGCCCCGGGCAGCGGCCACCAGCTGGCCTGGGCCCGCTTCCACGCGGCCGTGGCCTCCGGGGACGCCGGGACGGCCGTGCTGCGCGGGCTGCTCGACGGCACCGAGAAGATCGACGGGCTCGACGTCGACCAGGAGCTGCGCTGGACCTTCCTGGAGGCGCTGGCCGCCGGCGGCGCGGCCGACGAGGCCGCCGTCGCGGCGGAGCTCGCCCGCGACGACACCGCCTCCGGCAAGCGGCACCAGGTGCGCTGCCTGGCGGCACGGCCCTCCGCGGCCGTCAAGGAGCAGTGCTGGGCGTCGGTCGTGGAGTCCGACGCGCTGTCCAACGCGCTCGTCGAGGCCACCATCGCGGGCTTCGACCAGGCGGGCCAGCGCGAGCTGCTCGCCCCGTACGCGGACCGTTACTTCGAGGTGATCGAGCGGGTCTGGAAGGAGCGCTCGATCGAGATCGGCATGGCCGTCGTCCGCGGGCTGTTCCCGCACCACCAGGACAGGGCCGCCACGCTCGACGCCGCCGACGCCTGGCTGGACGGCCACGCCGACGCGCCGCCGGCGCTGCGGCGGCTGGTCGCCGAGTGCCGTGACGACCTCGCGCGGGCGCTGCGGGCGCAGGACCGGGACGCGGCGGCCGGGGCCGTCTGAGGCCCCCTCCCGGATGGGAACAGGTGACCGGTCACCCCAATGGCGTACGCGGGGTACCGTCCGGCCCCGGTGGTGCGACAGCATCGCCGGGGCGGGGCAGCAGGTGAACGGGGGCCGGTCACCCGGATAGGTGAAAAATCACGCTCGGCAACCGAACGCCTGAACTTTAGTGCGGTGATGTCCGCATTTGTCGACGGAACAGTAACAGCCGTTAGCCTCCCCGGGGGAAGCGGGAATCCACCCGCCATGAACCACAACATCCCCCTCAGCCCCCGCCCCCTCGACCACCTCTCCCGCACCCGGCCGACCGTGCTCTCGGCCCGCCAGCTGCGGGAGCACGGCGTCACCCCCGAGGCGCTGGCCGAGCGCTGCCGCCCCGGCGGGCCGTGGCAGGAGGTGCTGCCCCGGGTGTACGTCCTGCACCGCGGCCGCCCCACCGGCGACGAGCGGGTCCGGGCGGCGCTGCTCTACGCGGGCCGCGAGGCGATGGTCACGGGGCTCGCGGCGCTCGCCCTGCACCGCTTCTCCTCGGTGCCGCCGCTGCTCGGCCTGGACCGGATCGACCTGCTGGTGACCCGGCAGCGCCGGCTGCGCGCCGTCGGTGACGTGGGGCTGGTCCGCACGCCCGCGCTGCCCCGGCCGCAGGAGGTGCAGGGCGTGCCGTGCGCGCCGCTGCCCCGGGCCCTGGCGGACGCGGTGGAGGAGCTGGAGGACGCCCGGGCGGTGCGCCAGGTGCTGACCGAGGCGGTGCGCGGCGGGCACTGCGAGGCGTCGGCGCTGGTCGCGGAGCTGAGCCGGGCCCGGCTGCTCTCCCGGCCGCACGTGGTCGAGGCGGTGGACGCGCTGGTGGCCGAGGGCCGGGCGATCGCCGAGAGCCGGCTGTACACGATGGTGCGCTGCTTCGGGCTGCCCGACCCGCTGTGGAACGTGGACCTGCGGCTGCCCGGCGGCCCGCACCTGGGCGGCGTGGACGCGTACTGGCCGGAGCACGCGGTCGCGGTGGAGCTCGACGCGCGCGTGCCCCGGCAGGAGGACGACGCCCAGTGGGCCGAGTACGCCCGCAAGCGCGAGCACCTGGAGCGGCTCGGCATCTCGGTCGTGCACATCACCCCACGCAAGCTGCGCGAGTCCCTGGAGCAGCAGGCCACGGTCGTCCGTACGGCCCTCATGGCCGCCGCCGACCGCGACCCCGCGTCGTGGGTGGTGGTGCTGCCGCGGTGACCGGGGGCGGTCAGCGCTTCTTCAGCAGCAGCTCCACGTTGCGGTCGCCCGGCTCGCCGGAGAGCGTCGCGCGCGATCCCGGCGCGTTGAACGCGAGCTCGCGGTAGAGCGCGGCGAGTCCGGTCTGCGACAGGTCGGAGAAGTCGGTGCGGTAGGGGGCCGCGGACTCCACGAGCGTGCAGTGCAGCGAGAGCGTGCCGTCGTGGTTGTCGGTCAGCTCGATGATCCGGGCCAGCTGCGGGTAGTCGACGTGGGAGGCGGTGGAGACCTCCCAGAACGTGCCGTGCGGGACGATCTTGTTCTTGTGGCTGTGCCCGTTGATCCAGGCGGCTACGTTGCGGTGCCGTCCGAGCAGTGCGAGCACCTCGTCGCCGCCGTGCCGTCGCTCGGCGGGGCGGGCGGGGTCGCGGACCAGGTTGGTCATCGACCAGCTGGGGTGGTGGCTGAAGACCAGCACGGTGTCGTCGGCGTGCTCGGTGAGCGTCCGGTCCAGCCAGTTCAGCTGGTCCGTGCCGAGGGAACCGCGGTAGTCGCCGCCCCGGTCGGTGGTGTCGAGGCTGACGCCGAGGACGCCGTCGGAGATCCGGAACGTGTAGTGGAGCCGGCCGGAGTCGAGTTCGGCCGTCGTGTAGCCGTGGCCGACCGGACCGGCCCCGGCGTGCGCCGGGTCCAGGTGGGCCGCGATGTACTCGCGCGGGGTGACCGGCGCGCGGCGCTCGTCGGGGGTGACGGTGCGGGCGCTGCTCCGGTAGCGGTTCCAGGCCTGGCGGAAGCGGGTGCCCTGGGGGTCGGGCCCCTTGCGCAGGAAGTCGCCCACGGCCTCGGCCTCGGCCGGGGGCAGCCAGAACAACTTCCGCGAGCCGAGCGCGAGGTCGTGGAAGAAGGACGAGGCGGCGTACGAACCGCCGTACAGCTGGTCGTGGTTGCCGATGGTGGAGTACCACGGGACCTGCAGGCCGGGGCTGTTGAGCTCGCGGACCGCGGCGGCGAGGAAGCCGGGCAGCCGGGGGTAGCCGGCCGCCTTGTCGGTGTCGCGCAGCGCGGCGTCGGGCTGCCAGAAGCCCTTGAGGCCGGAGTCCTGCACCCCCTCGTAGTGGCCCGGGTCGCCTGAGTCGGGCGTGAAGCGGCCGCCGCTCATCACCGCGAGGAACCAGTCCAGTTCGATCCGCGAGTTGTTGTCGGTGTTGTCGCCGGTGGTCATGACGAAGCCGATGGGCGTGCCGGTGGCGGGCCCGTGCCGCAGCGCGTTGACCCGTTCGACCAGGGAGACGGCGCCGGCGTTGGTCAGCGCCTCCTGGGGACGCCAGTCGGCCGGGGAGGCGGAGCGCATGAACTCGTAGCGTTGCGGGTTCTGCACGTCCGTGAGGTGCAGGTCGGTGAACTGCACCAAGCAGGAAAGGGGCGTACGGCGTTCGGCGCGGCCGCTCCTGGCGGCGGCCAGTTCGGTCCGGGTGACCCGCTTCCAGCCGGGGCCGTCGCCCAGCCGGCGGTAGCCGCCCCGGCCGCGCGGAGCGGCGACGGAGTGCAGGGTGGTCCCCGCGGTGTAGGGCTGCGCCGCGGCGGGCGAGGCGGGTGCCGTGGGGGCGGCCGGAAGGCCGGAGGCGGGTCCGGTGGCCGGCTCCGCGAGCGGGGGCGCGGCCGTCGCGTCGCCCGAGCCGGGGACGAGGGCGAAACCGAGCCCTGCGCCGAGGGCGGTCACACCCGAGGCGATCAGGACGTTGCGGCGGCTGAGGGCGGCAGCGGACACGGGACCAGACATGACGGGTTCCCCCGGTGGACGGTGGCTGCGGCGGCACTGCGGTGCCGCTCCTCACCGGATCGTTGGCACCCGGGGTGGCCTGCGGTGCAACGGAAACGGAACGTCCGGCACCCATCTGCGGACTTGGATCAGCAGTCCTCCCGCGAGTCACCGGCGCCCGGTCCGCAGGTGTCCGGACGCTCATCCGTTGTTCATCCACCGCCGTGTCCGCGCCCCGCGCCGGAAGTCCCCCGGAGCACCGAACGCCCGCGCGCAATGGACCGGTTCGGGCTGCTTCGCGCCCCTGCCGGGGTCCCGGCTTCTTGACGTATTCGCGTCATGTCGGTCTTACGCCATCTACGGCACTCCCCAACAACCCCACAGATGGCGCAATGTGTCGGTCAACTGGCGCCCAAATCTTGAACAGGATGCCCATGTCTCTCGATCACATACGCGGGAAGAGACGCGTGGTCCGAGTCGCGCTCGCGGCGGGCCTGGTGGCCGCTCTGACGACGACCGGAATCTCCGCCTCCACCGCTTTCGCCGACACGACCGGCGACCCGGCGGACGCGGCGGTGAAGACCGCGCACGACAAGCTCGGAGCGGCCGACGCCGAACTCCTCGCCGAGGCCAAGGCCGGCGGCGAGAAGAACGTCACCCTCATGATCGCCACCAGCAAGGGCTCCACCGAGCAGGTCTCGGACGAGCTCGACGCGCTCAAGGGCGCGTCGGTGGACCGCACCTACGACACCCTCGGCTACGTCCGTGCCACGGTTCCCACCGCCAAGGCGGACGCGGCGATCGCGGCGGCGCAGAAGCTCTCGTCGGTGCAGGCGATCGACCTCAAGCAGGAGATCCTCCTCGACGACCCGTCCCCGTCGGCCGACGGCGGCAAGGGCTCCTCGAAGGGCCACGGCCACGACCACGGGCACGGCTCCACCACGTACCCGGCTCCCGGTGCGAAGACCCCGGCGAAGAACCCCTACCAGCCGGCCTTCGAGACCGGCGCGGTGGACTTCGTCAAGGACAACCCGAAGGCCGACGGCCGCGGCGTCACCATCGGCATCCTCGACTCCGGCGTCGACCTCGGCCACCCGGCGCTGCAGAAGACCACCACCGGCGAGCGCAAGATCGTCGACTGGGTCACCGCCACCGACCCGATCACCGACGGCGACGGCACCTGGCGCCGCATGACCAACGGCCCGCGCGTCAGCTACCAGGGCCGCACCTGGTCGGCCCCCGAGGCGACGCAGCAGGTCACGGTCTTCTTCGAGTCGGCCACCGCCGGCGGCGACATGGCCGGTGACCTCAACCGCGACGGCGACACCACCGACTACTGGGGCGTCCTGTACGACCCGGCCAAGGGCACCGTCCGCCTCGACCTGAACGACAACGGGGACTTCACCGACGACACCGAGATGAAGCCGTACAAGGACGGCTTCCAGATCGGCTACTTCGGCACCGACAACCCCGCCACCGCCATCTCCGAGCGGATCCCCTTCGTGGTGCAGGTCCGCAAGGACGTCCCCACGGACCCGTACGGCGGCACCTGGGTCGGCAAGAAGGCCGACTTCGTCAACATCGGCGTCATCGAGTCCGAGCACGGCACCCACGTGGCGGGCATCACCGCCGCCAACAGCCTGTTCGGCGGCAAGATGAACGGCGCCGCGCCGGGCGCGAAGATCGTCTCCTCGCGCGCCTGCACCTGGGGCGGCGGCTGCACCAACGTCGCGCTGACCGAGGGCATGATCGACCTCGTGGTCAACCGCGGTGTGGACATCGTCAACATGTCCATCGGCGGCCTGCCCCCGCTGAACGACGGCAACAACGCCCGCGCGCGGACGTACACCCGTCTCATCGACGACTACGGCGTGCAGCTGGTCATCTCGGCCGGCAACAGCGGCCCCGGCGCCAACACCATCGGCGACCCCGGCCTGGCCGACAAGGTCCTCAGCGTCGGTGCCACCGTCTCCAAGGAGACCTGGGCGGCCAACTACGGCTCGCAGGTGACCAAGGCGTACGACATGATGCCCTTCTCCTCGCGCGGTCCGCGTGAGGACGGCGGCTTCGCGCCGATCATCTCCGCGCCCGGTGCCTCCATCAACACCATCCCGACCTGGGAGCCCGGTGGCCCCGTCGCGGAGGCCGGCTACAGCCTGCCGCCCGGCTACGCCATGCTGCAGGGCACCTCGATGGCCTCCCCGCAGGCGGCCGGCGCCTCCGCGCTGCTGCTGTCGGCGGCCAAGCAGGCCCGCGTCCCGCTGAGCCCGGCCACCCTGCGCACCGCGCTGACCAGCACGGCGCACAAGATCAAGGACGTCCCGGCGTACGCCCAGGGCTCCGGCCTGATCGACATCGTCGATGCCTGGCGCCTGATCAGGGCGGGCGCGAGCGCCCACACCTACACGGTCAAGGCCCCGGTCGACACGTTCTTCTCGGGCGCGCTCGCCACGCCTGGCTACGGCACCGGCATCTACGACCGCGAGGGCGGCCTGAAGGCCGGCCAGACCAAGACGTACGACGTCACCATCACCCGCACCACCGGTCCGAACCGGTCCGTCCGGCACGACCTGGAGTGGGTGAACAACGACGGCACGTTCCGCTTCGCCGACTACGACAACGTGTGGCTGCCGCTGAACAAGCCGGTGACCGTGCGCGTCAAGGCCAAGCCCGGCTCGACCGGTCTGCACAGCGCGATCCTGACGGTCGACGACCCTGCGACGCGCGGCACCGACCAGCAGATCCTCAACACCGTGGTCGTCGCCACCCCGCAGGCCAAGCCGTCCTTCGCGGTCAAGGCGTCGGGCTCGGTGCAGCGCAACGGCACCAAGTCCTACTTCGTGACCGTCCCCGAGGGCGCCAAGACGCTCGAGATCAAGATGGGCGGGCTGGCCACCGGCAGCCAGACCCGCTTCATCGCGATCACCCCGTGGGGCATCCCGGCGGACCCGACCACCACGACGTTCTGCTACCCGAACTACACCACCACCAACGGGTGCCGTCCCGACCTGCGTTCCTACACCGACCCGATCCCGGGCGTGTGGGAGATCGAGGTCGAGGCGCGTCGTACCTCGCCGGTGCTGAACAACCCGTACAACCTGACCGCGACCGCGCTCGGCGTCTCCTTCGACCCCGAGGTCCAGACCGTCGAGGAGGCCACGGTCGGCACCGCCGCCCCGGTCTCGTGGAAGGTCACCAACGGCTACGCCCCGGTGCAGGGCAAGCTGAAGGGCGGCGCGCTCGGCTCCGCGGCGGCCTCGCGCAAGACGATCGCCGACGGTGACAGCGTCACCAGCACGGTCGTCGTCCCCGCGGGCGCGTCCCGCCTGGACGTCGCCATCGGCGGCACCTCCGACACCTCCGCCGACCTCGACCTGACCGTGTTCCTGGGCGGCGTGCAGGTCGGCCAGTCCGCGGACGGCGACTCGGAGGAGGCCGTGAGCATCGCCAACCCGGCGGCCGGCACGTACACCATCCAGGTGGACGGCTACTCGGTCCCGGCCGGCACCACCGAGTACGACTACCGCGACGTCTTCTACTCGGCGACGCTGGGCTCGGTCGCCGTGGACGAGGCGGCGTCCGTGCCGCTGGCCAACGGCGCCTCCGCGAACGTCGCGGCGAACGTCCTGGTCGCGGCCCCGGCTCCCGAGGGACGTCAGTTCTTCGGCGAGGTGCAGCTGCTCAACGCCGACGGCACCGCCGCCGGCACCGGCAGCGTGCTGATCGACAAGGTCAACGCGGGCTGACCCGCGGCCACGGCCTGATCACCGCCTGAAGGGGCGGGTGCTCCCCGGAGCACCCGCCCCTTCAGCTCTGCCGCCCCTTCAGCTCTGCCGCCACTCGTACTCCTGCTCCCCGCAGCGCAGCGTGCGCGAACGGGGCAGCGCCCGCTCCACCCACTCCCGCGTCCGGGCGATGTCCTCGCCCTGGTGGACGAAGGTGGAGCGCCAGGGCCGCAGCCCGACCCTGACGAGCACGCGGCTCCCCACGGCCATCCCGGGCTCCCCTTCCTCGTCACGCTCGACGGAGAGGGTCAGCCGGCCGTCCCCGTGCCCGCCCTTGAGGTAGCGGTCCACCTCCATCCGCACCGACACCCGGTCCGCAGCCTCTCCCGGCGTCACCCGCAGCACCGTCCCCTCGGCGACGAGTTCGGTGCAGGCCAGCACTTCCGCGTCGGTGCTGCGGACCGACTCGGATTCGGCCTCGCCGCCGCCGGTCCCGCAGCCGGCGAGCGCGGCGAGCGCGAGCAGCGCCGCCACGGTGAGGGCCGGTCCCCTCCTGCTTCCCATGTCCCGTACTCCCCTCATGCGGTGTCGCTCTCGCACGGCAGGCCCCTGGAGGCCGTGAGCGCCCGCTCCATCCAGGCGCGTGCGGGGGCGATGTCCGCGCCCCGGTACCAGTCCGGCCGCTCCCCGGGGAGGACGGAGACCAGCACCAGCACGCGGGACCCGGGCTCCGGGGGCGGGGCCACGTCGTCGTGGTCGTCGTCAAGATGGATCGTGAACGTCAGCCGCGGCTCGCCCCCGGCGGGCTTGAGACGGCGCTCGACGTCCATCACCACCCGCAGGTCCCCCGGCGCGCCGGCGGGCGTCACCTCGCGCACGGTGCCCTCGGCGATGTCGCTCGCGCAGGCGACGACGCCCTCCGCCGTGGGTTTCGCGTCGCTCACCGCCGAGCCGTCCCCCAGCGCGGCGTTCCGTGCCAGGACGATCCCGCCGGCCCCCACCACGCCCGCCACGACCGCGGCCAGGCACAGCGCGAACGCCCTGCGCCCGCGAGGGCGGCGCTCCGGGGGCGCGGCGGGCCGCGCGGCGAGGGTGTCGCCGATCAGCCGCACCTGGGCCCGCAGCAGATCCACGTCGGCGCGCGCCGCGGCGTACTCCTCCCCGCCCGCGGCGCCGTCCGGCGGCGCGTCCGCGAGGGCGGCCGCCAGCGCCTCGTCCGCCCCGCGGGCCTCGCACTCGTCCCCGCGCATCGTCACACCACCTCCTTGGTGTGCAGCCGGCCGCGCAGCGCGCGGACGGCTGCGTGCAGCCGGCTCTTGACCGTGCCCTCCGGGACGCCGAGCGCCGCGGCGATCTCGGCGACGGGCAGGTCGGCGTAGAAGCGCAGCGTCAGCACCTGCCGCTGCCGCGGCGGCAGTTCCTGCAGTCCGTCGGCGACCGCCAGGGCCAGCACATGCGCCTCTCCCCCGCCGTGCCGGGCCTCGTCCCGGAGCGTCAGGGCCGCGAGGCGTTCGCCGAGCCGCTCCTGCCGGCGGCGCGAACGGTGCCAGTCCATCGCCACGTTGGAGGCCGCGACGGCGGCCCACGCCCCCGGGTCCCGCAACGGCTCACGGCCGGCCGCCCGGTGCTCCAACAGCTTCAGCCGCACCTGCTGCACCCCGTCCAGCAGGTCCCCCGCGGGCACCCCGCCGAGCGCCAGGACGGCCCGTACCCGATCGAGGTGCTCCGGCGCGAGGGGGTCCTCCCCGTCCCCCGGCCGGGACCTCCTCCTCAGCAGCGCCACACCCCTCCCCTTCCGCGATTTCCCCTATGACGCGGCAACGGGGGAAAACGTTCACCCCGCCCGTCCCGCGTCCGGCCCTACCCTGGCGGGGTGTCCGCCCCTCATGAACTGACGATGCTGGAACAGGCCGCGGCCGTCCGGGCGGGCGAGCTGTCGCCCGTGGAGCTGACGGCCCACTACCTCGACCGGATCGAGCGCCTCGACCCCGTGGTCGGGGCCTACCTGACGGTCACGCCCGAACGCGCCCTCGCGGACGCGCGGCGCGCCGAGCGCCTGCTCGAGGAGGGCGGACCGCTCCCGCCGCTGCTCGGCGTGCCGGTGCCGGTGAAGGACCTGACGCCGGTCGCCGGGGTGCGCTTCACCTCCGGCTCGGCGGTCCTCGCCGACCGGGTGGCCGACCAGGACGCGTACCTCGTCCGCCTGCTGCGGGACGCCGGGACCGTCCTGACCGGGAAGACCAACACCCCCGAGTTCGGGCTGCCCGCGTACACCGAGGGCGCCGTGGGCCCGCCGGCCCGTACCCCGTACGACCTGGCGCGCGGCGCGGGCGGCAGCAGCGGCGGCGCGGCCGCGGCCGTGGCGGCCGGCCTCGCGGCGGCGGCGCACGGCAGCGACGGGGGCGGCTCCCTCCGCATCCCGGCGAGCTGCTGCGGGGTCGTCGGGCTCAAGCCGAGCCGGGGCCGGGTGAGCCCGGCTCCCTGGGGCGACGCGAGCGGCCTCGCCGTCAACGGGCCCATCGCGCGCACGGTCCGCGACACCGCGGCCCTGCTCGACGTGCTGGCCGTGCCCGCGCCGGGCGACCCCTTCCGGCTGCCGCCGCCGGAGCGCTCCTTCCTGCGGTGGTGCGAACGGGAACCGGGACGGCTGCGGATCGCCCGCTGGGCGGTGCCGGACGTGGCGGGCGTGGAGGTCGCCCCGCAGGTGCTGGCGGCGTACGAGCGCACCTCGGCGCTGCTGGCCGGGCTCGGGCACGAGGTCGTGGACGTGCCGCAGCCGCTCGCCCCGGGCGACCGCGACGCGTTCACCCCGGTGTGGGCCGTGCTGGCCGCGCTCACGCCCGTGCCGCCGGAGCGCGAGGGGGAGCTGCTGCCGCTCACGCGGTGGCTGCGGGCCCAGGGGCAGGACGTGGGCGGCCTCGACTACGCGCGCACGCTGGGCGTCATGCAGGCGGTGGGCCGCAAACTGGCCGACGCCGTCGAGCCGTACGACGCGGTGCTCACCCCGACGCTGGCGCAGCCGCCCGCCCCGGTGGGCGCCCTGCGCGACGACGCCGACCCGGAGGCCGACTTCGCGGCGCAACTGGCGTTCACGCCGTTCACCGCGCCCTGGAACATCGCCGGGCTGCCCGCGGTGTCCCTGCCGCTGGAGTGGTCGCCGCAGGGACTCCCCATCGGCATGATGCTCGGCGCCCGGCACGGCGAGGAGGGCCCCCTCCTCGCACTCGGCGCCCAACTGGAGGCCGCCTCCCCCTGGCGGGCCCGCACGTCCCGCGCGTTCGAACCGGCAGGACCGGGAAACTGACCGCCCGTGGCACGCGGGGGCCGTTCCGCGATCCCGCGGTAGGGCCCCCGCGCCACCGGACTACTTGGTGAAGTACAGGTACTTCCAGGAGCCGTACGTCGTGGAGTTCACGTTGTCACCGGACGACCCGTTGACGTACGAGGAGCGCATGCGGGCCCGGATGCCCGCCTCGCCGGGCGCCCCCAGCCGTACGGCCGACTTGCCGTTGGTGGCGAGCTTGAAGTACTGGCTGCCGCTCGAGTACCACTTGCCCTGGTAGTAGACCTGCAGCTCGAACCGCTGCTTGCGGTTCTTGTAGTAGCTCATGGTCGTGGTGAGCACCGGGTCGGTGTTCTTGTGGAACCAGTAGTAGGTGGTCGAGCCGATCCTGCCCGTCTTGTAGTGCTTGGAGACGGCTGTGGACACCCGTACCTTCGCGTAGGAGGTGACCTTCACGCTCCGGGGGGCGTAGCGGGCGTCGCCCTTGAAGACCGCGGTGACGACGGTGTCGCGGGTCATGTCCACCGTCGCGGAGACGTTGCCGCTCGCATTGACCTTCGCGGTCCTGAGCAGCTTGTTGGGCTTGTCGCCCCCGTAGGGGTCGGCCCAGATCTCCACCGTGCGGTTCTTGTAGGTCGAACCCAGGTGCGCCGTGAAGGAGACGTCGGCGCCGTAGGAGTAGACGCTCCCGGCGTGGTTGAGGGTGAGGGCCGGGGTGGCCCGGGAGACCTGGAGCGACCAGGAGGCAGAGGCCGCCGTGCGGGTGGCGTCACCGGCGTAGGACACCTTGTACGTGACCTTGCCGCCCGCGGGCGGGGTGTCGGTGAAGGAGTAGGTGCCGTCCGCCTTGACCGCGGTGGCGGGCAGGCTCTTGCCGGCCGGTGACTCCAGGTCGGTACGGGTGACCGAGAGCGGGGTGCCGGCAGGCAGCGGCAGGGTGCCGGTGACCTTGCCCTTGACGGTCAGCGGCTTGCCCCGGGGCGCCGAGGTGGGGGCACCGGCCGTGATCGAGGGCACCGACTTCGTGGGGTCGGTGTACACGTGCAGGATGTGGGTGCTGTCGTAGTTCCCCGACACGGCGAACAGCCTGCCGCCGCCCGGCTCCCAGGCCATGCCCCCGGCGTCCACCACGTCGTAGCCGCTGCTCGTCCCGGTACGGGGCAGGACGTACTGCCGCACGGGGGACGTGGTGCCCGCGGTGAAGACGTAGAGGCCCGGGTCGTACGGGGCACTGCTGCCGGCGGCGACCGTGCCGTCCTCGGCCACCGCGACGGCCTCGGGGTGGTACGTCGTGGGGTAGCCGGCGACCTCCGCCAGGTCCGAGGTCTGCCAGACCCGGTGGTGGTCACCGGGGTTGGCGGTGATCAGCCGGCTGCCGTCGGGGGTGAGGGCCAGGTCGGCGGTCGAGCCGATGTCGGCGGACCAGCCGCCGGCGCGGGCCGTCCGGGTCGCGGTGCCGCCGGAGACGTCGTAGACGCCGATCCACGACCCGTAGTACTCGGGCGCCGCCGCGGCCAGCATGCCGGGCACCCCCGGGGTCGAGGCGAGCCGCGGGGCACCCGGGTAGTCGGTCTCGGGGTCCTGGTCGAGTGCGACCACGGGGTCGGGACCGGAGACGTCGAGCGACCCGATGTCGCCGTGGTCCTTGTTCCCGTAGCCGAACCAGACCTTGCCGCCCGCCAGAGCGAGATGCGCCGGGTCGGTGCCCTCGCCGGTCGCGTAGCGCGCGGTCTGCGTGACCGACGCCGTGTCGACGGAGATGATCGCGTCGTCGCCGGGCACGGCCGCGTACAGCAGGCCGGAGTCGGCGGAGAGCGCCAGACCGTCCACGCCGGCCAGGCCGGTCAGGGTCGCCAGGGGCGTTCCCGCGTAGTCGGTGGCGACGAGTTTGCCGGTGTACGGGTCGCTGATGAAGACCCTCTGGTGGACCCCGTCCACCACCATGTCGCCGAAACCGGTGATCGGCAGGACCTTGGCGGAATCCGCCCGGGCCGGACCGGCCGTCCCCACCGCAAGTGCCACCGAACTGAAGAGCACCGCGATCGCCGTCGCGGACGGAAGCGTACGCATGCGCACGAGTTGTCGACCCCCACCCTGTGACGGGCCCGGATCCCGGGCCCGGATCCCGAAGGTTAGAGCACGTGTCCGACAGCCTCAGGCGCACCCCCCGGGCGGTGACGTCGTGCACGGAATGCGACTGCTCGGCCACGCAATGGGTATGGCTGAGGCTGTCCGGAGAACGCGCACCCGCGATGACGCCCCAGGAGGGCATCCCATGACCGAAGCCGCCGACCGGGACAGACTCGCCGCGCTGCACGGGGTGGACGTCACCTACCGTCCGTCGCCGGACCGCGAGGTGCGCGTGCCGGACGGGACGGTCGTGGCGGTGCTGGCCGCGCTGGGCGTCGACGCCTCGACCCCGGCGGCCGTACGGAACGCGCTGGCCGAGCACGACCACCGCGCGGGGCGCCGGCTGCTCCCCCGCAACGTCGTGATGCGCAGCGGACGTCCGCTGCGGCACCGGCTGCCCGAGGGCACCGTGCTGCGGCTGACCACGGAGGACGGCACCGAGACCTCCTGGGACGGGGAAGCGCCGCTGCCCGTGGGGCGGCACGTGCTGCGCGCGCAGGCACCCGACGGGCGCGGCGCGCAGGCGCAGCTCGTCGTGGCGCCGGAACGGCTGCCCGGCCCCCCGGAACGGGTCCTGGGCTTCATGGCGCAGCTGTACTCCGTGCTGTCCTCGCGGTCCTGGGGCATGGGCGACCTCGGGGACCTCGCGGACCTCGCGGCGTGGACGGGCCGGGCGCTGCACGCGGGCTTCCTGCAGGTCAACCCGTTGCACGTGGCCGTGCCCGGACATCCGACGGACCCGTCGCCGTACCGCCCCTCCTCGCGGCGCTTCCCGGACCCGGTGTACCTGCGGGTGGAGGAGATCCCCGAGTACGCCTACCTCGACGCCGACGACCGCGAGCGGGCCGCTGACCTGCTGCGCAAGGCGGCGGTGCTGCGCGACTCGGTGCTGCTCAAGGACGCCCTGATCGACCGGGACGCGGTCTGGGAGCTGAAGCGTGAGGCGCTCGCGCTGGTCCGCAAGGTGCCGCTGTCGCCGGGACGGCGGGCCGCGTACTGCGACTTCCTCGCGGAGCAGGGGCAGGCGCTGGACGACCACGCGACCTGGTCGATGCTGGCCGAGCTGCACGGTCCGGACTGGCACCGCTGGCCGGCGGGGCTGCGCGACCCGCGCTCGGGGCAGGTCGCGCGGCTCCGCGGCGAGCGGCTGGACCAGGTCGACTTCCACTGCTGGCTGGCCTGGCTGACGGACGCCCAGCTGGCCGCGGCGCAGCGTGCGGCGCGGGACGCGGGCATGGCGGTCGGCATCGTCCACGACCTCGCGGTCGGGGTGCACCCCTCCGGTTCCGACGCCTGGGCGCTGCAGGACGCCCTCGCCCACGGGATGTCGGTCGGCGCGCCGCCGGACGCCTTCAACGCCCACGGCCAGGACTGGGGCCTGCCGCCGTGGCGCCCGGACGCCCTGGCCGCCACGGGGTACGCGCCCTACCGCGACCTGCTGCGCAACGTGCTGCGGCACGCCGGGGGCCTGCGCATCGACCACGTGATGGGGCTCTTCCGCCTGTGGTGGGTGCCCGAGGGCGAGCCGCCGACACAGGGCGCGTACGTCCGTTACGACGCGGAGGCGATGCTCGGGGTCCTCGCGCTGGAGGCGCGGCGCGCCGGTGCCGTGGTCATAGGGGAGGACCTCGGCACGGTCGAGCCGGGCGTCCGCGAGGAGCTGGCCGACCGGGGCATCCTCGGCACGTCGGTGCTCTGGTTCGAGCGGGACTGGGAGGGGGCCCGCGGTTCCGCGCACGCCCGGCCGCTGCCGCCCTCGGCCTGGCGGGCGGACGCGCTGGCCACGGTGACCACCCACGACCTGCCCACGACGACCGCCCGGCTGACCGGGGAGCACGTGGGGCTGCGGCACCGGCTGGGGCTGCTGACCCGGCCGCTGGAGGTGGAGCAGGCCGAGGACGCGGTGGAGGTCGCGGAGTGGCTGGCACTGCTCGGCCGGCTCGGCATGCTGCCGGAGGGCACCCGGGACGAGGAGGCGGTCGTGAAGGCCGTCCACCGCTTCCTGGCGCGGACGCCGGCCCGGATGGTCGGGGTGTGGCTGCCGGACGGGGTCGGCGACCGCCGTCCGCAGAACCTGCCGGGCACCTGGGACGAGTACCCCAACTGGCGGCTTCCGGTCGCGGACCCGGAAGGGCGCCCGCTCACCCTGGAGCAGCTGACGGCCTCGCCGCGGCTGCACGCGCTGGCGCACGAGGTGCGGACCGCGATGGCGCGGCCGGACGGGCCGTAACACCACCCCGGACGCGCGGGCCGCGGGAGCGTTCGCTACTTTGAGAGCGTGGACAAGCCCAACAAGAACGCCCTGCGCGCCGGTGCCGTGACGGCCGGCACGGCGCTGATGCTGCTGATGTCGTCCCCCGCGTTCGCGAACACCCGCGACGACGGCGACGACCCGGGTCCCGGCCTGAGCGTGGTCGAGACGCTGGGCCTGTACCTCGTCCTGCCGGTCGTCCTGTTCCTGGTCATCGCGGGCCTGGTCATGGTGACCGACAAGTCCCGCAAGTCCCAGGGCTGACCCCTTCGCACCTCGCTGACCGGGCCGCGGAGCACCACGGCCCGGTCTCAGGCGTTCCCGGCCGCCGCCGGTGCCCGCCCGGACGGCGCGTCGGCTCCCGGGCTGTAGGAACACCGGAAGGACACGAGGCCCCCCGCGGCGCATCGCCGCGGGGGGCCTCGTCCGGCTCCGGGTGACGGTCAGCCGGCCGCCGCGTCCGCGGCACGGGCCTTCAGGGCCCGCTCGACGCCGGCACGGCACTCCGTCACCATGCGCCGCAGCGCGGGGGCCGGATCGGCCGCCGCCAGCCAGGCGTCGGTGGCGTCCAGGGTCTCCTGGGAGACCTGGAGCGCCGGGTAGAGGCCGACGATGATCTGCTGGGCCATCTCGTGGCTGCGGGAGCCGAAGACGTCCGAGACCGCCGCGAAGTAGCGCTGCGTGTACGGCGCCAGCAGCTCGCGCTGGTCGGGCTCGGAGAAGCCCGCGATGACCGCCTCCTGGACGGCGTTGGTGAGCGTCTCCGCCTCGACCACCGAGGCCCACGCCGCGGCCTTCGCCTCGGCCGTGGGACGCGCGGCGCGCGCGGTGGCCGCGTGCCGCTCGCCGGCCGCCGTGGCGTCCCGGCCGAGCTCCGCGGCGATGGCCTCCTCGTCGGCACGGCCGGTGGCCGCCAGCCGCTCCAGGAGCGACCAGCGCAGCTCGGTGTCGACGGCCAGGCCCTCGATCGTCTCGGTGCCGCCGAGCAGCCCGGCGATCAGGTCCAGCTGCTCCTTGGTGCGGGCCGTCGCGGCGAACGCGCGGGCCCAGGCGAGCTGGTGGTCGCTGCCGGGGGCGGCCGCGCGCAGGTGCTCCAGCGCCGCCTCCGTCCAGCGGGCGAGGCCCGTCTCGCGCCACCCGTCCGCCGCGTACAGCTCCAGCGCCGTCTTCACCTGGCGGTGCAGGGACTGCACGACGCCGATGTCGGACTCCTTGCCGATGCCGGAGAGCACCAGCTCCAGGTAGTCGCGGGTGGCGAGTTCGCCGTCGCGGGTCATGTCCCACGCGGCCGCCCACACCAGGGCGCGCGGCAGCGACTCGGTGAAGTCGCCGAGGTGCTCGCGGACGGTGGCCAGCGAGGCCTCGTCCAGGCGCACCTTGGCGTAGGACAGGTCGTCGTCGTTGAGCAGCACGACGGCCGGGCGCTTGACGCCGGTGAACTCCGGCACCGCGGTCAGCTCGCCGTCGACGTCCAGCTCGACGCGCTGCACGCGCACCAGCTTGCCGTCCTGGAGGTCGTACGCGCCGACCGCGATGCGGTGCGGCCGCAGGATCGACTCGCCCTTGGCGCCGGCCGGCAGCGCCGGGGCCTCCTGGCGGACGGCGAAGGAGGTGATGGTGCCGTCGGCGGTGGTCTCGATCTCCGGGCGGAGGATGTTGATGCCGGCCGTCTCCAGCCACTTCTTCGACCAGGTCTTCAGGTCGCGGCCGGAGGTCTCCTCCAGGGCGGACAGCAGGTCGGTCAGGCGGGTGTTCTTCCAGGCGTGGCGCTTGAAGTACGCCTGGACGCCGGTGAAGAACGCGTCCATGCCGACGTAGGCCACCAGCTGCTTCAGGACCGAGGCGCCCTTGGCGTAGGTGATGCCGTCGAAGTTGACCTGCACGTCCTGGAGGTCGTTGATCTCCGCCATGATCGGGTGGGTGGACGGCAGCTGGTCCTGCCGGTACGCCCAGGTCTTCATGGAGTTGGCGAAGGTCGTCCAGGAGTGCGGCCACCTGCTGCCGGGCGCGTAGGCCTGGCAGGCGATGGAGGTGTAGGTGGCGAACGACTCGTTGAGCCAGAGGTCGTTCCACCACTCCATGGTGACCAGGTCGCCGAACCACATGTGGGCCAGCTCGTGGAGGATCGTCTCGGCGCGCACCTCGTAGGCGGCGTCGGTCACCTTGGAACGGAAGACGTACTGGTCGCGGATGGTGACCGCGCCCGCGTTCTCCATGGCGCCGGCGTTGAACTCCGGCACGAAGAGCTGGTCGTACTTGGCGAAGGGGTAGGGGAAGTCGAACTTCTCCTCGAACCAGTCGAAGCCCTGCCGGGTGACCGCGAAGATGGCCTCGGCGTCGAGGAACTCCGTCAGCGACGGGCGGCAGTACAGGGCCAGCGGCACGCTGCGGCCGCCCTCGCCCTCCCAGGTGCTGTGCACGGCGTGGTACGGACCGGCGATCAGCGCGGTGATGTAGGTGGAGATGCGCGGGGTGGGCGCGAAGCTCCACGTGTCGCCGGCCGGCTCGGGGGTCGGGGAGTTGGAGACGACCGTCCACCCGGCCGGGGCCTTCACGGTGAAGGTGAAGGCCGCCTTGAGGTCGGGCTGCTCGAAGCAGGTGAAGACCCGGCGGGCGTCCGGGACCTCGAACTGGGTGTAGAGGTAGGCCTGCTTGTCGACGGGGTCGACGAAGCGGTGCAGGCCCTCGCCGGTGTTGGTGTACGCCGCGTCCGCGACGACCCGCAGCTCGTTGGCGCCGGCCTGCAGCGACGGCAGGGCGATGCGGCTGTCCGCGAAGACCTCGGCCGGGTCCAGCGCGGTGCCGTTGAGCACCACCTCGTGGACGGCGGGGGCGACCAGGTCGATGAAGGTCGAGGCACCCGCCTCGGCGGAGTCGAAGCGCACCGTGGTCACCGACCGGAAGGTGCCGCCCTCCTGGGCCCCGCTCAGGTCGAGCTCGATGTCGTACGTGTCCACGGTGAGCAGGCGCGCTCGCTGCCGCGCCTCCTCGCGTGTGAGGTTCGTGCCGGGCACGTGTCCGTCTCCTTCGTCGGGTTTTCGGCCATCCTCGCACGCGGGAGGGGTGGGACGGCCGGGGGTTTTCCCTCGGCGGTCCGGCCGTGTCCCCGGCCGCCGCCGGCTACCGGCGGTACGGGCCGCGCGCACGGGGCGGAGGGGGCGCGTCCGCACGTTGACACGCCCTCCGTGCGGGTGATGGGCTGTCGGACCATGACCCCGGGCAGGAGAACCGCCTCGACCCGCACGGCAGCACTCGTCGCCGCCGTCGTCGGCGGACTGCTCGGGACCGCACCGGTCGCCCTGGCCACCCCGCCCGCCACCCCTCCGGCGGCGCCCGGCGTGGCGGACGACACCGCGACGGCCGGCGCCCTGCCGGCCGTCCACCCCAGGCCGCAGTCGCTGCGCGCCCGCGGCACCTCCGTCGCCGTGCCGGACACGGCGACCCTGGTCGCGGGGCCGGGTGCCGACCCGTACGCCCTGGACGCCCTCCGCGCGGTCCTGCGCGGCGCGGGCGTGACCACGCTCCACGTGGACGCCGCCGGACCGCGTGGGCTGGTGGTCTACGCCGGCGGCCCGCGGGCCGCCGGCGCGCTGCGCGCCCTGGGCGCCGCGCCCACCGGGGACCTGCCCTCCGGCGGCTACCGGCTGGCCGTGGGCCGTACCGGCGGCCACGAGGTCGTCGCGCTGGACGGAACGGGCGGGGACGGCCTGTTCCACGCGGTGCAGACGCTCCGCCGGCTGACGACCGGGCGCCGCCTGCCGGGTGTCGTCGTCCGCGACTGGCCGGCGGCCGCCACCCGCGGCGTCGCCGAGAGCTTCTACGGCGAGCCCTGGACCCGGGAACAGCGCCTCGCCCAGCTGGACTTCCTCGGCCGCACCAAGCAGAACCGCTACCTGTACGCCCCCGGCGACGACCCCTACCGCCAGGAGCGCTGGCGCGAGCCCTACCCGGCGGCGCGCCGCGCGCAGTTCCGCGAACTGGCCGAGCGGGCCCGGGCCAACCACGTGACCCTGGCCTGGGCCGTGTCGCCGGGCCAGGCATTGTGCTTCTCCTCGCAGGACGACCGCAGGGCGCTGCTGCGCAAGGCCGACGCGATGTGGGCGCTGGGAGTCCGCGCCTTCCAGTTGCAGTTCCAGGACGTGAGCTACAGCGAGTGGCACTGCGACGACGACGCGGACGCCTACGGCGACGGCCCGGCGGCCGCGGCCCGGGCGCAGGCCGAGGTGGCCGACGCGCTCGCCGTCCACCTGGCGGAGCGACACCGGGCCGCGGTGCCGCTGTCGCTGCTGCCGACGGAGTACTACCAGGACGGTGCCACCGACTTCCGCCGCACGCTGGCCCGGGAGCTCGACCGGCGGGTGGAGGTGGCGTGGTCGGGCGTCGGCGTCGTCCCGGGGGAGATCACCGGACGGCAGGTCGCCGACGCGCGGGCGGCGCTGCAGCACCCGCTGCTGACGATGGACGACTACCCGGTCAACGACTTCGCCGAGGACCGGGTCTTCCTCGGCCCCTACACCGGACGCGAGCCCGCGGTCGCGACGGCCACCGCGGGCCTGCTGGCGGCGGCGATGCGGCAGCCCGCCGCCTCCCGGATCGCGCTGTTCACCGTCGCCGACTACGCGTGGAACCCGCGCGGGTACGACCGCGCCGCGTCCTGGCGCGCCGCGATCGACGACCTGGCGGGCCCCGACCCCGGGGCGCGGGACGCGCTGCGCGCCCTGGCGGGCAACGCGGCCTCCTCGGCGCTGGACGGGTCGGAGTCGGCGTACCTGCGGCCGCTCATCGCGGAGTTCCTGGACGCCTACGCGCACGGCGGCCCTGACCGGGTGGCGGCGGCCGCCGCCCGGCTGCGCGCGGAGTTCACCACGATGCGCGGCGCCCCGGAACGGCTGCACGGGCCGGCGGGCGGTTCCCTCGGCGGCGAGCTGCGGCCGTGGCTGAGCCGGCTGGCCCGCTACGGTTCGGCGGGCGAACACGCCGTCGACATGCTGGTGGCGCTGCGCGCCGGCGACGGCACCGGGGCCTGGAGGCACCGGCTGGCGCTGGAGCGGGCCCGCCGGCGAACAGCGGACAGCCCGGCCACCGTCGGCCAGGGGGTGCTGGACCCGTTCCTCGCCACGTCGCTGGCCACGGCGGACGCGTGGACCGGCGTGCGCACCACGGGCCGCAAGGCCACCGCCACCCTCGGCTCGGCGCGGTCGACCGACCCGTCGCTGATGACCGACGGCAAGGACGGCACCTCCTGGGCCAGCGACGCCCCGCCGCAGCAGGACGACGCCTTCGGGGTCGACCTGGGCGGCACCCGCACGATCCACTCCGTGCGGGTCGCCATGGGCGCCGCGCAGCCCGGCCCCGAGTGGGACGACTACCTGCGCGAGGCCGTGCTGGAGTACTCGGCGGGCGACGAGGGCGGCTGGCGGACCGCCGCCACGGTGCACGACGACCGCACCGTGACAGTGCGGCTGCCCGCGGGCACCCGGGCGCGGTACGTGCGGCTGCGCGCGACCGCGCCGCAGGAGAACGCCGTGTCGGTACGGGAGTTCACCGTGACCACCGAGGACGACGGCACCTCCGGTGCCTTCGCGGCCGACCCCTCGTCCCTGGCGGCCTCCGACGGCGACGCCACCACCACCGTCCGCGTGCCCGCCGGGGGGCTGACCCTGGAGTACGGCTCGGCCCGCCCGCTGGAGGCGCTGACCGTGCTCACCGACACCGGGCCCGGTGCCGCCGGGTCGGTGGAGGTGCGGGTGCCCGGCCAGGGCTGGCACCGGCTCGGTTCGCTGGGCGGCGGCTGGACCGAACTGCCGGCGCGGGGCCTGCCGGCCGACGCGGTGCGGGTCACGGCGTCGGAGGGGGCCCGCCCGCCGGTCGTCCACGAGATCGTGCCCTGGTACGCGGACCGGCCCGCGGCCCGGATGACCCTGGACCGCACCGAGACCGACCTCGAACCCGGCGGCGCCCCCGCGACCGTCACCGCGGAGCTGACCGACGACTCACCGGCGGCGGCCGAGGTGTCGCTGACCGCCGAGGCACCCCCGGGCGTGGCGGTCGTGACGCCCGGGACGGTGCGACTGCCGCGCGGCGGCAAGGTGGTGGTCCCGGTGCGGCTGTCCCTGCCGGCGGACGGCGCCCCCGGGGTGTACGAGGTGCCGCTGGTGTTCCGCGCCGAGGGCCGTACCGTGCGGCAGACCGTCACCGTGCACGCCCGTCCGCGCACCGGCGGGCCCGACCTCGCCGCGGGCGCCCCGGCCACCTCCTCCGGTGACGAGACGCCGGACTTCCCGGCCTCGGCGCTGACCGACGGCGACCCGGCGACCCGCTGGTCCTCCCCCGTGCGGGACGACGCCTGGGTGCAGGCCGAGTTGCCGCGGGCCGCCAGGGTCGGCCGGGTGGTGCTGCGCTGGCAGGACGCGTACGCCTCCCGCTACACGATCCTGACCTCGGTCGACGGGCAGAGCTGGCACACCGCGGCGGTGGTCTCCGACGGCCGCGGCGGCACCGAGTCCGTACGGCTGGACGCCCCCTCCGGCACGCGCTTCATCCGGGTGCAGGGGCTGGAGCGCGGAACCAAGTACGGCTACTCGCTGTACTCGCTGCAGGCGTACGCCGTCACCGGCTGAGCCGACGACCGCCCGCCCTCCCCAACCCACCACTTTCCGGGGGCCGTTGCGCGACGGCCGCGCGGGTGTCACTATGCACTCAGTACATGTATTGAGTGAATAGAAGGAGGGGGCGTCGCATGAGCACCGGCAACGTCCTGCTGGGTCTGCTCGCCGCCGGTCCTGGCCACGGCTACGACCTCAAGCGGCGGCACGACGAACGCTTCCCCGAAGCCCGCCCCCTCGCCTACGGACAGGTCTACACGAGCCTGCAGCGCCTGGTGCGCGACGGCCTCGCCGAGGTCGACGCCACGGAGAGCGACGGCGGCCCGGAGCGCACCACCTACCGGCTCACCGAGCGCGGCTCGCAGACCCTGCGGACCTGGCTCGGCGAGCCCGTACCGCCCGCGCCGGTCAGCGCGGCCAACGAGATCTTCGCCAAGGTCACGGCGATCATCGCCTCCGGCTACGGCGACCCGGCCGCCTTCCTGCGCCTCCAGCGCGCCGCCCACCTCGCGCGGATGCGCGAGCTGACCACCGTGAAGACCACGGCCGGCGCCCCACTGGCGGCCGTGCTCTCCGCCGACTACGCCCTCACCCATCTCGACGCCGACCTGCGCTGGATGGACAACGCCGCGCAGCGCCTCGGCGCACTGGCCGAGGAGGTCACCTCAACATGACGACACCTCTGATCGAGGCACACGGCCTCGTCAAGCGGTACGGCACCACCGACGCCCTGCGCGGCGCCTCGCTGCGCCTGCTGCCCGGGGAGGTGCTGGCCGTCACCGGACCGAGCGGCAGCGGCAAGTCCACGCTGCTGCACTGCATGTCCGGCATCGTCCGGCCCGACGAGGGCGAGATCCACTACGGCGTCGAGCGCCTCGACCAGGCGGGCGAGAACCGCCGCTCCACCCTGCGGCGCACCGACTTCGGCGTCGTCTTCCAGTTCGGGCAACTGGTCGGCGAACTGACCGCCCTCGACAACGTGGCCCTGCCACTGCTGCTGGCCGGGACCTCGCGTGCCGCGGCCCACAGGAGTGCCCGCACCTGGCTGGAGCGCTTCGGCGTCCTGGGCCAGGCCGGACTGCGCCCCGGCGAGATGTCCGGCGGCCAGGGCCAGCGCGTCGCCCTGGCCCGCGCCATGGTCACCACGCCCAAGGCGGTCTTCGCGGACGAGCCGACCGGCGCCCTGGACTCCCTGGCCGGCGAGCAGGTCATGACGGCGCTGGTCCACGCCGCCCGCGAGTCCGGCACCGCCGTGCTGCTGATCACGCACGACGCCCAGGTCGCGGCGTACGCGGACCGCGAGGCGACCGTCCGGGACGGCGTCGTCGAGACCGAGGACGAGCCCGCCGCGGAGGTGACCCGGTGAGCACGCTGCGCTCGGACGCCCTCCTGGCCTGGGCACTGCTGCGGGGCTCCCCGCGCAGTGAGTGGTGGCGTCTGGCGCTGACCGCGCTCGGCGCGGCCCTCGGCACGGGCTTCGCCCTGGCGGCCGCGGTCGTGGCCGTGATCGGCACCCGGTACGGGGGCGACCCTCCCCGGTACACCAACGGCCTGCTCAACAGCGCCGGGCTGCGGCCGGGGGTCGTCGTGGTGCTCCTGCTGCTCCTGCTTCCGGTGCTCGCCTTCCTCGGCCAGTGCACCAGGATCGGGGCACTGCGGCGGGAGCACCGGCTGGCCGCACTCCGCCTGTCCGGGGCCGGCCCGCGACAGGTCCGGCGGATCGCCGCGCTGGAGGCGGGCGCCGCCGGCAGCCTGGGGGCGGTGGCCGGGCTGCTGGGCTTCCTGGCGCTGCGCGCCCTGCTCACGGCGGTGCAGGGCGACCGCGAGGCGCTGACCTGGCCCACCGATGTGCCGGTGCCGTGGCTTGCGGCCGCCCTGGTCGTCCTGGCGGTGCCGGTGCTGGCCACCCTGGAGGCGCGGTTCACCCTCCGCCGGTCGGCCGTCGACCCGCTGGGCGTGCTCGCGAAGCGGCGCCCCCCGCGCGGCGGGGCGGTCCGCTGGCTGCTGGGCCCGGTCGCGCTGCTCGCGGGGACCGCGCTGATGCTGGCGGGGACGCGGGTGGCGCCGGCGCCGCTGATCGTGGGGCCGGTGATCCTCGCGCTCTACGTCTACGGGCTGCTCCACAGCAGCGCCGGGCTCGCGCTGCTCACCGGGCGGCTGGCCGCCCGGTCGGGCCGCCCGGTGCTGCTGATCGCCGGGCAACGACTGCGGAACGATCCCTGGGCCGCGTCGCGGGCCCACGCGGTGCTGATGCTCGCGGCGCTGGTGGGGGCGGGCTGGGTGACCGCGCGCCGGGTGACGGTGGACAGACTGCGCACGGAAGCGGGCTACAGCGCCGCCGACGTCGCCTTCCACATCGGCGGCTGGAACCTGGCGGGGCTCGCCATCCTGATCGCCGGTGCGGTCACCGTGAGCGGCGTCGCGGTGGGCGTCGTGGAGTCGCTGATGACCCGGCGCCGGACCCTGGCCGCACTCGCCGCGGCGGGCACGCCACGGAAGGTGCTGTGGCGCGCCACACTGCTGGAGACCGCGCTGCCCCTCGCCCCCGCGCTCGTGCTGGGCGCCGTCTGCGGCCTGACGCTGATCTCGCCCGTCCTGCTCAACGCCGAGCGGCGCGCCCTGCCACTGCTGGAGCCGGCGCTGCTCACCGGCGGGCTCCTGGCCGCCGCACTGCTGGCGAACGCGGCCTGCCTGCCGCTGCTGCGGCGCACCGTGCACCCGGCGCAGCTGCGCCACGAGTAACGGGCGCAGGGCGCCGGAAGGGGCCCCGGACCGGCACGGGGGTGCGGTCCGGGGCCCTGGGCCCGGTCAGGAACGGGTCAGGAGCAGGTCAGGACAACACGAAGGCCCGGTCTCAGGCGGATATGCCGTCGATCCGGGCCATGGCGTCCTCCGCGCCGAATGCCTGCAGGTATGGCAGCCAGCGCGGGTCCCTATGCCCCGTCCCGATGATCCGCCAGGCGAGACCCGACGGCGGGGCGGGCTGATGGCGCATCCGCCAGCCGAGCTCGGCGACGTGGCGGTCGGCCTTGAGGTGGTTGCACCGGCGGCATGCCGCGACCACGTTCTCCCACGTGTGCTGGCCCCCGCGGCTGCGCGGGATCACGTGGTCGACGCTGGTTGCGACGCCTCCGCAGTACGCGCACCGGCCGCCGTCCCGGGCGAACAGCGCCCGCCGGGTCAGGGGCACGGGGCCGCGAAAGGGCACTCGGACGAATTTGGTGAGCTTGACGACACTGGGAGCGGGGACAGTACAGGTCGCGCTGTGCATATAGGCGCCGGATTCCTCGAGGCACACGGCCTTCTTGTTCAGCACGAGGATGAGCGCGCGGCGGAGCGGTACGACGCCGAGCGGCTCGTACGACGCGTTGAGGACCAGGACATGCGGCACGGGTGCCTCCTTTTACGCCGGCGGCGCGTGGCTCGCGCCGGGACGATCTGCCCACAGTCTCTCCGGAAGCCCGGTCGCGGCGCCACCATGACCGGGTAACGGAGCGAGGGTGTTTTCAACCACATCCCTTTTACATGCCCTGAATCACCGCACGTCGCGCTCGAACAGCACAACGGGACACTTCGCCTCCCCCGTTAGTGTGGGAAGCCTGCCCAACCCGGAGGTTTCCGCCCGTGTCCCCATCGCCGTCCACCGTCACGACGATCGACGACGCCCACAAGAGCGCGACCGACGCCGCCGACTACATCAGCCGGAACTGGGCGGACTGGCTCTCCGCCGGGCTGCGCATCCTGCTGATCGTGGTGATCGCGCTGGTGCTGCGGACCGTCGTGCGCCGGATGATCACCAAGTTCATCGAGCGCATGAACCGCGGCGCCGAGGCCGCCGGGACCAGCGCCCTGGGCGGACTGCTGGTCAACGCGGAGCGGCGGCGGCAGCGCAGCGAGGCGATCGGCTCGGTGCTGCGCAGCGTGGCCTCGTTCGTGATCCTGGGGACGGCGGCGCTGACGGTGCTGTCCGTACTGAAGATCAACCTGGCTCCGCTGCTGGCCAGCGCCGGTGTGGCCGGTGTGGCGATCGGCTTCGGCGCGCGGAACCTGGTGACCGACTTCCTCTCCGGCGTCTTCATGATCCTGGAGGACCAGTACGGCGTCGGGGACGTCATCGACGCGGGCGTCGCGAGCGGCACCGTGGTCGAGGTCGGACTGCGGGTGACCAAGCTGCGCGGCGACAACGGCGAGATCTGGTACGTCCGCAACGGCGAGGTGAAGCGGATCGGCAACCTCAGCCAGGGCTGGGCGACGGCCGTGGTGGACGTCCAGGTCGGCTACACGGAGGACCTGGACCGGGCCCGCGCGGTGATCGAGGAGACCGCCGCCGCGATGGCCAAGGACCAGCCGTGGGACGAGGTGCTCTGGGAGCCGGTCGAGGTGCTGGGCCTGGAGTCGGTGACCTCGGACTCCGTGCTGATCCAGGCACAGGCCAAGACCATGCCGGGCAAGGCGGCCGCGGTCGCGCGGGAACTGCGCTGGCGGATCAAGCGGGCCTTCGACGCGGCCGGGATCGCGATCGTCGGCGGCACCCCGCAGGCGGTGGCGGAGGACGAACCGGCCGACCCCTCGGCCGCCGTGGCCCCGCCGTCCGCGCTGGCCAACCCGGCCTCCCCGCAGGCGCTGGCGGCCCAGCCGCTGGCGCCCGCGCCGGCGTCGTCCCAGCCGAGCACGGTCAAGTAGCGAACGCCGCCCACCAGGGGCGCCGGACACCGCCCGGCGCCCCTTTTCCATGCCCCGGCGCGGCCGGTAACGCTTTGGCGGCGACCTCGCGAACCGCCCTTGACGCTCCGGCTACGGGCGCCTACCTTGCCTTTCACCAACAGGAAAGTTTCCTAACTACCAACAGGGGGCCCACCCGCCCCTCCGACCCCACCCAGCCCACCAGCCCCGTGCCGTAGCCTGCGGCGCGAGCCGTCACGACGAGGGAGGACGAGACCGTGGCCGGTACCCCCGGAAGCCCAGGCACCCCTGGCACCCCCGGCACACCGCGCGTACTGCGGGCGATGAACGACCGTGCCGCGCTCGACCTGCTCATCGAACACGGCCCCCTCTCCCGGACCCGGATCGGCAAGCTCACCGGGCTGTCCAAGCCCACCGCCTCCCAGCTCCTGGCCCGCCTCGAAGCGGCCGGACTGGTGCTCGCCACCGGCACGACCGCCGGACGCCCGGGACCCAACGCCCAGCTGTACGCGGTCAACCCCACGGCAGCGCACGTCGCCGGCCTCGACGTGACGACCGAGCGCATCCGCGCCGCCGTCGCCGACATCACCGGCCGGGTGGCCGGCGTCTTCGAGCTCGCCACCCCCGGCCGCGGCCGGCGCGGCCAGGGCGGCGCCGTCGAACAGGTCGTCCAGGCCGTCGACGGCGCGGTCAAGGCGGCCGGACTGCACCGCACCGACCTGCACCGGATCGTCGTCGGCACCCCCGGCGCCTTCGACCCCAGCACCGGCCGGCTGCGCTACGCCAGCCACCTCCCCGGCTGGCACTCCCCCGCCCTCCTGGACGAGCTGGCCGCCGCCCTGCCCGTCCCCCTGGAGTACGACAACGACGTGAACCTCGCCGCCGTCGCCGAGCAGCGGCTCGGCGCGGCCCGGGACCACGACGACTTCGTCCTGCTGTGGAACGAGGAGGGCATCGGCGCGGCCATCGTGATCGGCGGCCGGCTGCACCGCGGCTGGACCGGCGGCGCCGGCGAGGTCGGCTTCATGCCGGTGCCGGGGACCCCCCTGGTCCGGCACGTCGCCAAGGCCAACGCCGGCGGCTTCCAGGAGCTGGCGGGCTGCAACGCGGTGCTGCGCATCGCACGCGAACTGGGACTGCCCGTGCCGCGGGGCACGCAGGCCGAGGGCGCCTCGGCGCTGCTGGCCGCGGCGGCGGGGACCGGTGACGGCGCGCACGCGGAACTGCTGCGGCGCTTCGCCACCGGGCTCGCCGTCGGACTCGCCTCGCTGGTCACCGTCCTCGACCCCGGCCTGATCGTCCTGGCCGGCGGGGTGATCGCCGCCGGCGGGGAGCCGCTGCGCTCCCTCGTCCAGTCCGAACTGGCCGAACTGGCCGTGCCCCGGCCCCGGCTGGTGCTCGGCGGCGTACCGAACGACCCCGTCCTGTCCGGAGCGCTGCAGAGCGCCCTCGCCACCACCCGCGACGAGGTGTTCGACACCTCGCGCTGACCGCAACAGCCCACCCACCACCCGCACTCGCAGCGGACGGGCCCGCCCCGGGTCCCTCCGCCGGTCTCGCACACCCTCGAACCGCCCGAAGTCCCCCCGGAGGAAGCGAAGTGTCCGGTTCCACCAAGACGGCCGCGGCCGCCGTCGCGGCAGCCGCCGCGATAACCCTGCTGACGAGCGCGTGCACGGGCTCGAGCAACAACACCGCAGGTGACGACCCCACCAAGGACGTGACCATCACCTTCTGGCACGGCTGGTCCGCGCCCAGCGAGGTGAAGGCGATCGACGCCAACGTCAAGGCGTTCGAGAAGGCCCACCCCAACATCCACGTCAAGGTGCAGGGCAACATCACCGACGACAAGATCAACCAGGCACTGCGGGCCGGCGGCCCCAACGCCCCGGACGTCGTCTCCTCCTTCACCACGGACAACGTCGGCAAGTTCTGCGCCTCCAACGCCTTCGCCGACCTGGACCCGTTCCTGAAGAAGTCCGGCATCGACCCGGCCACCACCTTCCCCAAGCCGATGCTGGAGTACACCCAGTTCGAGGGGAAGCGCTGCACGCTGCCGCTGCTCGGCGACGCCTACGGCCTCTACTACAACAAGGACGCCTTCAAGGCCGCCGGGATCGCCTCCCCGCCGAAGACGCTCTCGGAGTTCAAGGCCGACGCCGTCAAGCTCACCAAGAACAAGGGCGACTCCTACTCCCAGCTCGGCTTCATGCCGAACTTCCACGGCTACGAGTCCACCACCACGCACCTGGCCGCCCAGTGGGGCGCCAAGTACTTCGACGCGGACGGCAAGTCGAACGTCGCCAAGGACCCCGGTTTCGCCGCCATGTTCACCTGGCAGCAGGACATGGTGAAGGCGCTCGGCGGCTTCAAGAAGCTGGAGAAGTACCGGTCCGGCTTCGGTGACGAGTGGGGCGCCAAGAACCCCTTCCACACCGGGCAGGTGGCCATGGCCGTCGACGGCGAGTGGCGGGCCGGCATGGCCAAGGAGGCGGGCACGAAGTTCGAGATCGGTGTCGCGCCCTTCCCCGTACCCGACGACCAGGCCGACACCTACGGCAAGGGCTACCTCTCGGGCACGATCATCGGCGTCGCCAACACCAGCGCCAAGAAGAACGCCGCCTGGGAACTGGTGAAGTACATGGCCACCGACACCGACGCGGTGGTGAGCTTCTCCAACGCCATCCACAACGTGCCGTCCACGCTCGCCGCGCTCAAGTCCCCCGACCTGGACGCCGATCCCCTCTTCCGCACCTTCGTGGAGATCGCGCAGAACCCGAACAGCAGCACCACCCCCGCCAGCGTCAACGGCGGCACCTACCAGCTGACCCTGCAGGACTTCGGCTACGCCTACGAGGCCGGAAAGCAGACCGACCTGGCCGCGGGCCTCAAGGGCGTCGACGAGCAGGTCGACAAGGACATCGCGCAGGCCCGCTGATGAGCACCGTCCACCCGATGCTGAGGGCGAAGCGCCGCCGCGAGGCGCTTCGCACCCTCGCCTTCATGTCGCCCTGGATCGTCGGCTTCAGCGTCTTCTTCGCCTACCCGCTGGTCTCGACCGTCTACTTCTCCTTCATGAAGTACGACGGGTTCGCCGCCCCGACCTGGAACGGCGTCAGGAACTGGTCGTACGTCTTCAACGACTACCCGTTCTTCTGGCCGGCGCTGCGCAACACCCTGTGGCTGGTCGTGGTCATGGTCAGCCTCCGAGTCGTGTTCGGCCTGGGGATCGGCCTGCTGATCACCAAGATCAAGACCGGTGCGGGGCTGTTCCGCACCGCCTTCTACCTGCCCTACCTGGCCCCGCCGGTGGCCGCGACGATGGCCTTCGCCTTCCTCCTCAACCCCGGCACGGGACCCGTCAACAACCTGCTGGGCAAGGCCGGACTGCCGACGCCCGGCTGGTTCAACGACCCGACGTGGTCCAAGCCCGCCCTCACACTGCTCGCGCTGTGGGGCATCGGCGACCTCATGGTCATCTTCATGGCCGCCCTGCTCGACGTGCCCAAGGAGCAGTACGAGGCCGCCGAGCTGGACGGCGCCGGGCCCTGGGCGAGGTTCCGCTACGTCACGCTGCCGAACATCTCGCCCATCGTGATGTTCGCCGTCGTGACCGGCGTGATCCAGACGATGCAGTACTACACCCAGCCCCTGGTGGCGGGGAAGGTCGCCAGCGGCGTCATCGGCGGCTCCGGCCAGCAGTTCGAGCCCGGCTACCCGGAGAAGTCCACGCTGACCCTGCCGCAACTGGTCTACAACCTCGGCTTCCAGCGCTTCGACACCGGCTCGGCCTGTGTGATCGCCCTCGTGCTCTTCGCGCTCGCCATGGCCTTCACCGCGCTCCTCATGCGCCGCCGCAGCGGCTTCCTGACGGCGGAGGACTGACGCCCATGACCACCCACGCCACCCTCGCCCCCTCCGCCACGGCGCCCGCCACCGGTCTCCCCTCCGGTGCCCGGCGCGCCGCGGCCCGCAAGGCGGCGCTCCACTGGATCGCGGTGCACGCCCTCGGCATCGCCGCCGCGCTCTTCTTCGTCCTGCCGTTCGTCTTCGTCTTCCTCACCGCGGTGATGAGCGACAGCCAGGCCCTCACCCGCGACCTGTGGCCCAGGACCTGGGAGTGGGGCAACTTCGGCACCGTCTGGGACACCCCCGGCTTCCTCACCTGGTGGCGCAACACCCTGCTCTACGCGGGCCTGGGGACCGTACTCACCGTCGTCTCCAGCACGCCGGTCGCCTATGCGCTCGCCAAGTTCCGCTTCCGCGGGCGGAACCTGTCGATGATGCTCGTGATCTCCACGATGATGCTGCCCCCGCAGGTCGTCATCGTGCCCATGTACCTGTTCTGGGCGAAGCAGCTGCACCTGTCGGGCACGCTGTGGCCGCTGATCATCCCGATGGCCTTCGGCGACGCGTTCACCATCTTCCTGCTGCGGCAGTTCCTGCTGACCATCCCCAAGGAGTACACGGACGCGGCCCGGGTCGACGGCTGCGGCGAACTGCGCACCATGCTGCGCGTCGTCCTGCCGATGGCGAAGCCGGCCATCGCGGCCGTGGCGCTGTTCCAGTTCTTCTACTGCTGGAACGACTACTTCGGCCCGCAGATCTACGCGAGCGAGAATCCGGCGGCCTGGACCCTCAGCTACGGCCTGGAGTCCTTCAAGGGCGCCCACCACACCAACTGGAACCTGACGATGGCCGCGACGGTGCTGGTCATGGCACCCGTGATCGTCGTCTTCTTCTTCGCGCAAAAGGCCTTCATCGAAGGCGTGACGTTGACGGGAGTCAAGGGATGAAGCTGGCGGTCGTGGGCGGCGGGTCCACGTACACCCCGGAACTCATCGACGGGTTCGCCCGGTTGCGGGAGACCCTGCCGGTCGAGGAGCTGGTCCTGGTCGACCCCGCCGAGGACCGGCTGCGGCTGGTCGGCGGGCTCGCCCGGCGGATCTTCGCCCGGCAGGGCCACCCCGGCACCGTGACCACCACCTCCGACCTGGACGCGGGCGTGGCCGGGGCCGACGCCGTACTGCTGCAGCTGCGCGTCGGCGGCCAGGCCGCCCGGGCGCAGGACGAGGCCTGGCCGCTGGAGTGCGGCTGCGTCGGCCAGGAGACCACCGGCGCGGGCGGCCTCGCCAAGGCGCTGCGCACGGTGCCGGTGGTGCTGGACATCGCCGAGCGGGTGCGCCGGGCCGCCCCCGACGCCTGGATCATCGACTTCACCAACCCGGTCGGCATCGTCACGCGTGCCCTGCTGCAGGCCGGCCACAAGGCCGTCGGGCTGTGCAACGTCGCCATCGGCTTCCAGCGCAGGTTCGCCGGGCTGCTCGGCGTGACGCCCGAGCAGGTCCACCTCGACCACGTGGGCCTCAACCACCTCACCTGGGAGCGCGGCGTCCGCATCGGCGGCCCCGAGGGCGAGGACGTCCTGCCGAAGCTGCTCGCCGAGCACGGCGACGGCATCGCCGGCGACCTCCACCTGCCCCGCGCGCTGCTGGACCGGCTCGGTGTGGTGCCCTCGTACTACCTGCGGTACTACTACGCCCACGACGAGGTCGTGCGGGAGATGCGGGACAAGCCCTCCCGGGCCGCCGAGGTGGCCGCCATCGAGGCCGAACTGCTGGAGATGTACGGGGACGAGACCCTCGACGAGAAGCCGGAGCTGCTCTCCCGGCGCGGCGGGGCCTACTACTCCGAGGCCGCCGTGGCGCTCGCCTCCTCCCTGTTGCGGGACACCGGCGACGTCCAGGTCGTCAACACCCGCAACGACGGCACCCTGCCCTTCCTCCCCGACGACGCCGTCATCGAGGTGCCGGCCACCGTGGACGCGAACGGGACGCACCCGCTGCCCGTCCCGCCCCTGGACCCGCTGTTCGGCGGCCTGGTCGCCAACGTCACCGGTTACGAGGACCTGGCTCTGACCGCCGCCGTGCACGGTGGCCGCGACCGGGTCTTCAAGGCCCTGCTGTCGCACCCCCTCGTCGGCCAGTACGAGTACGCCGAGGCCCTGACCGACCGTCTGATCGCGCACAACCGGGAGCACCTCGCGTGGGCCTGAACCCTCTCGTCCCCGACGGCGTGCTCGCCGTCGACGCGGGCAACAGCAAGACCGACGTGGCCCTGGTCGCCGCCGACGGGACGGTGCTCGGCACCGCCCGCGGCGGCGGGTTCCAGCCGCAGGTCGTCGGCACCGAGACGGCGGTCGAGGTGATCGCGCGGATCGTGGAGCGTGCCGCGGACGCCGCGGGCCTGTCCCCGCGGTCCGGCGCGCCGCTGGTGCGGCACGTCTCCGCGTGCCTGGCCAACGCCGACCTGCCCGTCGAGGAGCAGCAGCTCGAACTCGCCGTCCACGCCCGCGGCTGGGGGGAGGACACCCGCGTCGCCAACGACACCTTCGCCCTGCTGCGCGCGGGCGTCGACGAGCCGCGCGGGGTCGCCGTGGTGTGCGGCGCGGGCATCAACTGCGCGGGCATGCTCCCGGACGGCCGTACCGCCCGCTTCCCGGCGATCGGCCACCTCTCCGGCGACTGGGGCGGCGGGGCGGGCCTGGCCGACGAGGCCCTGTGGTGGGCGGCGCGCGCCGAGGACGGCCGCGGCGGCTCCACCGCGCTCGCCACGACGCTGCCCGGGCACTTCGGGCTGACCTCGATGTACGCCCTGATCGAGGCCCTCCACCTGGGCCGTGTCGCGGTCTCCCGCAAGCACGAGCTGACCCCGGTGCTCTTCGCCACCGCGCAGGACGGTGACCCGGTCGCGCGGGCGATCGTGGAGCGGCAGGCCGAGGAGATCGTGGTCATGGCCACGGTCGCGCTGCGCCGGCTCGGCCTCCTCGACGAGGAGACCGACGTCGTCCTCGGCGGGGGTGTGCTGGCCGCCCGTCACCCCCTGCTGATGGACTCCGTGACCTCCCTGCTGGCCGCTGCGGCGCCCAAGGCCGTACCCCGGGTGGTCACCTCGCCGCCGGTGCTGGGTGCCGCCCTGCTGGGCCTGGACCGCACGGGCGCGGCCGCCGAGGCGCACGCGCGGCTGCGGGCGCACTACGCATCGGTGGGCTCCGTGTCGTGACCGGCGCGCACGCCGGGGGAACCGAACACGCTCCCCCGTGCGTGGTGAGCTGCGAGGGGGCGGCGCGCGGGGGGACCCACGGGCGGCAGTCGGACCGTGTCGGACGGCAAGATCCACGCAATCCGTGGGTGGATGTCTGTGACGACGGTCATACTGCTGGTCATGGGCTCGTCGCGCGTACGCGCGGGCGAACGGGTCGGGGGGAGGGCCGGCAGGTGACACGGACGCCGATGGAGACGGAGTCGCCGACCGTGCGGGTGGACACGCCCGCACCCGGTGGCAGGCGACCGCGGGCGTGGGTGGAGCGACCACGCGCGTGGCGCGCCGCGGCCACCACGGAACCGGGCAGGCTGCGCGTCATCGGGGTGCTGCTGGCCCTGTGCGTGGTGGCGTTCGGCGCGGTGACGGCGTGGCAGATCACCGAGCGCTCGGCCGCGGCCGACGACGTGATCCACCACAGCGGGCCGCTGAGCGCGCGTGCCGCGGACATCTACCGCTCGCTCGCCGACGCGGACGCCACCGCCGCCGGCGGTTTCCTGGCCGGGGGCGACGATCCCGCGCAGGACCGCGAGCGGTACGCCCGGGACATCCGTACGGCCTCGCGGAACATCGCCGAGGCGGCGGCCAGTTCCGAGGACTCCGCCCAGGCGCGGGAACGCCTGGAGCGGCTGAACCAGCGGCTGTCGGTGTACACCGGGCTGGTCGAGCGGGCCCGGGCCAACAACCGCCAGGGCTTCCCGGTCGGCGGGGCGTACCTGCGGCGCGCCAACAAGATGATGAGCGAGGAGATCCTCCCCGACGCCAAGCAGCTGTGGACGATCGAGACCGAGCGGCTGGGCGAGGACTACGCGGACGCCAAGGTGCTGCCGCTGGCCGCCTGGGCGCTGGGCGTCGTGGCGCTGGCCGCGCTGGTGTGGGCGCAGCGGCGTTCGTACCGGCGCACGCAGCGGGTGTTCAACCCGGGCATGGTGGCGGGCACGGTGGCCACCGCCGTCGTCCTGCTGTGGCTGGTCGCCGGGCACGGTGTCGCCCGCGCGAAGCTCGACGACTCCTACGCGCACGGGGCGCAGTCGCTGCAGATCCTCAACGAGGCCCGGATCCAGACCCTGCAGGCCCGGGGCAACGAGAACCTGACGCTCGTGGCCCGCGGCAGCGGGGACGCCTACAGCGCGGCGTACGACAAGCAACTGCAGGGCCTGGCGGGCACGGACGCCGACGGGCGGACGGGCCTGCTGGCGCAGGCGCTCGGCCTGGCCGACGACGACCGTGGCCGCGAGAGCGTCACCTCCGCCATGGAGGCCGCGAAGGCCTGGTGGGGGCTGCACTCGGAGGCCCGTGAGAAGGACGACGAGGGCAACTACCTGGACGCCGTGGCCCAGACGATCGGCGGCACGTACGAGGACGGCGGGCGGCCCGAGCAGTACACCGGCTTCTGCTTCGACCAGGTGGACACCGATCTCGCCCGTGCCGTCGCGCACGAGCAGCAGGAGTTCGAACAGGCCGCCGCCGACGGGCGCGGCGCGCTGGGCGGTTTGGTGCCGGGGGCCGCGCTGCTGGCGGTGCTGGGCGCCGCGGGCGCGGTGCTCGGCATCGGGCGCCGGCTTTCGGAGTACCGGTGAGCGGGGGGAGGCCGCCGATGGGACGCGAGGGACACAGGCAGCGCCGGTGGCGCGGGCGGGGCTGGGGTGCCGTGGTCTCGGCGGCCCTGGTGGCCGCCGTCGCGGCCGCCGCCGCCGTGCTGCCGCCGAAGGAGGACGCGGGCCGGGACGGCCGGCCGGAGGCCGGGACGACGGCCGCCGGGAGCCCCGCCGCGGCGCCGGGGAAGGCCGCGGCCGACGACGACTGCGGCGGCCACCCGGAGGCGAGCCTGCGGCCGTCCTCCACGAGCGGTCCCGCGGTCGAGCGGATCCGCAAGCGCGGCAAGCTGGTCGTCGGGGTCGACCAGAACAGCTACCGCTGGAGCTACCGCGACCCGGCCTCCCGGAAGATCGTCGGCTTCGACATCGACCTGGCCAAGGCCATCGCCGAGGACATCCTCGGCGACGAGGACGCCATCCTGTACAGGACCGTGCCGACCGCCAAGCGCTTCGACGCCGTCAACAACCGCGACGTGGACCTGCTGGTGCGGACCGTGAGCATCACCTGCGAGCGGATCACGGAGCGGCACATCGCCTTCTCCACGGCCTACTTCGAGGCGGGGCAGCAACTGCTGGTCCCCCGTCAGGGTTCGGCGATCAAGGGGTTCGACTCCTCCGCGCGGGGGAAACGGATCTGCGTCGCCCAGGGCAGCACCGCCCAGGCCGAGCTGGAGAAGGAGAAGGAGCGGCTGCGGCCGCGCGTCCTCCTCGTGGCGAACCAGCTGGACTGCCTGGTGATGCTGCAACTCGGCGAGGCCGACGCCGTGTTCACCGACAACGCCCTCGCCGCCGGCCAGGCGGCGCAGGACCCGGCGGTGCGGCTGGTGGGCGAGCCGGTCACCACCGAGTACTACGGCGTGGCGATGAACGACCAGGACACCGACCTGGTGCGCCGGGTCAACAGGGTGCTGGAGGACTACCGCGGCGGCGGCGCGGACAGCCATTGGATGCGGGCGTACCGTACCTGGCTGGAAGCGGACCTCCCCGGCATCGAGGGGCCGCCGCAACCGCTCTACAAGGACTGACGGCAAGCACGGGGACCGGCTGGAGAGAAGGAAGGTGCGATGGCGGTCGCGGGACCATCCGGACCGGCGATGAGCCGTGAGGACGTCGACCGTGCCCTGGCACGGCTCGGTGACGAGCGGGACGCGATCGAGGCGTCCCTGCTCGCGCTGCAGGACCACTCCGGCCGCAGGCTGCTGGAGGGCGCGGAGCTCAGCGGTGCCACCAAGGAGCGCTGGGCCGCGGCCGAACAGGCCGTCGCCCTGCTGTGGGCGCACTTCGACACCTACACCGAGGCCCTGACGACCGCCCGGGGCCTGCGCGGCCGCCGCCGCTGGCCCACCCAGAGCGAACTGCGGGAGCTGACGGAGCTGCTGCGCGGCTCCGGGGTCACCGTCTCCGGCGGCGCCGTGCCGGAGGCGGCGCGCGGTCTGACCGGTCCGGCCCGGCTGAGCGAGCGGATCAGCCTGGAGCAGCTGCTGGCGCGGATGAACGCGTGGTACGCGCAGGTGATGGACGTGGTGTCGGCCGCCGACGCGGTGTGGTCGGCGCTGCCCGCCCGCATCGACCTGCTGGTCGCGGAGGCGCAGCGGGTGCGTTCGCTCGCGGAGTCCGTCGGCGTGCGCCCCGGCACCCACCCCTCGGGCGACGACCTCGCGGGGATGCTGGACGCGCTGGCGGCGCTGCGCGCCGAGGTGGTCTCCGACCCGCTCGCCTTCTGGTCCGCCGGCCGCCCCGACACCGGGCGCTACGACCGGGCGGGGCGGACGCTCGAGGACATACGGCGCGAGGTCGAGGCCGTGCTCCACGTCCGTGACGACGCCGACCACCGGCTGATGCGGCTGCGGGACGTCCTGTCGCGTGCCGACCGCACCCTCACCGAGGCGCGCAGCGCCCGGGTCGAGGTGCTCGCCAAGATCGCGGCCTCGGAGGTGCCCGCGGTCAGCGGCGCGCCGGTCGCGCTGCAGGACCAGCTCTCCGCCGCCGTCGACTTCCGCAGGACCGGCCAGTGGCACCGGCTCTCGCCGCTGCTGGACGGTCTCGAACAGCGCGCGGACGACGAGTTGCTGCGCGCGCGCGAGTCGCTGACCGCGGTCACCGCGCCGCTGGCCGTCCGTGCGGAGCTGCGCGGCCGGCTCGACGCCTACCGGGCGAAGGTGGCGCGCCACGGCATGGCGGAGGACCCGTTCCTGATGGAGCGGTACGACCACGCGCGGCGACTGCTGTGGAGCGCGCCGTGCGACCTGCGCGCGGCGGAGAACGCCGTGCTGCGCTACCAGCGGGCCGTCGCCGAACTGCTGGTGCCGGGGCAGGCGGAACCTGCCGACCACAGGGGGGATGCACGATGAACTGCCAGCGCCCGGGCTGCGACGGGACGATCGAGGACGTCGGCGGGGGTGAGCTGTTCTGCGACACGTGCGGCCTGGCGCCGCTCGGCGCCGCGGCGGGAACGGCCGCCGGCCGGGCCGGCGGAGGCGGCGGGGCCTCGTCGAGCCCCTCTCAGTCCTCACCGTCCTCACCGTCCTCACAGCCCTCGAACGCCGCCGCGAGCGGGCCGGGTTCCGGCTCCTCCTCGCGCTCCTCGCGGACCTCGGGCACGTCCCGCTCCTCACGCCGTTCGGTGTCCGGGCGGCTGTCGCGTTCGCTGAGCGGCGGCACGAGCGGCGCCGCCTCCGTCTCCGTGCGCAGTGCGCGCTCCGCCACCAGCGGGCCGACCCGGGGCAAGCTGGGCGCGGGCCTGGTGGCCGTACCGCCCATCCCCCGGCCCGACCCGGCCGCCGCGGTGCTGGCGGACCCGCAGGTCCCCGAGCGGAAGAGGTACTGCAGCAAGGGCGAGTGCGGGGCGCCGGTCGGACGCAGCCGGGGCGACCGCCCCGGACGCACCGAGGGCTTCTGCACCAAGTGCGGCCACCCGTACTCGTTCACGCCCAAGCTCCGGGCGGGCGACGTGGTGCACGGGCAGTACGAGGTGGTGGGCTGCCTGGCGCACGGCGGCCTGGGCTGGATCTACCTGGCCGTGGACCGGGCGGTCAGCGACCGCTGGGTGGTGCTCAAGGGCCTGCTCGACACCGGCGACGAGGACGCGCTGGCCGCGGCGGTCTCCGAACGCCGCTTCCTCGCCGAGATCGAGCACCCCAACATCGTGCGGATCTACAACTTCGTCGAGCACCTCGACCCGCGGGGCGGCACCCTCGACGGCTACATCGTCATGGAGTACGTCGGCGGCAAGTCCCTCAAGGAGATCGCCAACGACCGCCGGGGCGCCGACGGCAGACGCGAACCGCTCCCCGTCGACCAGGCCGTCGCCTACGCCATCGAAGCACTGGACGCCCTCGGTCACCTGCACAGCCGCAACCTGCTCTACTGCGACTTCAAGGTCGACAACGCCATCCAGACCGAGGACCGGCTGGAGCTCATCGACATGGGCGCCGTCCGCAGGATGGACGACCAGGACAGCCCGATCTACGGGACGGTCGGCTACCAGGCCCCCGAAGTGCCCGAGGTCGGCCCGTCCGTCGCCTCGGACCTGTACACGGTGGCGCGCACGCTGGCAGTGCTCACCTTCGACTTCCAGGGCTACACGAACGTGTTCGTGGACAGCCTTCCGGACCCGGACGGCATCGAGGTCTTCTCCCGCTACGAGTCCTTCTACCGGCTGCTGGTCCGCGCCACCGACCCGGACCCGGGCCGGCGCTTCGCCTCCGCGGAGGAGATGAGCGAGCAGTTGCTGGGGGTACTGCGCGAGGTCGTGGCCCTGGGCAGCGGCAAGCCGCGGCCCGCGCTGTCCACCCTGTTCGGGCCGGAACTGCGCGTGGTGGACACCGGGTTGCTGGCGCCCGCCGAGGACGCCTCCGCCCTGGGCGGCCGCGCCGCGAACGGCCGGCGCGGCGCCGTGCCGGCCCTGCCGGCGGGGGCCCCGGGGCCCGTCCTGCCCCCGTCGTCGGCGGCGCTGCCCGCCCCCGGCGGCTACGGCACCACCGCGCCGGACTCCCGGGTCACCGTGCCCGCCCAGCGGACCGCCCCGCCGGCCACGGCGGCCGGACCCGTCGTCTCGCCGCTCGACGTGCGGGCGGCGGCGCTCTCGCTGCCCGTGCCGCACGTCGACCCCGCCGACCCCAACGCCGGTTTCCTGGCCGGTCTCGCGGCGGCCGCCCCGTCCGAGCTGGTGGCCGCGCTCCAGGCGGCGCCGGTGCGGTCCCCGGAGCTGCGGCTGCGCACGGTGCGCGCCCGGCTCGACAGCGACGACGCCCGCGCGGCCGCAGAGGAGTTGCGCGCGCTGCAGGAGGAACATCCCGACGACTGGCGGGTGGTGTGGCACCGCGGCCTGGCCGCGCTCGTCACCCGCGACGACGCCACCGCCGCGCTGTCCTTCGACGCGGTCTACGACGCCTTCCCCGGCGAGCCCGCGCCCAAGCTGGCCCTGGGCGTGTGCGCCGAGGTGCTGGGCCAGCTCGACAACGCCGCCGAGTACTACCGCCTCGTGTGGACCACCGACCAGAGCTACGTGAGCGCGGCCTTCGGCCTGGCCCGCGTCCGGCTCGCCGCGGGCGACCGGGCCGGGGCGGTCGCCGCCCTGGAGTCGGTCCCCGAGTCCTCGATCCACTTCACGGCGGCGCGGGTGGCGGCGGTCCGCGCGCGGCTGCGCGGGCGCGCCCCGCAGGAACCGCTCCTGGACGACCTGCGGGCCGCGGCCCGGCAGGTGGAGGACCTGCAGCGGATGGGCCTGGACACCGGGCTGCGCGAGCAGTTGTCCACCGAGGTGCTGGGCTGCGCGCTGGACTGGGTGCTGGCGGGGCAGCAGGGCGCGGCCGGGGTGCCGGCCGCGCGATCCGCCACGCCCGGGCTCCTGGGCCGGGAGCTGGACGAACGGGGCCTGCGCTTCGGCCTGGAACACTCGTACCGGGTACTGGCCCGGCTCGCCGACCAGGGCCGCACAAGGATCGATCTGGTGGAGCGCGCCAACCGCCTCCGCCCCCGGACGTGGGTGTAACCGCCATGCCGCACGAGACCGTTTGCCCGGAGTGCAGCGAGCCTCTGGAACCCGACGACAAGTTCTGCGGCGTCTGCGGCGCCGACCTGTCCGCGCCCCGGCAACCGGACGCGTACGAACTGGCGCCGCCCGACCCCGCCTCGGCCGCCGCCGCCCCCGGACCGCCGGGCGGCGAGCCGGAGTCGTACGAGCTGGCCCCGCCGGGGGACAACGACACCCTCGCCTTCGGTCTGGGCACCGCCGACCTGCCCCGGGCGCGGATCACCGACCCGCGGCTGGACCCGGCGGCGGGCGCGTCGCCCGCCGCCTCCCCGCGGTGCGTGGCCTGCGGCATGGGCGAGGTCGACCCGGACGGCTACTGCGAGCACTGCGGGCACGCCCAGCCCCGGCCCCGCGACCACCAGGAGCAGGAGTGCGACGGCGTGGCCGCCGTGACCGACCGGGGCCTGCGGCACCACCGCAACGAGGACGCCTTCGCGCTGGCCACGACCGCGCTGCCCGACGGCACCCCGGCCGTCGTCGCCGTGGTCTGCGACGGGGTGTCCTCCGCGTACCGTCCGGACGACGCCTCCGAGACGGCCGCGGGCACCGCGAGCACCTCGCTCGTGCGTTCCCTGGCCCGTGGCGCCCGCCCCGACGAGGCGATGCGCGACGCGCTGCTCGTGGCCGCCCAGGCCGTGACGGACCTGGCGGCCGAGACACCCGAGGAGGAGGCCCGGCGCCACCACAACGCGCCCGCGTGCACCTGCGTCAGCGCGATCACCTCCGGCAAGACCTTCACCATCGGCTGGATCGGGGACAGCCGCGCCTACTGGATCCCCGACGACCGCTCCGCGCCCGCCTCCCGGCTGACCGAGGACGACTCCTGGGCCGAACGCATGGTGTCGATGGGCCTGATGACGCAGGCCGAGGCGTACGCGGACGAGCGGGCCCACGCCATCACCGGCTGGCTCGGCGCGGACGCCGTGGAACTGGACCCGCACACCGCTTCCTTCGAACCGGACGAACCGGGTGTAGTGGTGGTGTGCACCGACGGACTGTGGAACTACGCGGAGTCGGCCGCGGAGCTTGCCTCCGTGGTGCCCGAGGACGCCCGCAGCCGCCCGCTGCACTGCGCCCGCACCCTGGTCGGGGTCGCCATCGACGGCGGCGGCCACGACAACATCACCGTCGCCGTACTGCCGTTCCCGGCCGCGTGACCACTCCCTGATGCTCCCTTCCGAAGGTTGAACAAGCGCTAGGAGCGCACCCGATGGCCAACTTCTCCAAGTCGAACGTGCCGCAGTTCTCCGTCGACATCTACCAGAACGAGTTCCTCCCCGAGGGCGGGCGCGAGGTCAACGCGATCGTCACCGTGACCTCGACCGGCGGCGGCACCAGCGGCGGTCTGCCGCTGGCCACCCATGCGCCGGGTGACGTACCGGGCTCGGCGGCCGGGGCCGCCGTGGTGATCATGGTGGACTGCTCGGGCTCCATGGAGTACCCGCCGACCAAGATGCGCAGTGCCCGCGAGGCGACCGCCGCCGCCGTCGACACCATTCGCGACGGTGTCGCCTTCGCCGTGGTCGCCGGCACGCACCAGGCCAAGGAGGTCTACCCCGCGAACGGCGGCCTCGCCGTCGCCGACCCGGCCACCCGGCACCAGGCCAAGGAGGCGCTGCGCAGCCTGACTTCCGGCGGCGGCACCGCGATCGGCTCCTGGCTGCGCCTGGCGAACCGGCTGCTCGCCACGGCCGACGTGTCCATACGGCACGGCATCCTGCTCACCGACGGCCGCAACGAGCACGAGAAGCCGGAGCAGTTGCGCGCCGCGCTCGACTCCTGCGCCGGCCGCTTCACCTGCGACGCGCGCGGCGTGGGCACCGACTGGGAGGTCAAGGAGCTGACCGGCATCGCCTCCGCGCTGCTCGGCTCCGTCGACATCGTCGCCGACCCCTCCGGCCTGGAGGCCGACTTCCGGCAGATGATGGAGACCGCGATGGGCAAGGAGGTCGCCGACGTCGCCCTGCGCGTGTGGACCCCGCAGGGCGCGGAGATCCAGTACGTCAAGCAGGTCGCGCCGACCGTGGAGGACCTCACCGCCCGCCGCACCGAGGCCGGTCCGCGCGCCGGCGACTACCCGACGGGCTCCTGGGGCGACGAGTCGCGCGACTACCACGTCAACGTGGTGGTGCCCTCGGCCGGCGTCGGCCAGGAGATGCTGGCGGCCCGGATCTCCCTCGTCCTGCCCCAGCCGGACGGCACGCCGCGCGTGCTGGGCCAGGGGCTGGTGCGCGCGCTGTGGACGGACGACATGGCGGCCTCGACGCGGATCAACCCGCAGGTCGCCCACTACACCGGGCAGGCGGAGCTGGCCCAGGTCATCCAGCAGGGCCTGGAGGCCCGCAAGCAGGGCGACCTCGACTCGGCGACCGCCAAGCTCGGCCGTGCCGTGCAGCTGGCCAGCGCCTCCGGCAACGACGACACCGCCAAGCTGCTGGCCAAGGTCGTGGACGTGGTCGACGCGGTGACGGGTACTGTGCGGCTCAAGGCCCGGGTGGCCGACGCCGACGAGATGACCCTCGAGACACGTTCGACGAAGACCGTCCGTGTGAAGAAATAGAGCAGCGGGACTCAGAGGGGCGGAGGGGGAGAAAGCGACATGTCGACTTGCCCGAACGGTCACCGGTCCGAGACGGACGACTGGTGCGAGGTGTGCGGAATGCGCATGTCCGCACCGGCGTCCTCCTCCGCCCCCGCGCCCGGGTCCCCACCGCCCGCGTACCCGGCGCCGGGTCCCCCACCGCCCCCGCCGCCGTACTCCGGCGGCTACTCCCCCGGGTACACGTCCGGTTACGAGCCCGCCTACGAACCGGCGTACGACCCCGGGTACGGCCGCGGCCAGGGCGGGTTCGGCTACGACCCGGACGCCACCGCGGCCGCCGAGCCCTGCCCCAACTGCGGCACCCCGCGCGAGGGCTACGCCCAGTTCTGCGAGGAGTGCCGCTACAACTTCGTCACCCAGGCGGGCACGACCTTCGTCCCGCAGGGGCCGCCCCCGCCGCCGGCCTCCCCCGGCTACCCGCCGGACGGGCCGCCGTACCAGCGCTACGAGTCGCAGCTGTCCCGCCCGTCCCAGATCAACCGCCCGGCGGAACCGCTCGCCCCCGAGTCGGTGACCTCCGGTTCGGGCGACTTCCTGCTCACACCGCCGAGCGCGCAGGACCCCGGTCACGGGCAGGCGGGCCCGGGCACCTGGACCGCCGTGATCGCCGCCGACCGCGACTACTTCACCGGCATGATGGCCCGCAGCGGCCCGGAGGCACGCGGGCTGTACTTCCCCTCGTACTCCCCCGAGCAGCGGCTGCCGCTGACGGGCCCGCAGATCACCGTCGGGCGCCGCCGGCACAGCACCGGCGAGGCCCCCGACATCGACCTGTCCCGGGCGCCCGAGGACCCGGGCGTCTCCCACAAGCACGCCGTGCTCGTGGAACAGCCCGACGGCAGCTGGTCGGTGGTGGACCAGGGCTCCACCAACGGCACCACCGTCAACGGCGGCGAGGACCCCATCGACCCCTTCGTGCCCGTCCCGCTGACGGACGGCGACCGCGTCCACGTCGGCGCCTGGACGACGATCACGGTCCTCCGCGACTGACCCCGGCCGGGCCCGGCACGGGCCGCAGCTCCCAGCGGTGCGGCCCGTCCGGGCGGTCCAGCCAGGTCCACTGGCGGCCCTCCGCCAGGCTCATGCCGAAGCGGTCCCGGGGCGGCCGGCCCTCGGCGCGCCACAGGACGTACGCCTCCTCGACGGCGGACCACAGGTCCCGCGGCCCGGAGAGCCGGACCGTGCCGTCCCGTGCGGCGTGCGCCGCGGAGCCGTCGGCGGCGGTGACCGTGGGGCCGCCCGGGGTCCAGTGGACCTCCGTGTCCCCGGCGTACAGGCCGAGCAGGAAGCGGAACAGCTCGTCCTCCAGGACCCGCGGCGGAGTGTCGCTGGCGCGGCTGCGGGCCGGGGCGGGCGCGGCGCCGGCCTCCCGGCGCGGGGCCGCTCCCGCGCCCCGCAGCGAGACGAAGTACGCGGGGGTGTGCAGGAAGCGCCCCTCGGCCCGCTCCGGTCCCGTCACCCGCAGTCCGATCAGCCCGCCCGCGAAGGGCGCCAGGATCAGTCCGCCGGGCCGGCACTGCCGCGGCCAGGCCTCCGGCACCGACGGGAGCTCGCACGTGGCGACGATCCGGTCGTAGGGCGCGCGCTGCGGGCAGCCCAGCGCCCCGTCCCCGGTGACCACCGCCACCGGGCGCCCGGCCGCCGCCAGGTGCGCACGTGCGCCCTCGGTGATCTCGGCGTCGAGGTCCACCGTGGTCACCGCCCCCGTGCCCAGGCGGTGCGCGAGCAGGGCGGCGTTGTAGCCGGTCCCTGCGCCGATCTCCAGCACCCGCTGCCCGTCCTCGATCCGCAGCGCCTCCAGCATGGCGGCCATCAGCGAGGGCTGGCTGCTGGAGGAGACCGGCTCCCCGCCCCTGACCAGTGTGATCAGCGGCACGTCTGCGTAGGCGCCGGACAGCCACCGGGACCGGCCGCGCGGGTCGGGGTCCTCGGCCGACAGCCGGGTGAACCCCCCGTCCGAGCGGGGCCGGTGGTAGACGGGCACGAACAGGTGCCGCGGCACCTCCTCGAACGCCGCCCGCCACCGCCGGTCCGCCGGGCCGCCTGCCGCGGCGATCCGGCGCACCAGCCGGGCCCGCAGCGGCCCCGCCGCGGCGGCGTACCGGTCGCCATCCGTCATACGACCACTCTGCGACGGTGACCCCCTCCGGACAACGCGGGCCGTCTGAGAGCATGGGAGGCGTGAATGAGATCCCGCGGGGCACCGTCGAGCAGCAGACGTTCTTCGAGGCGGTCGGCGGCGAGCCGACCTTCCGGCGGCTCGTCCGCCGCTTCTACGAGGGCGTCGCCGAGGACCCGATCCTGCGCCCCATGTACCCCGAGGAGGACCTCGGCCCCGCGGAGGACCGGCTGCGGCTGTTCCTCATGCAGTACTGGGGCGGCCCCCGCACGTACAGCGAGAACCGCGGCCACCCCCGGCTGCGGATGCGCCACGCACCCTTCACCGTCGACCGGGCCGCGCACGACGCGTGGCTGCTGCACATGCGCGCCGCCGTCGACGAGCTGGGCCTGGAGCCCGACCTCGAACGGCAACTGTGGGACTACCTCGTCTACGCGGCGGCGTCGATGGTGAACACCGCGGGCTGATTCCGTAGCCCGGATGTGTCACTATCCGGGACTGAACCTGCACGGACCGTGCCCCCTGACTATCCTTGGGTGCCCTCGACGGGTGATCAGGGGGACGGGTGACGATCAGCGCAGCGCTCGGTGACCGCGTCCCCTACCTCGCCCGGCTCGAGGACGGCCCGCGCGACGACCTGCTGTCGCTGGGACTCCCGCAGTCCCTGCCCCCGAACACCGTCGTGCTCCACGAGGGCGAGCCCTCCTCGCACGTCCTGCTGGTGCTGAGCGGCTGGCTGAAGGTCACCGCCTCGTCCGCGAACGGCCACGAGGCGCTGCTGGGGCTGCGCGGCCCGGGCGACGTCGTCGGCGAACTCGCCGCGGTGGACGGCTCCTTGCGGTCGGCCCGGGTGTCCACCCTGTACGCGGTACGGCTGGTCGCCGTCCGGTCCGCCGACTTCCTGCCGTTCCTTGAACGGCATCCGCGCGCCGCGATCGCCCTGCTCGGCGTGGTCGCCGACCGGCTGCGCGCCGCCGACCGCAACCGCCTGGAGGCCGCCGCCCACACGGTGCCCGAACGCCTCGCCCGGCTGCTGCTCGACCTGGCGGAACAGCACGGGGCCGAGGAACCCGAGGGCATCGCCATCACCGTGCCCCTCTCGCAGCGCGAACTCGCGGGCTCGGTGGGCGCCTCACGCGAGGCGGTGGCCAGGGTGCTCAGGGACTTCAGGGAACGCGGCGCGGTCACGACCCGCCGCCGGCTGGTGGTGGTCCTCCGGCCCCAGCTCCTGCGCCGCGTCGCCGGTTCTGTGCACACGGTCACAGATCCTCCGGGCAGGGTGACATCGCGGGCCGTACCCCCGCCCCCGACGATGGGTGGCACGTCCGGAGCGCGCGCCGTGTCCGGGGGAGGAGCGCGCTCCGGGCGCCCGGGGTCCCCACCCGCGGCGCCGGCGACCACGAGAGGGACGGGCGAGTGAACGATCCGGTGCACCAGACGATCCTGCTCTGCGACATCGAGGGCTCGGGACTCCGCGACGACGTGGAGAAACCCGTCGTCCGTCGCGTGATGTACGAGACCGTGCACGCCGCACTCGCGGCGGCGGGCGCGGAGCGCACGCAGTACCGGACCGAGGACCGGGGCGACGGCGTCATGCTGCTCGTCGACCCCTCCGTGCCCCGGCCGCGGCTGCTCCACGCGGTGCTGCACCACCTTCCCGAGGACCTGGCCGGCCGCAACCGGCTGGCCGCGCCCGGGGTCCGGGTGCGGCTGCGCGTCGTGCTGCACGGCGGTGAGGTCGGCCAGGACCCCGACGGGGTGCACGGCTCGGACCTGGACGCCGCCTTCCGCATGCTCGACTGCGAACCGCTGCGGGCCGCGTTACGGGAGTCGGCGGCACCGGTCGCCGTCGCGGTCTCCGGGTTCGTGCACTCCGCGACCGTGCGGCACGGCTACCCGGGCATCGACCCCTCGGCGTTCCACCACGAGGAGTTCACGTCCAAGGAGGGCCCCGTGGGGATCTGGGTGCACGCCCCGCACCGCCCGGCCGCGGCCGGCGCCACCGCCACCGCCACCGCCATCGACACCGAGCCGGTGTCCTCGCGGCAGCCCGCACCGTCGCAGCAGCCCTCGCAGGCCCCGCCGCCCGAAGCCGCACCCCCACGGGCGCCGGCCCCCGAGGGCCCGGTGGTCTTCAACGCCGGAACGGTCCACGGCGACCAGTTCACCGGCGGCAAGCACATCTACCACGACGGCCGGAGGTGACCGCCGTGGACGCACCCCGGTCCCCCGCCGCCGACGGGGAGGCGGAACGGCACCCCGGGCCGGAGCAGGCCCCGCCCCGGCAGCGCGGCGCGGACGAGGCGGCACGGGTCCCCCACCGTCCCGGCGCCGCGAACGCCCGGGAGGAACCGCCCGAGGAGGACGCTCCGGACGAACCCGGCCTGCTCGGCCGGCTGCGCGGCGGCGGGCAGCGCCTGCACGCCGGCTCGGTGGGCGGCGACCAGTTCACCGGCGGCAAGCACCACCACCACTACGGCTCCCCGTCGGGTGCCCACGCGGACCGCCCCGGCCCCGTGGCCGACGCCGAACTCGACCGGCTCGCCCGGGTCTACGTCCCCGGGCCGGGTCACGACGGCGCCTGCGCCGAACTGGACCGGCGCTCCCTGGTCGTCCTTCAGGGGCCGGTGGGCTCGGGCCGCAAGGCCGCCGGGCTGCGGCTGCTGCGCGGCGGCGGCGGCCGCGTCCTGCGGCTGGACCCCGACACCAATCTGCAGGAGTTCCCGTACGCCGATTCCGAACCGGCGGGCTACCTGCTGCCGGAGCCGGTCAGCCCCGACAACCGGCCGCTCGGGGCCAGCCGGCTGGACGCGCTGGCCGGCCGGCTCGCCGCGCACGGCAGCCGCATGGTGATCGTCGTCGACCCGCTGACGGCCCTGAACCGGGTGCGGACGGTCACCTGGCGGCTGGCGGAGCCCGAACAGGTGCTCCGCAGCCACCTGCGGCACGAACTGGTCGCCGTCCGGCGCGAGCCCGAGGGTGCCGACCCGGAGCGGCTGCTGGCCCTGCCGCAGACGCAGCGGCTGCTGCGGTCCTGCCCCGGGCCCGCCCGTACCGCCGCCTTCGCCCGGCTGCTCGTCGCGCTGCTGGACGGCCGGGCCGGCGACGAGGCGCTGGACCGCTTCGTCGACGACGCCGCCCGGCAGATGGTGACGCGGATCCTGGACGGCGCCGACACCGACCCGCGCGACAAGGCCTTCCTGATCGCGCTGGCGGTCTTCGAGGAGTGCTCGTTCCACGAGGTCGTGGAGCGGGCCGACCGGCTGGCGCTGATCCTCAGGGAGGCCGAGAACCCCCGGCGGCACCTGGGCCTGCCGCGCTTCGACCGCGACCGCGGCCGGCTGCTGGAGCTCACCCGCTCCGAGGAGCTGCCCGCCCACGAGACCACCGCCTGGGGCCGGGTGCCGTCCACCGCGGTCGTCTTCCAGGACCCCCGCGCCCGGGAGCTGGTGCTGCGCCACCTGTGGCTCGAACACCCCTCCGCGCGCGAGCCCTTCGCGCGCTGGCTCCACGAACTCGCCGGTTCCCCGGTCGGCCTGCACCGCGTCCGCGCGGCCGAGACCGCCGGGAAGCTGCTGCCCGTGGACTTCAGCGGCGTCTTCCACTCCCTGGTCGACCCCTGGTCGGCCGGCCGGGCCCGGCGCCCGCGGCAACTGGCCGCCTGGGCGCTGCAGATCGCGGCCGAGGGCGGGCTCCTCGCCCTCGTCCAGGCGCTGCTGCACGACTGGAGCGAGCGGGGCTCGGCGGCCCGCCGCTGGACCGCCGCCCGCACCTACGCCACCTTCGGCGTCGACCACCCCAGGTCCGCGCTGGCCGACCTCCGGCTGGTCGCGCGCCGCGCGGGCGGCGACGAACTGCGCGCGGTGGTCCTGGAGACCCTGCGCGCCCTGATCGTCGGCGGCTGGCCCGGCCCGGTGCTGGAGACCCTGGTGGACTGGGCGACGGACGACTCCCCGGAGTTGCGCGACGCCTGCGCCGAGGGGTTCCTCATGGCGACCGGCGTCTGGGACGAGGGCGTCGACGGCACCGACCCGTGGCCGCGGCTGCTGCGCACCGGCCTCGACGAGGGCGGCACGGACGACCCGGCGGCGGGGGCCGCCGTCCGCGCCCTGTGGCAGGTGCTGCTCGCCTCCCCCGCCACCGGGGAGGGCGCCGTCGGGGCGCTGTACGCGTGGCTGGCGGCGGCCGACCGGACGGAGGGCATGACCGGCGGCCTCGCCCGGTTCCTCCCGCTGCTCGTCCGCTCCGAGCGCGACCGCCGGCGCCTGGACCAACTGGTGCGCAGGACAGCGCAGGCGGGCGACCTCTCGGACCCGGCGCTGCGCGAACTGCGCCGGGCCCTGGGCACGTTCGACGCGCCGACGCCGGCCTGGCCCGTGACAACCCCGTAAGGCAACCGACCGCGCGAGACAGGAAGAAGTGGACAGCATGACCCAACCGCCGTGGTGGGGGCCCCAGCAGCCCGACCCGAACGCCTGGCAGCACAACCAGGCCCAGCAGGCCTGGCGGCAGCCGCAGGGCGTACCGCGCCCCTGGCCGGGCGGCCAGGGGCCGGTGGGGCCGCCTCCCGGCCCCGTCAACAACCCGGTCGACGGGCCGCGGCCGCTGAGCTTCCTCGACAGCATGATCCGCAAGCCGACGGCCGCCGCCGACACGGTCATGATCTTCGTGAACGCGTCCAACGAGCTGATCGTCAGCGGGTCGCCGGGCGACCAGCGCGGCCAGGAGCCGCTGTGGCGGGTCTACCGCTCGTACTACGAGGTCAACATGGGCCGGCACGCCCTGCCCGTCGGCGGGTCGGTGCCCAGCCAGGGCGACCACTTCCACTTCCTGTCGGAGGTGGACGTGCACTGGCAGGTCGCCGATCCGGTGCGCGTGGTGCGGGAGGGCCTCCACGACGTACGGGCGGCGCTGCAGCCTCTGCTGCTCGGCCGGATCCGGGCCGTCACCCGCCGCTTCGACATCGAGCGCTGCGCCGACGCCGAGGACGCCGTCAACGAGGCCCTGACCGGGCAGCCCATCGGTCCCGAACTCGGCCTGCGCACCTGGTGCACCGTGCGGCTGGCCCTGGACAAGGCCTCCCAGGAGTACCTGGTCACGCTCCGCCAGCGGGAACGCGAGTACGTCACCGCCGCGAGCGACTACAAGGTCGCCGCGGCCAAGCAGCACTACGACCAGCAGCTGACCGGCGCCGCCGCCGCCTTCTACGCCCAGTACCTCCAGGACGGCGACGTCGCCCGCTTCGCGGTGCAGCTCGCCAAGGACCCGGCCCAGGCGCCCCAGGTGATCGCCGCCATGAACGAGCAGGACCGGCAGCAACTCGGGCTCAAGGCCGACATGATCAAGCAGCTGATCGACCAGGGGCACCTGCAGCCGCACGACTTCGAGGAGCCGCTGGACCTCGCGGTGGAACAGCTGCGCCAACTCCTCCAGGGCGCGCCCCGGCAGCTCCCGCCGCAGGCCGGACCCGGCCCCGGCCCCGCACCGGGTCCGGGGCCCCAGGACCCGCCCCCGCACCCCGGCGCACACCCGGCCCCGCCGCCCCAGGCGCCGCCGATGCCGCCCCGGCCCCCGGCCGACGGCGGCTACGGGTACCCGCGGTGACCGCGGCGGACACCGAGGACGCCCGGGCCCCGGCCGCGGAGGGCGCTCCCGCGGCCGCGGACGGCGAAGTCGCCGAGCAGGCACGTCATCTGCTCGCCGGCACCCGGGAGGAGATCACCCGCGCCGACAGCAAGGCCGCCATCCTGCTCGGCTCCGTCGGCCTCACCGGCGGTGCGCTGACCGGCATCCTGGCGGCCCGTCAGTGGGACCCGGGCCGGCTCCCGGCCGCCGGGACCGTCCTGTGGTGGTGCGCCGTCGGCGCCTGGGTGATCTCGCTGGTCATGCTCATCGCGGCGGTTCTGCCGCGCCGCATCCGCAGCGACTGGCAGCCCGGCCGGCCCCTGGTCTTCTTCGCCGACGTCGTGCGGACCGGCGGCGGCGAGCCGCTGCGCCGCGCGCTGGAGCACACCGCGCGCGACCCGATGACCTCGCTGCTCCCCGCCCTGGTCTCCGCGAGCGGGATCGCCGTCGTCAAGCACCGCTGTGTGCTCCTGGGCGCGGTGGCGTTCGCCGTCGCCGTGCTCACCGGGCTCGCGGCGGTCGTCGTCGGTTAGCGGACCGGGCTCACCGACAGCCCCGGCAGGCCGCGCCGTACGGCGACCGAGCCGTACGGCGTGCGCAGCCGCAGCCACGGGCCGGCGGCGAGCAGCAGCACCGCGGGCTGCTCCGAGGTGCGCGGCGCGGGGACGACGGTGCGGACCGGGCGGAGGAAGCCCAGCGCGTGGGCGGCGTGCACCACGCGCAGCGGCAGGCCGGTGGCGCCGAGCTGCCGGGACCAGATGTCGTCGGCGATGGCGTCCAGTTCGGCCCGCGTACGGCTCTCGGGCCGCAGGGCCTCGCTGCGGTCGCGGAACTCCGTCACCGCGGCCGCGGCCACGGCGCGTACGTCCTCCGCGGACGGCAGGCCCCGCACCGGCTCCCAGCCGCCGCGCGGCGGGAGCAGTCCGGCCCAGGCCGGCCCGGTGACGGCCGCGGGCACGGCGACCGTGCCCGTCACGTCGTCGATGCCGTCGAGCAACTGGCCCGCGGAGACCGTCGAGTCCAGGTCTCCGGCGGCCCCGTCCAGTTCGGCGGTGCGGACGGCCAGGACCCCGCCGCCGAACGGCGGCTGCCCGAACACGGCGAGCACCGTGCCCGATGCGCGCAGCCGGACGACGGCGGCCTTGTCCCAGTGGAGCAGCCGGGCCAGGAAGGCGGCGAAACCGTCCGCCTCCCTGGCATCGGCGAGTCGCAGGGGTGCCGTCATGCGGCAACGGCCCCCTCGCCGGCCTCACCGGACCCGTTCGCGCTGTCGTCGTAGTACGCCTCCAGGAAGGACCGCTCCTCCGCCGTGATCCGGCGCGGCCGGCCCTTCTCCAGGTTGTACGGCACGACGATCGTGGACGCGCGGACGTAGACCACGTCCGCGTCCTTGACCTCGTACGCGACGGTCAGTGAGGCGGCTCCCACCTTGGTCACCCACGTCTCCACGGTCACCGGCTCATGCCGGTGCACCAGCGGACGCAGGTAGTCGATCTCGTGACGGGCCACGACCGACCCTCCCGTGAACGACGCGCTGCCCTCCCCGGGCGCCAGCCGGAACATGAAGTCGATCCGGGCCTCCTCCAGGTAGCGGAGGAAGACCACGTTGTTGACGTGCCCGAAGGCGTCCATGTCCGACCAGCGCAGCGGGCAGCGGTAGATGTGCCGGGCCATCTCCCGCTCAGCCCCGGGTGAGCTTCTTGTAGGTGGCGCGGTGCGGCCGGGCCGCGTCGGCGCCGAGCCGCTCGATCTTGTTCTTCTCGTACGACTCGAAGTTGCCCTCGAACCAGAACCACTTGGACTCGCCCTCGTAGGCGAGGATGTGGGTGGCCACCCGGTCCAGGAACCAGCGGTCGTGGGAGACGACCACGGCGCAGCCGGGGAAGTCCAGCAGCGCGTTCTCCAGCGAGGACAGGGTCTCGACGTCGAGGTCGTTCGTCGGCTCGTCGAGGAGCAGGAGGTTGCCGCCCTGCTTGAGGGTGAGCGCCAGGTTGAGGCGGTTGCGCTCGCCGCCGGAGAGGATGCCGGCCGGCTTCTGCTGGTCCGGGCCCTTGAAGCCGAAGGCGCTGACGTACGCGCGGGACGGCATCTCGACCTGGCCCACGTTGATGTAGTCCAGCTCGTCGGACACGACCGCCCAGAGGGTCTTCTTGGGGTCGATGTTGGCGCGGGTCTGGTCCACGTAGGAGATCTTGACCGTCTCGCCGACCTTGATCGACCCGGAGTCCGGGGCCTCCAGGCCCTGGATCATCTTGAACAGCGTGGTCTTGCCGGCGCCGTTGGGGCCGATGACGCCCACGATGCCGTTGCGCGGCAGCGTGAAGGACAGGTCGTCGATGAGGACCTTCTCGCCGAACGCCTTGGAGAGGTTGTTCACCTCGACCACGATGCTGCCCAGCCGCGGGCCCGGCGGGATCTGGATCTCCTCGAAGTCGAGCTTGCGCATCTTCTCGGCTTCGGCGGCCATCTCCTCGTAACGGGCGAGGCGGGCCTTGGACTTGGCCTGGCGGCCCTTGGCGTTGGAGCGGACCCACTCCAGCTCGTCCTTGAGCCGCTTGGCGCGCTTGGCGTCCTTCTGGCCCTCGACCTTGAGACGGGACTGCTTGGTCTCCAGGTACGTGGAGTAGTTGCCCTGGTACGGGTAGGCGCGGCCGCGGTCGAGCTCGAGGATCCACTCGGCGACGTTGTCCAGGAAGTACCGGTCGTGGGTGATCGCCACGACGGTGCCCGCGTACTTGGCCAGGTGCTGCTCCAGCCACTGCACGGACTCGGCGTCCAGGTGGTTGGTGGGCTCGTCGAGCAGCAGCAGGTCGGGGGCCTCCAGCAGCAGCTTGCAGAGCGCGACGCGGCGCTTCTCACCACCGGAGAGGTTGACCACGGGCCAGTCGCCGGGCGGGCAGCCGAGGGCGTCCATCGCCTGCTCCAGCTGGGCGTCCAGGTCCCAGGCGTTGGCGTGGTCCAGCTCCTCCTGCAGCTTGCCCATCTCGTCGAGCAGCGCGTCGGAGTAGTCGGTCGCCATCAGCTCGGCGATCTCGTTGAACCGGTCCAGCTTGGCCTTGACCGGGCCCACACCGTCCTGGACGTTCTCCAGCACGGTCTTGGACTCGTCCAGCGGGGGCTCCTGCAGCAGGATGCCGACCGAGTATCCGGGTGAGATGTACGCGTCGCCGTTGGACGGCTGCTCCAGACCCGCCATGATCTTGAGCACGGTGGACTTACCGGCACCGTTGGGTCCCACGACACCGATCTTCGCGCCGGGCAGGAAGTTCAGGGTGACGTCGTCGAGGATCACCTTGTCGCCGTGCGCCTTGCGCGTCTTGCGCATGGTGTAGATGAACTCAGCCAAGAGAAACCGTCCGGCATTCGATGTGTGGGCAGATACACCCCATCTTGCCAGCCGTCCACCCCCGGGCGGAAACGAGTACCCGCACACCGCCCCGCACCCGGCTGACCAGCGCCCGCGCGGCGCCCGGATCCGGAGACGGATCACGGACGGTCCGTACCGGGCCGCGTCCGGACCGGCGGGGCTCCGCGTCGGTGGACCGCCCGGCCGGGGCGGCCGGCGGTCCGGTGCGGGCGACGTCCTCATGGGGAGCGGCACGGCGACGGTCCGCCCGTAGGGCGGGCGGCCGTAGGAGACGTGCGGCGAAGCCGGGCGGAGGCGTTCGCCCGACCAGGCGACGGCCCGCTGTGCCAGGACTCAGCGGGCCTTGCGGCGCGGGGCGTGCCTGCCCTGGGCGGGTTCCTGGGCGTCGTCCGGCGGGGGCGTCCCGCCGTCCCCGAAGTCCGGGGCCTGGAAGGGGTTCGTCGCCGGGGGCGGGGATGCCGCGCTCACGGAGCGCGGTTGCCCTTCCGGGGCGGAGAACAGCGACGTCGAATCGATGAGAGGTGTCCCTTTCGTCTCGGACCCCGGCGGGGCCTGCCGTGCCGTGAACCGGCACGGCGGTCCTACAGCTTGGTCATCTTGCTGTACGGGCTCGGGATCCGCAGCTGCGTGGACCCGAAGTCCACCAGCGCCGCGGTTCCCTCGTCGATGCCGATCACCCGGCCGAGGCCGTAGATGTCGTGCGTGACCTGGTCGCCCACGGCGAAGACCTTCGGGGCCGGCGCGACCGGCGCCTTGAAGGGGCTGGTGGGCAAATGACGCTTCGGTGCAGGAGGCTTTGTCATTGCCCCCAGTATGCACCCGCGAAACGCGGCGGCGACCGGCTCCCGGGGCACACGAGGCGGATCGTCGCGCTCGGACCCCGCGAGGGGGCCCGGCCTGCCCGCCGGAGGCCGGACGGGCGGGGCTGCCGCACGGGAGGCCGTGGGCCCCGTACCCTTCGTGTTGTCTATGGCGTCACATAGAGGGCGCCAAACCTGGAGGCAATACCTCGTGCTGATCGCTCAGCGTCCGTCACTGACCGAAGAGGTCGTCGACGAGTTCCGCTCCCGGTTCGTGATCGAGCCGCTGGAGCCGGGCTTCGGCTACACCCTCGGCAACTCGCTCCGCCGCACCCTCCTGTCGTCGATCCCGGGTGCCGCGGTCACCTCGGTCCGGATCGACGGCGTCCTGCACGAGTTCACCACCGTGCCGGGCGTCAAGGAGGACGTCACCGACCTCATCCTCAACATCAAGCAGCTCGTGATCTCCTCGGAGCACGACGAGCCGGTCGTGATGTACCTGCGCAAGCAGGGCCCGGGGTTGGTCACCGCCGCCGACATCGCGCCCCCGGCCGGTGTCGAGGTGCACAACCCCGACCTCGCGCTCGCCACGCTGAACGGCAAGGGCAAGCTGGAGATGGAGCTGACCGTGGAACGCGGTCGCGGCTACGTCTCGGCCGTGCAGAACAAGCAGGTGGGCCAGGAGATCGGCCGCATCCCGGTCGACTCCATCTACAGCCCGGTGCTCAAGGTCACCTACAAGGTCGAGGCGACCCGTGTCGAGCAGCGCACCGACTTCGACAAGCTGATCGTCGACGTCGAGACCAAGCAGGCCATGCGTCCCCGTGACGCCATGGCCTCGGCCGGCAAGACCCTCGTCGAGCTGTTCGGTCTCGCCCGCGAGCTGAACGTCGACGCCGAGGGCATCGACATGGGCCCGTCCCCGACGGACGCCGCCCTCGCCGCCGACATGGCGCTGCCGATCGAGGAGCTGGAGCTCACCGTCCGCTCCTACAACTGCCTCAAGCGCGAGGGAGTTCACTCGGTGGGTGAGCTCCTGGCACGTTCCGAGGCGGACCTGCTCGACATCCGCAACTTCGGTGCGAAGTCGATCGACGAGGTCAAGGCGAAGCTGGCCGGCCTGGGCCTGGCCCTCAAGGACAGCCCGCCCGGATTCGACCCGACCGCCGCCGCCTTCGGCGCGGACGACCGCGCGGACGCGGGGTTCGTGGAGACCGAGCAGTACTGAGTCCCGGACACCGGGTCCCGGGCACCGGGACCTGGGTCCTGAGTCTTGGATCCTGAGCATGTGAACAGCCCCCTCGAAGATCGCTCCGAGGGGGCTGTTCGCTGCTCGGCGCGCGCCCGCGGGGCGCGGTGAAGGGGGCGGAGGTCTGTCGACCTCCGCCCCCTTCACTCATGAGCGGCCTGTGGGGTCAGTTCACTCGGCGGAGGGGGCCGCCTTCTTCTTGCGGAGGAAGAACACCGCGCCGCCACCGAGGACGACCAGGGCGATCGCGATGCCGGCGATCACCGGGGTGGCGCTGCTCGAACCGGTCTCGGCGAGGTCACCGCCGGTCGTGGAGCCGGTGTCGGCCGTGCCCTCGGAGGAGCCGCCGGCCGAGGCCGGGCTCGGCGAGGAGGACGGGGTGTCGCCGCCGCTGCCCGCGGTCTCGCAGTCGAGGACGCCCTCGAAGGTCTTCTCGAAGCCCTCGGGGCCGGTGATGGTCACCTTGTAGGGCTGGTCCTCGGCCACCGGCACGGTGATGGTCTCGGACTTGCCGGCCTCGACCGTGTACTCCTTGTCGGCCAGGTTGAAGGTGAACGGCTGGTCACCCTCGTTGGCGGCCGTCACGTCCAGGCCGCTCTTGGCGCAGTTGACCTCGGCGGAGACCGCCGGGATCGGGCCCTTGGCGGCCCAGGTGCCGGTCGCCGTCGCGGAGACCGAGCTGTCGCTGGAACCGGCGAGGATCTGGACCTGCGTGGTGCTGTCGATGCCCGTGAAGGCGCGGCCGACCGGCAGCTTGGTGTTGGCGGTGGCCGTCAGCGAGGTCGTCCCGTCGGCGGTGCCGGCCGCGACGTCGAAGTAGAGCTCGTCGCCGTTCTTCGCGGAGGTGACCGCGGTGCCGTTCTTGTCGGTGACCTTGACGCCGGAGGGGTTGCTGGGCGCGGGGCTCACCTGGACGGTGGAGGCGTTGGTGTTGACCTTGATCGGACCGAGCAGGTCACCGGCCTTGCCGGAGACGGCCGGCGGGTCGAGGGTCAGCGACGCCGCGGGCTCCTTGAGGTCCTCGGCATGCCCCTCCAGCCAGTCCGCGAGCTGCTCGGCGAGCGGGTCGACGGCGGTCACGTCGGCCTTGTCGGAGAAGCGCCAGATGGCCACCTGGGTACCGGCGGCGGCGAGCTCCGGGGTCAGGGCGCCGTCCTCGATCCCGGCCGTCTTCTGCAGGGCGGAGAGGTCGTCGACCTGGGGGTAGGAGTTCTGCAGGATCCAGTTGATCTTCCCCGCGTCGACGTTGTCGTGCAGGCTCGACTGGTCCCAGGAGACTTCCTTGTACTTGGCCTTGGTCTGGGTGGGGTTCTTGATGTCGATGCAGTACGTCTGGATCGTGCCGCCGCCGTCGACGGACATCTCGAAGAGGCCGGCACTGACCTTCTCCGGCTCCTTGCCCTTCTCCTTGATCTCGGCCTGGGCGGCGGTCTTCAGACCACCGAGGGTCGCCGTCGCACCGGGCGCGGTGGGGGTCGCGTCGTCCGCGATGGCGGACCCGGCAGCAGCTATGGAACCAGTGGCGAGGAGCCCGGAGGCCACCATCGCGACGGCAAGACGGGCAGCTCCCCGCCTCCGTACAGTGAACATGAATTTCCCCTCCGTGCGAGGCTGGTCGTGGGGTGGGCCTCGCCGACAGCTGTGGATCCCCGCGGAAAGCCGGGGTATCGCTGAATCCTAGGAACCAACCGCACCAAAGCCACCGGGATTCACGGTCGCCCGAGAATTCGAATCGCAATCGTTACCCGCGCGTAGGCATGAACGTGAAATTGTCGATAAATCATCGACACTTTCCCGCGGGGCGAATGCCCAGCTGTCCGGCTTATCCGGACAGTGCGGCCAGCGGATCGCCCACGAGCGGCTCCCCAGCGCCCCCGGAATTCGGAACCGTGAGTTCCGGCCGGGCCGCGGACAGCCGCCGGAACGCCGAGGTGCCCCGCGTCAGATCGTGGCCGCAGGCGAACGCGTCGACGTCGGCCGAGATCCAGTGCCGCCCGTCGCGCTCCTCCTCACGCACCCTCAGGCGCCCCTGGACGAGCAGCGGTTCGCCGACCCCGACCGAGGCCACGACGTTCTCCCCCAGCTGCCGCCAGGCCCACACCGTGTAGAAGCTGGTGTGCCCGTCGGACCAGCCGCCGCGCTCGCGGTCCCAGCGGCGCGCGGTCGTCGCCAGGCGGAACCTGGCGACCGGGACACCCGTGGGCGTCTTCCGGAATTCCGGCCTGGTGGCGACATTCCCCACGACGGTGACCAGTGTCTCGTTCATTGCCGATGCTCCCCCGTTGCCGTCGCCGGCCGGCGGCCCCCTGCCGCCGGCCCCGCGATGGCTCCATGGTGCGCCCTCCCCGCCCCCCGTGGAGAAATCGGATTCAACCTGTGGATTACTGACCCGTTGTGGACAACTCCGTCACCCGGAAGTGGTTTCCGGCGAGCACCCCGTACTGCTCCCGCACTTCCCGGTAGCGCAGCAATTCCGCCGCCAGCGGTTCCAGCACCCGCGCCCGCCCGCAGTCGGCCGCCGCGTCGGACATCCGCCGCTCGGCGGCCTGACCGTGCCTCCGCGCCGGGCCGCGGGCCGCGAACCGGCTCACCCGGGTGAGCAGCGGACCGCCCAGGGCGCCCACCGCCAGCAGCACGGGAGGCAGCCACCACGGCAGACGCAGCGCGCCCGCGGCCGCCACCGTCCCGGACACCAGCGCGGCCGTCGCGAGCAGCGCCAGCAGCCACTGTGCCGTACCGATCGCCGACCACCACCGGGGACGCGGCGGCTCGTCCGGCGCCGCCCGTTCCACCGCCGCGTCCAGCGCCTCCGGAAGCGTGCGGCCGCCGCGCCGCGCCGCCTCCCGCACCGCCTGCGCCCACGGAGCGGGCATCCCCTCCACGGCTTCCGCCGCGACCGCGCGCACCGCCTCGTCGACCGAGGCGCGGGACGCCGACAGCGCCGGACGCCGCCCGTCGAGGCCGTCGTCGTCCGGCTCCCCGCCGCGGACCCGGCGCAGGTGCCGCCACGGGGTGCCGCACGCCTCGTCGGCGGCCCTGGCCCAGGCACGCTCCGCCGCCCGGCCCGCCGCCGCGGCGCCCACGGCGTGCGCGAGGCTCGCCGTGAAGTCCTCGCGGGCCCGGTCGGTGAGGCCCGCCACCGCCTCGGCGACGTACAGCGGGCGCAACCGCTCGGCGAGACCGTCCACGTCCGCGGACAGCCGCCGGCTCGCGGCGGCCCGTTCGGTCACGACCTGTCCGATGGCCGCCCTCAGCTCCGCGACGCCGTCGCCGCTCAGCGCCGAGACGGCCAGCACCATGGCGCCGTCCTCGCCGTGTTCGCCGACGGCGAGCCCGTCGTCGTCGAGCAGCCGCCGCAAATCGTCCAGGACCTGCTCGACGGCCTCCTCCGGGAGCCGGTCGATCTGGTTGAGGACGACGATCGTCACGTCGGCGTGCCCGGCCAGCGGCCGCAGGTAGCGCTCGTGCAGGGCGGCGTCCGCGTACTTCTCGGGGTCGAGCACCCACACGATCACGTCGACGAGCTTGAGCACCCGGTCCACCTGGTCGCGGTGGGCGGTCGCCGCCGAGTCGTGGTCCGGCAGGTCGAGCAGGACCAGGCCGGCGGGCCCGTCGTCCGTGCGCTCCGCCCCCTCGTCCAGGACGCTGTGCCGGGCGAACCGTGCCTTGGGCGCGATGCCGAGCCGGTCCAGCAGCCCGGAGGCGCCCCGGGGGTCCCAGGCGCAGGCGATCGGCGCCGAGGTGGTGGGACGGCGGACGCCGATCCGCGACAGGTCCAGCTCCGTCAGCGCGTTGAACAGGGACGACTTCCCGCTGCCCGTCGCCCCGGCCAGCGCCACCACCGTGTGGTCGGCGGAGAGCCGGCGCCGGTCGCCGACCCGTTCGAGCAGCTCCCCGGCCCCGTCGAGCGCCTCGTGGCTCACCCGGGTGCGCGACAGCCCGAGCAGTTCCGACAGCGCGTCCACCCGCTCCGTGAGCACCTGATCACCTCTCCTGCAGTCCGTACGACTTCTGCACGACCGAAAGCTCCGCGATCAGCGAGGCCTGCTGGCCCGCCGTCACATCGAGTGCGTCCACCGGGAGCACCCGCAGTTCGCGCTCCGCGTCGAGCACGTCCCCGACGAGCCGGTCCAGCTCCTCGCGCGCCCGGTCGCCGGACCGCAGCGCCGCGTGCGCCCCGACGAGGGAGGCGAGCCGCTCGCCCGCGACCGTTCCCTTGCGGCCGCCGAGCACGGCGACGGCGATCAGCGCCGCAGCGTGCTGCGGGTCCACTCCGTCGGCGCTCCCGCGGACCGCCTGGTGCGCCAGGCGGTTCACCGTGAACCCCCACGTGTCGACGGCGTCCTCGATCCGCTCGGCGGCGTCGTCGGCCGCCGCCTCCGGGTCGGTGTCCTCCGCCAAGGCGGTGCCCGCGCGGTCGCCGCGCCAGGCGTCGAGGGTGCGCTCGTCCGCCGTGGCGACCTCCGTCCGCAGCAGCGCGGCCAGGCTCTCGGCCAGGGCGGACAGCAGGGCCGCCGGGCCGCAGTCCGGGTAGCCGCGCCAGCTGCCCAGGGCCTCCCCGGAGAGCAGCGCCCCGGCGTCCACGGCCTCCTGGACGCGCGACTCGGCCTCGTCGTAGGCGTCGTCCACCCGGCGGGTCAGGCGCACCGCCGCGGCATGCTGCGCGGCCGAAGCGCCGGCCAGTTCCGGGAGCCGGTTGCCGAGCGACCCCAGGACCCCGGACGCGGTGCGCCGCACCGCCTGGTGCCGTGCCGCCGGGTCCTCGGCGCAGTGCGCGAGCCAGCTGCCGAGCGCCGCCACCGCGGTGTGCGGCAGCAGCCCGCCGGACCCGGCGGATTCGGGCAGCTCCGGGACGGTGAAGCGCGGCACGTCCCCGAGCCCGGCGCGGGTCAGCAGGGCCGCGTAGTGCTGGGAGACGTCCTCGGCGATCTGGTGCGGCACCCGGTCCAGGACGGTGGCCAGGGTGACGTCGTACTCCTTGGCCGTACGGAGCAGATGCCACGGCACGGCGTCGGCGTAGCGCGACGCGGTGGTCACCAGGATCCAGATGTCGGCGGCGCAGAGCAGTTCGGCGGCGAGCTCGCGGTTGCGGGAGACGAGGGAGTCGATGTCGGGCGCGTCCAGCACGGCGAGGCCGCGCGGCAGCGTGTCGTCGGTCTCCAGACGCAGCCAGAGCCGGGTCCCCTCCGCCTCGCGCTCCTCGTCGCTCCCGTCCGCACCGTCCTCCCCGTCGGCGTCGGCGGCGGTCCGGGGCCGCGGTGCCCAGGCACGGGCCAGGCCCGGCAGGACGCGCGGGTCGGCGAACCACGCGCGGTCCTGGGGGTGGCACACCAGCACCGGGGTACGGGTGGTGGGGCGCAGCACGCCCGCGTCGCTCACCCGCCGCCCGATCAGCGAGTTCACGAGGGTCGACTTCCCCGCCCCCGTAGAGCCGCCCACCACGGCCAGCAGCGGCGCTTCGGGTGCCTTCAGCCGGGGCACCAGATAGTCGTCGAGCTGCGCCAGCAGTTCCAGTCGTGTGCGGCGGGCCCGCTCGGCACCGGGAAGGGGAAGGGGAAAACGCGCGTCCGCGACGCGGTCGCGCAGAGCCGACAGCGCGTCGAGGAGTTCGGGCCGTACATCCAAGATCGCCACAGTGGCAGAATGCCCCATTTTGATGGGTTTTTGAAGCGTATTCCGCCTAGTTCACGCCTTTCGGCCCGCAAGAAGCCCGGAACGGGACAGAAGGGCCGGAAGAGACACCGGCATAACGAGTGCACAACAGCCGCCGACTGAGGCGCCAAAACTGGTGCGACATTCGCACCTGCCTGCGATTATCAGACCGCTTCACCGAACCTACACAACGTGTCATGAAGGCGAAGCAACCGGCCGCACATGAGCCTCGCCCTATCCTTGTCCCCGGCAAGGTCACGGAACCGTCGACACAAGGGGCGGGTTCGGTCGCGGCCAACGTCCGGCCCCCGTAGCTCAGTGGATAGAGCAGGCGCCTTCTAAGCGCTTGGCCGCAGGTTCGAGTCCTGCCGGGGGCACGTCTTGCGCCCCTCCCTCAGGGAGGGGCTTTTTGCTGGTCGCAGGCTTGCCGGGGCGAGCGCCGCAGCGGTCGGGGCACCTGCGCGTGATCGCGGGGGCGCCCCGGTGCCGTCCGGGCGCCACCGGGTTCACGCGGGCGGCTCCGACGCGCGGGTGCCGGGGTTCCGGCGGGCGGGACGCGGTCTCCCCCGCCCCTCGATCCGGCTCCGGTGGTCCCCGAGCCGACCCGCGGCACAACGCGCGTAGGCGGCAGGCGAAACCGGGCCGCCGCTGCCCGCCCGATCGGCGCCGCGGGCCCGCGGGACACCCGCCCCACGCCACCGGGCCGGGCAGACACTCCGCAGGTCACGGCCACGATCGCCGAACAGCGGGGCGTACTCGCCGGCGCGGGGGCCCGCTGCCGCGCGGCGCGCGGGGCACGGCGGAAAACCGACCCCGCGAGGCCGTCCCCGTGCTATCCGGGCAGGAGCGGATCCGCGGGGCTCGGGCCCTCGGCTTCCCCCGTACGGCACGGCACGGGTGCCGCCCGCTCGGCACGCAGCCGCCGGGCTCCGCCTGCTCAGCCCAGTTGCTCGGCCAGTCCGACGATGATGCCCTCCGGGCCGCGGACGTAGCAGAGCAGATAACTGTCCTCGAACCGGGCGATCCCGCCCAGGAGTTCGGCGCCGTGCGGGCGCAGGCGGGCGACGGTGTCCTCGATGTCGTCCACCGCGAACATGACGCGGTGCGTACCCAGGACGTTGTGCGGCCGGTCGCGCGGCCCGGCACCGATCGCGGCGGGGCTGCGGTACTTCGCCAGCTCGAGCCGGCTGCGGCCGTCCGGGGTCCGGACCATCGCGATGTCGCAGTGCACGCCGTCGAGTCCGGTGCACTGGTCGGCGAAGGGGCCCTGGACCTCCGCCCTGCCCTCCAGCTCCATGCCGAGCTCCACGAAGAACGCGACGGCGGCGTCCAGGTCCTCGACGACGATGCCGACGTTGTCCATCCGCTGAATCGCCATGCCGGTCTCTCCCTCTTCCTCGTGCGGCCGGTGCGGCCGCTGGTGTCCCTGGGACGGAGCCGATCACACGTCCTCGACATCCGCGGACCGCCGGACCCGGGGGGATCCATCCGGAGGCACCAACCCGCCCGCCAGGGTAGGCATGCCCGGCCGGAACCCCCGGCGGGAGCGCCGTGGCCGCAGGGGTCTCTGCCCGGCAGGAGCTTGCCGCCCGGAGTGCTCCGGCGCCGGTGGACGTCGTGGCCGACCGTGGTCGGCTGGGGCGTCCACCGGCGGGGCTGTGGGGGCTGCCGGGGTTCGGGTCAGATGACGGTCAGCGTCAGGACCGCCGTGTACGTGCCGGGCGGCGTGGAGCTCGGGGCGTCGAGGTCGAGGCCGGCCCCGACGTCCGTGGTACCGGGGCCGACTCCGCTGGCCAGCGTCCGGACGTCCTTGAGCCCGCTGCCGTCGCCGGGGGCGACCGGGGCGCCCGCCGTGACGGACCGGACGTTGCCGCGGTCGACGATCGCGGGGGCCCAGGTCAGGCTGCTCCCGTCGAGGACGCCTCCGGCCTGGCCCCTGAAGTCGCCGACCTGGCCCGAAGCCGTCCAGTCGATGTTGCCGGGGCGGGTGTCCGTGACGGTGACCGGGGTCATCTGCCCCGTGGTGTGCAGGTACTCGCCCGAGGGGTCGAGCCGCGGACCGGGCAACTCGACGTGCGCGTCACCCGCCACGGAGATCAGCAGCGCCCCCGGCGCGAGGGTCGTCGTGATCGACTGCGTCCGGCCGCCGGGGACGCTGCCGTCGCACGGCGTGCTGCCCACCCGGTCGCAGGGGGACGGGTAAGGGGCCGTCAGCGCCAGGGTGTTGGTGCCGTCGGTGGAGAAGGTGGGGTTGTGGCAGCTCTTGATGTCGATGCTCTGGACGTCGACGCCGGGAATCCTGCGGACCTGGTTCAGGCCCGCCTGGACGAGGTTGATGGGCAGTGGCGAGTAGCCCAGCTTGTCCACGTGCTGCTGCCCCTGGCAGAGGAAGTAGTACGCGAAGGCACCGAGGGACTCGCCCTTCTGCAGGGTGAAGTTGCGCTCCACCTTGGTCGGGACGATCGCGTAGCCGTACCCGGAGAGGGGGTAGGCGCGCGGGTCCGTGCTGTCGTAGACGCCGTCGAGGGCCTGCGTCAGGTAGTCGGGCGAGGAGCTGTCCTCGTTGATCCGCGCCTTCAGAAGGGCGACCGCGACGTTCTGCGCGGTGGGCGCGACGTAGTACCCGGCCTTGTTGAGCACCTTGGCGACGGGGGACCCAGTCGTGATCGCCGCGTAGGAGTACTCGACGTACGTGATGGTGCCCACGTTGCGGGACTGCGCCACGTAGCCGGACACGCCGTTCGAGCCTGCCAGGCGGACGAAGCTGCTGCCCGGCGCGACAGGGTAGAGCGACGCCGTCCCGCAGGGGGTGCTGCGGCCCGCCTCGCGGCAGTAGTCGTCCCACAGCGACGGGTACTGCTTGCTCATCCAGGTGCTGAACTGCGCCGTGGTACCGGAACTGTCGGAGCGCACCACCGGGACGACCCGGCGGGCGGGCAGCGTGGCGGCCAGCGCCGGGTTGTCGGCCTTGATGGCGGGATCGTTCCACATCGTGATCCGGCCGGTGAAGACCTTGGCGATGACCTCGCCGGACAGCCGCAGGTCGGTGACGCGCCGGCCGCCGATGCTCAGGTTGTACATGAACGACGTGCCACCGGCGACGATCGGCATGTACGCGTACTGGCGCGACGGCGGCGGGTCGGCGACGCCGGAGTCGTCGAGGCCGTAGGGGACATCGGAGGCGGCGAAGTCCACGGTGCCGTTGCGGAACTGGTTGCGGCCGTCCGACGAGCCCGTGCCGTTGTAGTTCACGTGCATGCCGTCCTGCTGGACGTCGGCACGCCACTGGTCGAGCGCGTTCTGGCTCCAGGTCGACCCGGCACCAGAGATCGGTACGTGTGTCGCGGCGGTCGCCGGGGGAGCGCCGAACAGGACGGCGGCAAGGAGGGAGAGGGCGGTGACGATGGTCGGACGTACGAAGAGTGCCGGACGCGGGCCGGGCATGGCGGGTGACTCCTGATCGGTGTGGAGGGGTGCGGGCAGTGGTGGTGGTGCGGTTGCGGGTGACCGGAGGGCCTGGGGTGGGCGCGCCTGCTCATGCGCGCTCGACGTCCCGGTGCGGACCCGCACCGGCGGATCATCTGCCGCTGATCGCCGACCGCTTGCCATGAACCGTCGTTCCCCCCTGTCGCGGGGCACGGTGTCCGTGCCCCGACCGCGATCGAGGGTCACTCCCCGTGCCCGACCGCATCGCGCAAGGATGCGCGGCCGGCCGCAACCCGGGGCGGCGGAAAGGTGAAGGCCGAACAGCGAACGCACCAACGGCGGGACCCCGGTGGCCCGGGTCCGCGACGGCTCCCTCAGCCCGTCACGCGGTCGATCGTCTCCAGGACGTCCGCCCAGGGAAGGCCGCGCCCGCCGGGCGCGTCGCCCGGTTCCGGCAGGGGTCGTGCGTCCGGGTCGGGCAGCAGGTGGACGCCCGCCGCGCGGAGGGTCGCGAGGTGGCCCGGCCACGCGGGGTGGCGGGCGTGGGCCGCGCTGACGACGGGGACGGCCACGAGCGGCACGTGCGGGGTGCCGAGGACCTCGGCGAGCAGGGTGAGGGCCTGGTTGTCGGCGATGCCGAGGACGAGCTTGGCCAGGGTGTCGGCGTCGGCCGGGGCCAGCACGCAGCAGTCCGGGTCCGGATGGGGCCGCGGCTCGCCGGGGAGCCGCGACCGGTCGCGTACGGGCAGGCCGGTGGCGTCGCGCAGCCGCCCGGTCTCGCCCGATTCACGCAGCCGGAGTGCGGCGGCCGGGGTGAGAGTGACGGCGACGCGCCAGCCGCGGGCGATCGCGGGCAGCACGAGTCCCTCGCGCAGGGTCTCGACGCCGTCGGCGGCCGAGCCGACGACGGCGAGGACCCCGCGGGCCGGCCGGGCCCGCGGTGGGGACGTGTACGAAGGCATGACCACCCCTTACCCGAACCGGCCCTCCACGTAGTCGGCCGTCCGCGGGTCGGTCGGGCTGCCGAACATGGCCGTGGTGGGGCCGTGCTCCACGATGCCACCGGGCGTGCCCTGTTCGGCGAGGAAGAAGGCGCACTGGTCCGAGACGCGGGCGGCCTGCTGCATGTTGTGGGTGACGATCACGATCGTGACCTCGTGGGCCAGTTCGCGGATCGTCTCCTCGATGCGCCGGGTCGAGGTGGGGTCCAGGGCCGAGCAGGGCTCGTCCATCAGCAGCACCTTGGGCCGTACGGCCAGCGAGCGGGCGATGCACAGACGCTGCTGCTGACCGCCGGAGAGGGCGCCGCCGGGCTGGCGCAGCCGGGCCCGGACCTCCTTCCAGAGGCCGGCCTTGGTCAGGCACTCCTCGACGAGGTCGTCCTTCAGGGAGTCCCGGACCCGCTGGCCGGTGAGCTTGAGGCCCGCGGTGACGTTGTCGTAGATCGACATCGCCGGGAAGGGGTTGGGCTTCTGGAAGACCATGCCGATGCGGCGGCGGGCCTCGGTGAGGCGGCGTCCGCGGGCGTAGATGTCCTCGCCGTCCAGCAGGACCTCGCCGGCCAGGGAGGCGGAGGGCACGAGCTCGTGCATGCGGTTGAGGGTCCGCAGGAAGGTGGACTTTCCGCAGCCCGAGGGGCCGATGAGGGCGGTGACCTGCCCGGCGGGCATGGTCAGGGAGACCCGTTCGAGGACCTTGTGGTCGCCGAACCAGCACGAGATGCGGCGGGCCTCCAGGGTCGCGCCGGCGTGGGCGTCCTCGGCGATCGGCGGGAGCGGGATGGTGGTCTCGGTCACGAACGGGTCCTCACATCAGGTTGGGCAGGAGCAGTGCCGCGTGGTCCGCGACGAGGAGGCCGAGCAGGCCGAGCACGGGGACGCCGACGACCCAGGCGTGCCGCCGTCCCCAGCGGGCGTGGGCCCAGGCGAGACCGGCGGCGGCGAGGAGCATGGCCTGGCCCCACAGGACGACCGGCAGCCAGGCGGACTCCTGGACGGCCATCGCGGCCTCTTCGGCGGGCAGCGCGCCGGCCGGAACGGCGGGGGCGGAGGCGGGCTGGACGTCGGACATCAGGTCCGCGTCCACCCGCAGGATGCCCTTCGGCATGAAGGGGGTGCCCTCGGCGGTGATCAGCGTCAGGCGGCCCTTGCCGGCCGCGGGCGGCGCGGGCTGGGGGTCACCGGCGCGGCGGACCGCGACGACGCGGTAGCGGTGCACGCCCTGACCGGTGGTCACGGTGAGCTGCTCGCCCGGGTGGAGACCGCCGAGGTGCCGGAACGGGCCGCCGTAGGTCGCCTGGCGCCCCATGATGACGCTGACGCCGGCCTGGCCGGGCAGCGGGGTGTCGCGGCGGTGGCCCGGGCCACGGGTCAGGACCTCCGAGGTGGTGCCCTCGCCGACGACCTCGCGCAGGCCGAGCCCGGGGACGGAGAGCACCGCCACCGGGGTGCCGGAGGTCAGCGGCTTGAGGCCGTCGCCCGAGCCGCCCACGGGTGCCACGCCGTTGGCGAGGTCGTTGCGCAGGGCGGCGTAGTCGACCTGCTGGTCGCGGGCGTGGCGGACCTGGCCGAGCAGGCCCACGTCCACGACGAAGCCGAGGAGCAGGGCCGCCAGGATGCTCAGTGCCGCACCGGTGACCCGCAGGCCGGGCGCGGGCCCGGCGCCGGTGGGGTGGGGTGCCGCTGCCGTCGGAGAGCTCGCCGATGAGGGTGGT
>NZ_JBEXYN010000009.1:0-235548 GCF_040630935.1 Streptomyces sp. NPDC005722
GCTGAAGGGTCCGGCGGTGCGTGGGACGGGTCATCACAGGGCTGCTCCTCCGAGTCTCGGTCTCTACGGTCTCTCGACGACCACGTTGGTCGACTGTATGCAATGACCGCGAGGTGATCATAGCCAACGCAGATGCGGGCTTGAATACCCCTACCCCATTGCATCGGCAGGCTCATCGCGAGAAGAGGCTCGCAAGTGCCGTACCCGGCTCCCGAGTCGGTGCAGGTGTGTGCGACCGTGAGCCATGCTGCTTCGTCAACTGGAGTACCTGGTGGCCCTGGCCAGGGAACGGCACTTCGCGCGTGCCGCCGACGCCTGCTTCGTCTCGCAGCCCTCGTTGTCGGCGGGCATCCGCAAGCTGGAGCGCGAGCTGGACGTGCCGATCGTGCGGCGCGGCCGCCGTTTCGAGGGGCTGACCCCGGAGGGCGAACGGGTGCTGCTGTGGGCGCACCGCATCCTGGCCGAGCGGGACGCGCTGCAGCAGGAACTCTCCGAGATGCGAGGGGGGTTGACCGGCACGTTGCGGCTCGGCGCGATACCCACCGCGCTGACCGCCGCCTCCTTGCTGACGACGCCGTTCTGCGAGCGGCACCCGGGGGTGCGGGTCAGCCTGGAGTCACTGTCCTCGCGCGAGATCAGCGACCGGCTCGGGGAGTTCGAGCTCGACGTCGCGATGACGTACCTGGACGACGACGCCCTGCGCCAGGTGCGCCGCTTCCCGCTCTACGAGGAGCGCTACCTGCTGCTGACCCCCGACGACACGCCGCCGGCGGCGTTGCCGGTGGCGCGCTGGGAGCAGGCCGCCGCGCTGCCGTTGTGCCTGTTGTCGTCACGGATGCGCAACCGCCGGATCATGGACGAGTGCTTCGCCGCGGACGGGGTCACCGCGGCGCCGGCCGTCGAGACGGACTCCGTCGCCGGGCTGTACGCGCACCTGGCGGGTTCGGGCGGGCGCTGGTCGAGCGTCATCTCGCACGCCTGGCTGCACATGTTCGGGGTGCCCCCGGGGATGCGCGTGGTGCCGTTGGAAGGACCGGCGCACGGGCCCCGGGTGGGGTTGGTCATCGCCGACCGGCGGCCCGAACCGGTGCTGGCCAGGGCCCTGTTGGCGATCGCCCGCCAGGCCCGGGTGCGCGACGCGCTCGACGCCCTCGTGGAAGCGCACCTGGGCGGCTGACCGGCCATAGGGCACGGCCTGGTGAGCCGCGCGCCGCGCATCGGTCGGCTGCCTGGTGACGGAGTCGGTCACCGCGCGTTCCCGCCGGCACGGGCCGCGGCGACCGTCACGTCGAGGACGGCCGGCCCGGAACCTGCGCCGCCGATCCGTACGCGTGCGCCGACTCGTGCCACCGAACGCGGCCCTTGCCCTTCGGGCCCCGCCCCCGCGACCGCCGTTCGCGCAGTCGTCTGTTCGCGCGGCCGCCGTCAGCGGGCCGCCCTCCCGTCCTCGCCGGCGACCTTGCCGGTGCTGAGGGCGATGCGGTTCCAGGTGTTGATGGTGAAGATCAGGGCGAGGACGCGGGCCAGCTCCGCGTCGTCGAAGTGGCGGGCCGCCTCGGCGTAGACGTCGTCGGGCACGCCGCCGTGGGAGACGAGGGTGACGGCCTCGGTCAGGGCGAGGGCGGCCCGCTCCCTCTCCGTGAAGAAGGTACGGGCCTCCCGCCACACACCGATCATGTGCAGCCGGGCCTCGTCCTCGCCGGCCTTCCGGGCGTCGGAGGTGTGCATGTGCAGGCAGTAGGCGCAGCCGTTGAGGAGTGAGGCGCGGATCTGGATCAGCTCGACGAGGGCCGGGTCGAGGCCTTCGCGCGCGGCGGCGTCGAAGCCGATGAGGGCCTTGAAGGCCTTGGGGGCGGCCCTGGCGAAGTCGACGCGCGGGGCGTGGCCGTGGGCGGTCGTGGCGGCGGTCGGGGTCTGCGTGGTGTTCGTCATGACCATGAATCTACGGCCGGGAAAGACCTCGGTTAGGGTGCATTCCCGTGCCGGATTCATGGGTCAATTCAGCGGAGCGCGTCAGCAGCGACCTGCACCTGGACCTGTCCGGTCCGGGCAGTCGCCGCGCCGTGCTCATCCGCGCCCTGCGGGAGGCCGTGCGCGAGGGACGGCTCGCGCCGGGTACCCGACTGCCGCCCTACCGCTCGCTCGCCGCCGACCTCGGCCTGGCCCGCAACACCGTCGCCGACGCCTACGCCGAGCTGGTCGCCGAGGGGTGGCTGACCGCACGTCAGGGCTCCGGGACCCGCGTGACGGAACGCGCCGCGCCGCCCGGGCGCCCCCGGAAGCCGAAGCCCGCCCCCGGACGGCCCGTCCCGCACAACCTGCGCCAGGGCACCCCCGAGGCCGCCTCCTTCCCCCGCACGGCCTGGCTCGCGGCTGCCCGGCGAGCCCTGGGCGCCGCACCCGACGACGCCTTCGGGGCCGGTGATCCGCGCGGCCGCGTCGAGTTGCGCCGCGCGCTCACCGACTACCTGTCCCGGGCCCGCGGGGTGCGCGTCGACCCGGAACGCATCGTGGTGTGCTCCGGGTTCGCCCACGCGCTGCGGCTGCTGTTCGCGGGCTCGCGTGGCGTCGGCGGCGGGGTGCTGCGCGGTCCCTTCGCGGTGGAGTCGTACGGGCTCGGCTTCCACCGCGGGATCCTGGAGGGCGCGGGCGTACGCACGGTGCCGCTGGGCCTGGACGGGCAGGGCGCCCGCGTCGAGGAACTGGCCGCGGATCCACGGGTGCGCGGCGTCCTGCTCACCCCCGCCCACCAGTTCCCCACGGGCGGCCCGCTGCACCCGGCCCGGCGCGCCGCCGTCGTCGACTGGGCCCGCACCACCGGCGGCCTGGTCCTCGAGGACGACTACGACGGGGAGTTCCGCTACGACCGCGAGCCCGTCGGCGCCCTGCAGGGCCTGGACCCCGAACGGGTCGTCCACCTCGGCTCGGTCAGCAAGAGCCTTTCGCCCGCGGTACGGATCGGCTGGATGGTGCTGCCCGAGCACCTCGTCGACGGCGTGCTGGCCGCCAAGGGCGATCGCGAGGCATGGGCGAGCGTGCTCGACCAGCTCACGCTCGCGGAGTTCCTCGCCTCCGGACAGTACGACCGGCACGTCCGCCGCATGCGGCAGCGCTACCGGCGCCGCCGCGACCAGCTCGTCACCGCCCTCGCCGAAGGGGCCCCGCACATCGGCGTCACCGGGATCGCGGCGGGTCTGCACGTGGTCCTCCGGCTGCCGCCCGGCACGGAGGCGTCCGCGGTCAAGGCCGCCGCCTGGCAGGGGATCGCCCTGGACGGCCTCGCCGAGTTCCGTCACCCGGGGGCCGCCGATCCGGCCGGCGACGGTCTCGTCATCGGCTACGCCACCCCGGCGGAACACGCCTACCGGGCGGCGCTCGAAGCCCTGCTCCGCGCCCTGCCGCCCCCCGACGCCTGAGCCCTCCCACGGAGACCGCTGCCGCGGGGCCGCCCGGCAGCCGACCCCCCGGCCCACGGCCGACGTCCGCCCGGTCACCCGGTCACCCGGTCGGGCGGCGGGGGGTGCGGCGGTGATCTCCCGGCGTGAACCTTGCTGGGGATCGCCCCCCGTCCCCAGTCCCTCCGGGAGGACACATGCGGAACCGCGCAACCGGGCCCTCGCCGGAGAGGACGCAACGGTCGCGCCGGGTGGGCGCATGGGTGGCGGCCGTGGCACTGGCCTCCGGCACCGTTGCCGCCGCGGCACCGACGGGCAGCGCCCGGGAGGCTCCCGCGATGCCCGCAGCGGCCCGCGGGGGCGAGCAGAGCACGGCACACCCGTGCTTCTTCTCACCGGCGTTGCCCGGCTACTGCCCGGGGCCCCCGGGCCGGCACGGGCCTCCCGGGCCTCCCGGCCCCTCGGGCCCGGCCGGCCCTGCGGGACCCCCGGGCCCGTCAGGGCCGTCGGGTGCGCCGGGCTCCGCGGGCCCATCGGGTCCTGCCGGTCCTGCCGGTCCTGCCGGTCCCTCCGGTCCCCCTGGTCCGCCCGGACCTGTCCGTACGACGAGGGTCACCAGCCAGCCGGTACCCACGGACACGGAGGGCGACTCCGTGGCCACCGCCCAGTGCCCGCCGGGCACCACGGTGACCGGAGGGGGCGTCGCCTTCCTCACGGGACCGCCCGTTCCCGTACGGTCCTCGGACCTGGTCGGCAACGGCTGGACGGTGGTCGTCCCCGCGTCGGAGCAGCCCAGCACTTTCGTGGCGTCGGCGGTCTGCGCCCAGTGAGCGAGGCGCCCGCTGCCGGCCCGGCCCGGGGAACGGCCGGGCCGTCTCAGGCGGACGGAGGCCCGAACGCCGCCACGAGCAAGGCCAGTTCGGTGGGGTTCATGCCCTCGCCCTTCGCGTCGGTGGCACCGACGTTCACCACCATCGTGCGGGACAGGTCGCGGGTCGCGGCGATGACGCTGGTGTAGCCGTACCGGCTGCCCGTCTTGCCCCAGACCTCGCGGCCGCCGAGGGTGACCACGGACAGCCCCGCGCTGTACGAGGCCGGGGCGCCCGAACCGTACTCGCGCACCGACGGCGCGGGCAGGGTGAACATCTCCTCCAGCTGCGGCCGCGGCACCACGCGGCCGGTGAACAGCGCCCGCAGGAACCGTTCCAGGTCTGCGGTGGTCGAGATGACATCACCCGCCGCGTAGCCCTCCGTCTGGCCCCACACCGTCACGTCGCGGAGCTCGGTCGAGCCGTCGGGGCGCGGAAAGGCCTGGTAGCCGTGGTTGTGGGGGCCCTTGATGCGCGGGTCGGTGCCGGGGTAGGAGGTGTTCCGGAGCTGCAGCGGCCGCAGTATCCGCCGGCCGACCTCCTCCTCGTAGGCGTGTCCGGTGACCTTCTCGACGAGCAGACCCAGCACGGTGTAGTTGATGTTGAGGTAGTGCTGTTGCGTGCCGGGCGCGAACTCGGCTGTCTTCGCGGTCGCGTTCGCGACCATGTCCTCGGGCGTGAAGAGGTCGAACCGGTGGGCGTAGGCCCCCTCGACGGTGTCGGCCGGCATGTCCGCCGCGGGGATGCCGCTCGTGTGGTCGAGCAACTGCCGTACGGTGACGCCCCCGTACGCCGCGGGGATCAGCGCCGGCAGGTAGTGGCGCGCGGGCGCGCCGAGGTCCACCTTCCGCTCGGCAGCGAGTTGCAGGACCACCGCCGCCGTGAACACCTTCGTCACCGAGCCGGCCCGGAAACGGCCCCGCGGATCGGCCGGGCGTCCGCTGTCCAGGTCGTGCACACCCGCGCTGCCGCGCCAGGTGCCGTCGGTGCCGCCGACGCGGACGAGCGCCGCGGTGGTGCCCGAGTCGGGCAGCGAGCCGAGCGCCGCGCACAGCGCCGCGGTGTCGAGCCCGCCCGTGTGCGCGGTGGAAGCGCACGCGGACGGCGACAGGGGTGGAGCGGCCACCGCCGCCCGGGCCGCCGGGAAGGTCACGGCGCTCAGGGCGAGGACGGCGGCCAGGGCGGTACGGGTGCGCGTGGAGGTGCGGGCACGGGTGTTCATCGTGTGGTCTCCTGACGACGGGGAACGGCTCGAGCCGTTGCCTGCCATCCTGTTGATCACCGCCCCCGAGCGGATCGCCCGGGCGAGCGGTCTTGCCGCGGGCCCCGGCTCGCCCGCGCGGGGGAGGGGGCCGGACCGGCTCCCCCGGGCGGGGGATCGCCGGCCGGGTGCCCGGCGGCGGCCGCTTCCCCCGCGGTCACGAGTCCGGTCTCGTACGCGCAGATGACGGCCTGGATGCGGTCCCTGAGCCCCAGTTTCGCCAGCACGTTGCCGACATGGGTCTTCACGGTGTGCTCGCTGACCGTCAGCGCGGCCGCGATCTCGGCGTTGGACAGCCCCCGGGCGAGGTGCAGCAGCGTCTCGCGCTCCCTGGCGGTCAGCGCGTCGAGCGGTGCCGAGGGAGGCGCCCAGGACGGCCGGGGCCGGCGCCGGTACTCCTCGACCAGCCGGCGCGCCACGGTGGGGGCGAGCAGGGAGTCGCCCGCGGCCACCACCCGCACCGCGTGCACCAGGTCGTCACGTCTGACGTCCTTGAGGAGGAAGCCGCTCGCCCCCGCGCGCAGCGCCTCGTACACGTACTCGTCGGAGTCGAAGGTGGTGAGCATGATCGTCCGGCAGCCGGTCGCGGCGCTGATGGCGCGGCACGCCTCGATCCCGTCCGTGCCCGGCATCCTGACGTCCAGGAGCGCCACGTCCGCGCCCTGGAGCCGTACGGCCTCCGCCGCCGTGGCGCCGTCAGCCGCCTCCGCGACCACCTCGATGCCGGGCTGGGCGTCGAGGATCATGGCGAAGCCGCTGCGCACCAGCTCCTGGTCGTCGGCCACCACCACGCGAATCGTCACCCGTCCACCTCCGTGAAGTCGTCCGCCACCGGGAAGCGCACCCTCACCCGGAATCCCGTGCCGCCCGGGCCCGGGCCCGTCTCGACGGTCCCGCCGTGCGCCGCGGCCCGCTCGCGCAGCCCGATCAGACCGTGCCCCGTGCCACCGCCCGGCCCTCCGGCGGTGCCGGCCACGGCGCCCCTGCCGTCGTCGGTGACCGTCACCTCCACTGCCCCGGCGCCCAACTCGACGCGCACCACGGCCGATTCGGCGGAAGCGTGTCTGACCACGTTGGTCAGCGACTCCTGCACGATCCGGTAGACGGTCGCCTCGGCAGCCGGCGACAGGGACCCCGGAAGGCCCACGGGCACGTACGTGACGGCGAGACCGCCGGAGACCACCTGCTCCACGAGCAGCGGAAGGTCCACCAGGGCGGGCAGCGGCTTGCGGGACGCGGGCTCCGGGACCCCCGTGTCCTGCCTGAGCACCCCCAGCATCCTGCGCAGCTGCGCCATCGCGTCGCGCCCCGTCCCGGAGATGGCCTCGAACGCCGCCTCGGCACGCTCCGGCGCCGTACGGACCGCGACCGGTCCCGCCTCCGCCTGCACCACCATCAGGCTCACCGCGTGCGAGAGGATGTCGTGCATCTCCCGCGCGATCCGGGCCCGTTCCGCTGCCGCCGCCTGCTCCCGTTCGATGCGGTTCGCCCGTTCCAGCTGGGCCGCCCGGTCCTCCAGGGCGGCCGTGTAGGCCTTGCGGGTGTGCGTGAGACGGCCGAATCCGTAGGCCGCGCCGAAGAGGAACAGCGAGAACAGCAGCTCCCTGGCCTCACCGGAGTTCAGCGCCACCGACGGGAAGATCAGCGCCAGCGTTCCCGCGGCCACGGGGACGCGCCACCTGGCCGGCGTCAGCTCGGCGACCGTGTAGAGCGCCACCAGCGCGTTGTACGGCAGGGGCTGCCCCGGCCCGTCGACCGTGAACCGGTAGAGCGCCTGCGCGGCGAGGACGGCGGCGAGCACGGCCACCGGCGCCCGGCGCCGCCACAACAGGGGCAGCACGCCGAGCGCCGTCAGGCCGTACGACGCCCAGGTGGCGGGCGGCAGTGACGGGGAGCGGGGCACGACGAACGGGATGGTCTCGGCCGCCAGTACGAGCAGCGTCAGCCCTGCGTCCACCGTCCAGGGGCCGGCGAGCGGCAGCCGCATGCGCGATGCGAGGAGCCTCGAACGGTCGGTCACCGGCACGGCCTCCCCGCTCCCGCCCTCAGCCCGAACCGCGCAGCCCGCGGCCCCGGTCCCGGCCGGCCGCCCGGGCGGGACGCGGTTCCGGGAACCGGCAGGTCCGGGCGCTCGGTCGCCGTGCACCCGGTCATCCCTGCCACTCTCGTACCCCCGCGCCGTGAACGCCGGTCCCGACCCTGCCAGGACGCGGCCCGATACGTCGACCCTGCCGGGCGGTGATCGCCGGCGGGACCATCATCTCGCGGCCGGTCGTGCACCCGAACGACACCGAGGGAGGGGCGTCTTGCGTCGCCGGTGTCTCTCCAGGCCGCAAAGGGGGCGCGTGGGGCGCCTGTTGACGGCGGTCAGCCGGTCATACAGGGGCTGGTGGCCGAGACACGCACTTCCAGGTAGCCGGTTCGGGCGAGCACGGGCCCGGCCGTGTCGACGACGTCGCCGTTCGCGTGGACCGTGATGCGGATCTCGCCCCGCATGACGATCTCCGGGCCCGGACAGCCGCTGGAACGCGTCCTGTACGACGTGTCGCGCCCCGGCCGGCGGCAACCGGACCGCTGACCGGGCCCGGTCAGCGGTCGGGGTCCGGCCCGCCCCTGACGCCGCCTCACGCACCGCCGGGCTCGGGCGCCCAGGAAGTGCGGCCCACCGCGCCCCGGACCGCGGGGAACGAGGAGTGGAAGTCCAGCCGCCGGTCCGCGTCGGCGGCGACGCCGGAGAGGAACCCGTCCAGTGCCAGGAACACCTCCCAGCGCTCGTCGCCGGTCGCCCCGGCCAGCCGGTCCACGACCAGGTCCTCCAGTTCCGTGACGCGCTTTCCCTTCCATACCTTGTCGGCCACGCTCACCAGCAGGTCCTCCATGGTGACGGCCGCGTCCGTCCACGAGCCGTGGGTGGCCGCGAACCGTGCCAGGCGCGGCGTGACGCCCCGCGCCAGCAGCAGCGCGCGGCCCGCGTCCTCGTGGGCGCTGCCCGGGCCCGACAGTTCGGCGACGTGCAGCGCCTTGCCGATGTCGTGGGTGGCCGCGCCGAAGAGCACGGCTTCCCGGTCGACGGCCAGGACCGGGCTGTACCGCCCCACCCACGCGACCAGTTCGTACGCCACGTCGTGCACCAGCCGCAGGTGGGCCGCGAGCCTCGGCGGGGCGTCCACGTCCCGCAGCAGGCGCGCGACCTCCGGCGGCAGCGGCCGTTCCCGACCCTGGGTGAGAGCCCGGTCCAGCCGCGACCCCGGCCCGGAACCGCCGATCCCGGCGGTGGCCCCGGCGGCGCGCAGTGCGGCGACGGCCGCCTCGGCGTCCGCCTCCGGCACGTCCCGCAGCACGGCCACCGGGCTCCGGTCCGTGAGGGACCGGCACCGCTCCGCGTCCAGACCCGTCAGGAGCCCCAGCGCGGTCACGACGTCCGTCACGCGCGGCCCCACGTCCCCGAGCACGACCGTCGCCGGCATGCCGTCCCCCGTTCCCGTCTGCCCTGCCCCGCCCATGCGTCCTCCCCGTCGCTCCCCGTACGTTCCCGTCGCTCCCCGTACATCCCCGTGCATCCGGGCGGGTCCGACCCGCTCCCGGCCGACCCGCCGCGGACAGCGTGCCCGAGGCCGCGCCGGAGGGGAACCGCGCGTGCCGCACGGCCGCGTACGGCCTGGATGCCCCACTTCCCCTCCGCTTCCTGTGACAATGCCCGCGACGGCTGCCCCGCCCCCGACCGCTGGAGGACGACGACGCATGGGTGGACACCCCGAGGACACCCCCGGCCCCCGGCTCCCGCAGGCACCGGCGATCACCTGTGACGAGCCCGGGTCCTTCGCCCGGAGCGTCTTCCAAGAGCGGCACCCCGTGCTGGTACGGCGCATCCTGGACGCCGTCCCGTACGGCCCGGAGCGCCGCCGGGGCTTCGCGGCACTCCTGGAGGAGTCGCGCTCCGGCACGGTCGCCGCGTTGCCGCAGGACGCGCCGGACCGGGCGGCCTGGGAGGAGTGGGGCGAGGGCCGCTTCGGGCGGCCGTGGCCCGAACTGCCCTTCCTGTGGTCCGAGTCGTACTTCTACCGCCGGCTCCTCGACCCCGCCGGATACCTCGCCGCGGGGGCGTGGCACGGCGTCGACCCGTTCGCCCCCTTCAAGGACGCCGAGCTGGACGGTCCCGGCTTCGCCGCCGACCTCGCCGCCCTCGACGCGCTGCCCGGGCTCGCCCCCGCCGAGCGGGAACGGACGCTGCTCGCGGCCGCCGTGTGGGGCAACCAGGCCGACCTCGGCTTCACGATGGTGGCCGGGTCCGCCGACCCCGAGGCCTCCGGCACGTTCGTCGCCGACGAGTCGGAGCGGCTGTGGTCCCTGCTGGACGGCGGCACCGTCGTCGTGGTCGCCGACAACAGCGCCCGCGAGATCCTGGCCGACCTCGCCCTCGTCGACCACCTCCTCGCGAGCGGACGCGCCCGCGAGGTCCAACTGCTCGTCAAACCACGCCCGTACTACGTCTCCGACGCCACCACCCAGGACGTCCTGTCCTGCCTGCGCCGGATGACCGCCGCCCCGGGTGAGACCGGGGAGGCCGCCCGCATCGGCGGACGGCTGCTCGCGGCCCTGCGCGAGGGCCGGCTCGCCCTGGTCGCGCACCCCTTCGCCTGCGCGCCGCTCGGCTACCGCGACACGCCGGACGACCTGCGGGAGCGGTTCGCGGCGGCGCGGCTGACCGTGATGAAGGGCGACCTCAACTACCGGCGCCTGGTGGACGACCGGCTGTGGCCCCCGACCGTGCCGTTCGCCGACGTCACCGCATGGTTCCCGGGCCCGCTCGCCACCCTGCGCACCCTCAAGTCCGACACCGTCACCGGGCTCGCCCCGGAGACCGTGGCCCGGCTGGACGCCGGCGGCACCGCGTGGCGCACCAGCGGTACGCACGCCCTGGTCCAGGTCACGGTCCCGGGGTGACGGCCCGTCCGGTCAGTGCGCCGCAGGCACGGTCCGCCCGGAGGAGGCCAGCCCCGGCGGGGCCGCCGCAAGGGCGGAGCGGATCGCGTCGACCAGCGCCAGCGCCGCCTCCTCGGTGAGCTCGACGGCGACCCGGGCCGAGGGGCCGAGCGCCGGGTTGAGGAAGTCGATGTTGACGGTGTGCTCGTACGGCGCGTGCTGCGGGTGGTCGACGTAGACCATGGCCTCGGTCAGCCCGAAGTAGCCCTGGGCGCCCTTGCCGCTGCCCTCGATGCGGATCTTCTCGGTGAGGTACGTGCACATCAGAGGTTCTCCCTGAAGAAGGCCAGGACCTTCGACCAGCCGTCGACCGCCGCGTCGGGGCGGTAGCTCGGACGGTTCACGGCGAAGAAGGCGTGGCCCGCGTTCTCGTAGGTGTGGAACTCGTACGGCTTGCCCTGCGCCTTGAGCTCCGTCTCCAGTTCGGCGACGTGCTCGGGGGAGGGGTAGCTGTCCTCGGCGCCGAACAGGCCCAGCAGCGGGCCGCGCAGGTCCTTCGCCAGGTGGACGATCGGCTCGACCTGGAGCGGGAAGCCCTCCGGCGGCCGGCCCGCGACGAAGGCGCCGTAGCAGTCGACACCGGCCTGCACGTCCAGCGAGGCCAGGGCGAGGAACGCCTGACGCCCACCGGAGCAGTAACCGATCACGCCGACCTTGCCGTTGGACGACGGCAGGCCGCGCAGGTACGCGGCGGCGCCCGCGGCGTCACCCAGGAACCGCTCGTCGGGCACGCCGCCCTGGGCGCGCGCCGCCGCGGCCGCGTCGTCCGGCGAGGCGCCCGGTGCCTCGCGGCTGTAGAGGTTCGGGCAGACGGCGGCGAAGCCCTCCGCCGCGAGCCTGCGGGTGATCTCCTTGGTGGGGTCGTCGTAGCCGGGCATGTGGTGGATAACCACGACGCCGCCGTACGGACCGGGGGCCATGGGGCGGGCGGAGTACGCCTCGATGCGGTCGCCGCCGTGACCGGTGACGGTCACGGTCTCGGCGAGGAGTGCGTCATACATCTGCGTCGGTCCTTCCGGGGGACGGATGATCAGCACTCTATGCCGCACGCGCTTTCCCCCCGCCCCCGCCCCGCCCTGGCGGACGGCCGGCAACGTACCCCTCCGGGGCGGGAGCCCCGCGGCAGCGCTTAGGGTCGTCGCATGAGGGAGCGGCCCGAGGGGATCGGCGAGGCGGAGCTGGGTGACGCGCTGCGCGCGTGGGGGATCGACGTGGCGTCGTGGACGCACGAACCCGTCGGGTTCGGCGACCACCACTGGACGGCGGCCGACGTGCACGGCGGCCGGTGGTTCGTCACCGTGGCCGACCTGGTGCACAAGGGTCACTGCGGCGCGGACGCCGACGCGGCCTTCGCGGGGTTGAGCCGGGCCATGGACACCGCCCTCGCCCTGCGGGCACACCCGGGACGGGACTTCGTGGTCGCCCCACTGCCCGCCGCCGGGGGCGGCACGGTGCTCCGGGCCGGCACGCGGTACGGGGTGAGCGTCTTCCCCCACGCGGACGGCGTCGCGGGGCAGTTCGGCGACCGCCTCGACGCACGCGAACGCGGCGCCCTGCTGGACACCCTCGCCGTTCTCCACCGGACGCCGCCTCCGGCCCCCATACCGCGCCCGCGGCTCGCCCTCCCCGGGCGCGCCGCGCTGGAGTCGGTCCTCGCCGGGCTGGACGACCCCTGGCACGGCGGCCCGTACGCCGAGCGGGCCAGGGACCTGACGAGGGAGCACGAAGGGGTGCTCCGGCGCCGGCTGGCGGAGTTCGACCGGCGTGCCGCCGCCCTCGAACGCGACGGAGCGGGACGCGTCGTCACCCACGGCGAACCGCACCCCGGCAACCTGTTGCGCCAGGGCGCCGGGTACGCGCTCGTCGACTGGGACACCGTGGGCCTCGCCCCGCCCGAGCGCGACCTGTGGCTGGTCGCCGCCGGGCCCGGGGACCTCGACCGCTACCAGGACGCGACCGGCCACCGCCCGGACCGGGAGGCCATCGCCCTCTACGCCCTGCGCTGGCAACTGGACGACGTCGCCGCCTTCCTCGGCGACTTCCGCTCCCCGCACGCCGCCACGCCCGACTCCGACCTCGCCTGGCGGTCCCTGGCCGGCACGGTGTTCGCCCTGGCGCAGGCGTAGCCGCGGGCACCGGCACCGGCACCGGCACGCCCGCCGGCGGGCGTCACCGGTCGGTGGGGCGCAGCGACTCCAGGACGCGGGTGGCGGTCTCGACGTCCTGCCCGGACAGGGTGACGGCGACGCCGTCGTGCTCGAAGGTCAGCTCTGGCGCCGAGGCGCGCGCGGCGTGCCAGGCGAGCCATGCCAGGGCGAGGTTGGCCAGCCGGAAGCCGCTGTCGAGGGCGATCCGGACACCGTCCAGGGTGCCGCCGCCCACGCGGCCGGGCGCCGGGCCGCGCCCGTCGAGGGTGACCTTGGCGTTGCGCCGCACATAGGAGTCGTCGAGCAGCCAGGTGTGGAACGAGCGCAGCTCGTCCTCGGCGTCTCGCGCCTGTGTCGTGACGATGAGGTCCATCGGCACCGTTCCCCCCGGGGTTGAGCACCGTCGTGCCGTCACTGTGGCACAGCGGCGCGCGCCGACGCAGGCGTCCGCGCGAAGCCGCACGGGACGCACCGCACGGTGTCCCCGGCCGTTCCCCGCCGTCGCTTGCCGCGGCAGGACACGGGGCGCAGGCTGGAGTCATGGCTGCTCAGGGCGGGCCGACGCTCATCACGTCCGTCCAGCGGGCCTTCCGCCTGCTGGAGGCGGTGGGTGCACACGAGTGCGGCGCGCCGGCGAAACAGCTGGCGCGCGAGACCGAACTGCCGCTCGCCACCGCCTACCACCTGCTGCGGACCCTGACCCACGACGGCTACGTGCGCAAACTCGACGACGGCGGCTTCGCCCTCGGCGAGAAGCTGGACGCCCTGCACGCCGCGAGCCGGCCCCAGATGCCGCTCAGCCGCGTCCGGCCGGCGCTGGCCGCGCTGCGCGACGAGCTGTCGGCCGCCGCCTACCTCACGTTCTACGAGGACGGCGAGATCCGGGTGGCGGACATCGTCGACGGCCCCCGGACCCCGCGTGTCGACCTGTGGGTGGGCTTCGAGGAGGCGGGACACGCCACCGCGCTCGGCAAGTGCGTGCTGCGCGAGCTGGACGAGGAGGCCCGCAACGACTACCTCTCCCGGCACCCGCTGGCCGATCTCACCCCGCGCACGATCACCCGCCGCGCCGAGCTGCTGCGGCGCCTGGAGGACGTCCCCGCCCCGCCCGCCGTCATGGACCTGGAGGAGTACGCCCTCGGCACGGTCTGCATCGCGGTGCCCGTCTACTGCGGCGCCACCCTGGGCTCCCTCGGTGTGTCGCTGCGCGCGGACCGCGTCGCCGCCCTCGACGCGGTACGCGCCAGGCTGCTCCCCACGGCGAGCCGTGTGACGCGGGGCCTGTCGCTCACTATCTGAAATCCCCACCCTTGTGGCCTGGGTCATACACCCATTAACTGGTTGAAACGGACAGCGGCGGTGTGACGCCTCGCACAGGCAGGGATTGCGGACGAACATGAGTCAAGCCCCGGACCAGCCCCACGGCGGCCGCCCGACGTGGCACGTCGCCACGGGAGCGCCGTTCCTGATCATCTGCGCGGTGGCCCTCGTCGCCTTCGTCAGCAGCAGCGGGCCCGACTGGCTGCCGCTGCTCGCCGTCGGCCCGGCGCTCGCCGCGGCCATCGGGGGCCCCTGGCGCGTACTGCGCGTCGGGGTGCTCACCGTGGCGCTGGCCGCCGTCCTCGGCGCGTACACGGGCATGCCGGGCGACAAGCTCGCCATCGTGCTGGGCGCGCTGACCGCCGTCACCCTGGCGAGCGGGCTGGGGGCCGCCGCCCGCAAGCGCCGTGAGCGCGTGCTCGCGGCCGTCCGCTCGGTGGCCGAGGCCGCCCAGCAGGCGCTGCTGCTGCCCGTGCCCGAGACCGTCGGCCCCTTCCAGGTGGCGGTCCGCTACAGCGCCGCCGCGGCGGAGGCCCGGATCGGCGGCGACCTGTACGCGCTGGTGCCCACGCCGTACGGGGTGCGCCTGATCGTGGGCGACGTCCGCGGCAAGGGACTGCCGGCGGTCAGCACCGCCGCCCTGGTGCTGGGCGTGTTCCGCGAGGCCGCCTACGACGAGCCCGACCTGCTGGACGTCGTCGACCGGATCGAACGCAGCCTGGCCCGCAACCTCGGCCCCGACGACTTCGTCACCGCCGTCGTCGTCGGGCATCCGGGCCCGGGCCGCATGGAGATCGTCAACTGCGGCCACGCCCACCCCCTCCTGCTGCGCGGGGGCGACGTCGTCGCCGTCGAGTCCTCCGGCCACGTCCCGCCGCTGGGGTTGCGCGCCCTCGCCGGGGAGGACCCGGTCCTCCAGGTGCTGCCCTTCTCCGAGGGCGACCAGCTGCTGCTGTACACCGACGGCGTCATCGAGGCCCGCGACCACGGCCGCCGCTTCTACCCCCTGGACGAGCGCGTCACCCGCCACCTGACCGACGACCCCGCACGGACCCTGGCCGCGCTCCACGGCGACCTGCTCGACCACGTCGGCGGCAGGCTGCACGACGACGCCGCGCTCCTCCTGCTGCGCAACACCTGCGGCGCCGACGCCGTCACCGAGGTGCCCGTCGCCGCGGTGCCCGGCGGCGCGTACGGGGTCCGTGCGACCCGCGCGGCTGATCCGGCGGTCTGATCCGGCGGCCGGGGGAGGAGGCCGCGGCCCGGAGGAGGCCGCTCGGGCCTGGCCGGCGCCGGCCGTCAGGCGTCCTCCGCGGCCCCGTCCGGCGCGGGCAGCGGCTGCTCGGCCCAGAGGGTCTTGCCGCGGGCGTGGTAGCGCGTCCCCCAGAGCGACGCGACCTGCGAGACCAGGTAGAGCCCGCGGCCGCCCTCGTCCGTCTCCAGGGCACGCCGGACGTGCGGGGAGGTGCTGCTGCCGTCGCCGACCTCGCAGATCAGCCGGCGGTCGCGGATCAGCCGCAGCCGCACCGGCGGCGAGCCGTAGCGGATCGCGTTCGTGACCAGCTCGCTGACCAGCAGTTCGGTGGTGAACTCCAGCTCCTCCAGGTGCCACTCGGCCAGCTTCCCGGTCACCAGCCCCCGCGCCCGCCCGACCGACTCCGGCGCGTCCCTCAGGTCCCAGGTGGCGTACCGGTCCGGCGGCAACCGGTGCAGCCGTGCCACCAGGAGCGACACGTCCTGCCCGCAGCGCCCGCCGGGCACGAGCCGGCGCAGTGCCTCGTCCGCGACCTCACCCGGCCCCTTCCGGGCGGAGGCCCCGGCCCCGGCCAGCGCCCGGCCCAGCCGGAGCGCCGTCCCGTCCCCCGTCTCCGGCGCGAGCAGCCCCTCGGTGTAGAGGGCGAGCAGGTCGCCGTCGGCGTGGGCCACCTCCACGCACTCGAACGGCACCCCGCCGGTGCCCAGCCCGGGCGTCGCGGGGGTCCCGGGCACCGACACCTGGCCGTCGGGGCTCACCCGCGCCGGCATCGCGTGCCCCGCGCTGGCGACGAGGGAGCGCATGGTGATCGGGTCGAAGATCGAGTAGAGGCAGGTCGGGGCGCCCGCTCCGGGTGGCGTCGGCCAGCCCTGCTCGTCGCGCAGGCGCTTGACCTGGTCGCTCAGGTGCGTGAGCAGTTCCTCCGGCGCCATGTCCAGGTCCGCCAGCGTCCGCACCGCCGTCCGCAGCCGGCCCATGGACACCGCCGAGTGCAGCCCGTGCCCGCCCGCCTCGCCGATGACCAGGGCGGTCCGCGCGCCGGACAGCGGGATGACGTCGAACCAGGTGCCGCCCAGCCCGGGGTGGCCGCCCTGCGACAGGTGGCGTGAGGCCGCGTCCACGGTGGCCAGGGTGGGAAGCCGCTGCGGCAGCAGGTTGCGTTGCAGGGCCAGGGCCGTGGCGCGTTCCCGGGTGTAGCGGCTGGCGTTGTCGATGCAGACCGCGGCGCGTGCGACGAACTCCCGGGCGAGCAGGACGTCGTCCGCCTCGAAGGCATGGGCCCGGGTGAACCGTACGAACAGGGCCACGCCCAGCGCGGCCCCGCGGGCGAACATCGGCACCAGCAGCCAGGACCGCACGGCGAAGCCGCGGACCATCTCCGCGCGGGCGGGATCGGCGGCCTCCAGCTCGACCAGCAGCTCCTCGCCCGTCAGCAGGACCGGCTTGCCGTTGGCCAGGGCCCTGGCGGCAGGGGTGCCGGGCAGGGACGCGAAGTGGTCCACCTCGCCCGGCGAGACCACCGTCTGCGCCGGGCCGTCGGGGACCATCGTCGCCGCCGCGCGGCGCAGGGGCACCGCCTCGGCGACCGGTCCGGGCAGCGGCTCCTCACCGCCCATCACCGGGTCCAGCAGGTTGACGTAGCTGAAGTCCGCGAACCGCGGCACCGCCACGTCCGTCAGCTCCTGGGCGGTGTGCAGCACGTCCAAGGTGCTGCCGATCCGCGCGCTCGCCTCGTTGACCAGGTCGAGCCGCTCCCGGGCCCGGGCCTCCGTGGTCAGGTCGAAGACCATGTGCGCCAGGGCCACGACGTCGCCGTCGGCGCCGCGCAGCGGCAGGATCGTCTCCGACCAGACCGTGTCCCGGTCCGGGTCGCGGGGGTCGCGGCCGCGCACCTCGCTGCCGATCATCGCCCGGCCCGAGGTGAGCACCAGCCGCTGGCGCGCCTCGAAGGCGTCCGTGTCCAGCAGCCCGGTCGGGGCCACCTCGCGCATGGTGAGCCCGACGAAGTCGTCGGGGAAGCCCGTGGCGCGGATCTGGGAGTCGTTGCGGGCCAGGAAGCGCAGGTCCGTGTCGAAGACGTCGATGATGAACGGCGACTCGGTGAACAGCCCGCGCAGCAGCGCGCCGAGCAGGTCGTCGTGGCGCACCGCGTCGGCGTTCTCCGCCTGCAGCAGCCACAGGTCCCGCGCGAGGGGGTGCCCCCACAGCAGCACCCCGACGGGTGCGCCCTCCCGGTGCCGCAGCAGCAGGGGGCCCAGGAAGACCGAGTGCTCGGGGCACACGATGCCCGCGAGGCGGGCGCCGTCGGAGCGGGACCACAGCAGCCGGGACACCGGACCGCGGGCCTGCTCGGCCGCCCAGCCGAGCAGCCGTTCCGCGCCGGGGGTCCAGTTCGTCACCGTGCCCCGGGCGTCCACGACGGCGAAGGCGTCGCCTCTGGACCGGGGGAAACCGTCAGGGGCGTCGGCGAACAGCGTGCCGCGCATGTCCACCCGTCACGCCCACCCGGCCCTGGCACACCCAAGGATTCCCACAGACCAATACTGCCCGCCGTCAAGATCTGAGGCACGCGGTGCGTGCCCCACCGCTGTGACCTGCGAGGACGCGCCGTGACAGGGGCATTGCGGCGGCACACCGATGAGTTCGCGGCGCCGCACCGGTCCCCATCGTGACGGCCACCGACCCGGACGACCACCGACCCGGACGACCACCGACCCAGGGGACCCCATGACACGTCATCCCGACCTCCGCCCGGCCGCCCGGGACGTGAGCGCCCTGCTGGAGCAGATCGCCGACAAGCAACTCGACGCCCCCACGCCCTGTCCCGACTACACCGTGGCGCACCTCGTCGGGCACGTCGCCGGGCTCTGCGCGGCCTTCCGGGACGCCGCCCGCAAGGACTTCGGCCCGGCCACGGACACCGATCCCGGCTCCTCCGTCCCCGGGCTCCCGGACGCCTGGCGCCAGCTGCTGCCCGTCCTGCTGACGGAGCTGTCCGGCGCCTGGGACGCCCCCGGGGCGTGGGAGGGCGAGACCCGCGCCGGCGGGATCACCCTGCCCGCGCAGGCCGCGGGCCGGTTCGCCCTGAACGAGCTGCTGGTGCACGGCTGGGACCTGGCCCGGTCCACCGGGCTGGAGTACCGCCCCGACGAGGCGTCCGTGCAGGTCGTGCTCGCGCTGCTCACCTCGTTCGGGGCGGCGTCCGGCGACGGCTCGGGGCCCTTCGGCCGGCCCGTGCCCGTCCCGGACTCCGCGCCGCCGCTGGACCGGCTGCTCGGCCTCACCGGCCGGGATCCGGGCTGGACGCCGCCGGGCTGAGCGGCCGGCGGCCCCAGGCGGAGACCATCGGCGCCGTGGCCAGGTCGAGCGTGCCGGTCGCGACGTTCGCCAGATGGCGGTCCACCTCCTCGTCGGTGGCCAGACCGGCCGCCACGAGGCGGTCCCTGATGTGCCGCACGGTGGCCGCCTCCAGGACGGCGCAGGCCGGTGACGTGATCGGGAAGTAGGCGTCGGCCCCCACGTCCTCCAGCCCGGCCTCCCGCAGCAGGCGCGGCAGCGTCCGCCCGTAGGCCAGGTCCGCGCCCCGCTCGGCCATCAGCGCGCGGAAGCCGGAGCGCAGACGGTTGGCGAGCCGCTGCTCCGGTCCGGACTCGTCCGGGCAGAGCAGCGGCTGCAGCCCGGGGTCCGCGTCCTCCAGCAGCAGCGCCCCGCCGGGGCGGAGCGCGCCGACCATGCGGCGCAGCGCCTCCGCCCGGTCGGTGACGTGCACCAGCACCAGCCGGGCGTGGACGAGGTCGAAGCCGCCCGGTGGCGGCGGGTCGGCGGCGACGTCGTGCCGCAGCACCTCGACCACGCCGCCCGCGGCGCCGCGGGCCCACGACACGTCGATGTCGGTGGCGACCACCGCGCCGCCGGGGCCGACGCGCGCGGCCAGCCCGAGCGGCACGGAGGCGCCCCCGGCCCCCACCTCCCAGCAGCGCATCCCCGCGCCCACGCCCAGGGCGTCGACGTGCCGGAACGTCACCGGGTCGAAGAGCTCGGCGAAGGCCGCGAAGCGTGTCCCGGCCTCGGCCCGGCGGTTGTCCAGCAGATAGCCGTGGTCCTGTCCGGGGGCGTTCCCGTGGCCCGCGTCGCGTGTCGTCATGGCGCGATTCTCCGTTACCGGGGCCCTTCTCCGGCCGCCGGGGGGCGCCCGGCGATCAGGGCACTCGTGTGGGTGACAGCGAGAAGCCCGGAAGGCGGTACCCGGCGGATGGGTGCATCACGCAGTCAGTCGACATGTCGCCCGAGACTGACAGATGTCGCTTACAGCTAACAGTTACGGATATGTCCGCATTCTGTAACGCGAAGCGATTGTTCCGGTTGTGTGCGTCGCCGGTGGGCCAGAGTTGGGTCATCGGCAACCGCCGAAGCATCCGCACCGCGGGAACGGCCCGAAAGGGCCGGGAACGCACCTTGTTTGAGGGGGCATCATGTCTGCTCGTATCACCCGCCGCGTCATCGCCACCGTCCTCGCCTCCGGAGCGGTCGTGGCCGCCGCCTCCCTGCCGGCCACCGCGGCCGACCACCGCGACCACGGACGGTCCCGGGTGGTCATCGGCGACGTCAACACCCGCGACGGCCACGGCCGGTTCGGCCGCGGCGGTGACGAATGGATCGAAGTGGTGAACACCGGCCGCGGTACGGTCAACCTGCGTGGCTGGACCCTGTCGGACCGCGAGGGCAACCGCTACCGCTTCAACAACGTGCGGCTCGTCGGCCACTCCAAGGTGCGCGTGCACACCGGCTTCGGCCGCGACAGCCGGCGCGACGTCTTCCAGGACCGCCGCAACTCCGTCTGGGACCGCCGCGACGCCGCGACCCTGCGCAACGACCACCGCCAGGTCGTCGACGTGAAGTCCTGGGGCGGCCGCCGCTGACCGGCAACCGATCCGGGCCGTGCCGCCGCATCCCCGTGGCCGGCACGGCCCACCCCGTCCCCCCTCGACGGCGTGCCGCGGCGAAATCCCGCTGCGGCACGCCGTCGTGCTGCGCGAGCATGGGGGCATGGACCGTGAACCGGACGCATGGGTGACCCTGTTCAGCTACGAGAACCTGCCGGGTTGCCCCCGGCCGGCCGAGCTGATGGTCCATTGACTGCGGGACCGGGGTGTCGACTGGTGGCCGTTCGCCGGCCACGAGCTGGTGATCCACCTCATGTGCGGGATCGGGGCGGACGGGCACTGGCACGGCACCTTCGACGTACGGGTCGACGCGGCCGCCCTGCGCCGGCTCGGACTCCACCCGGACCAGCCGACGTCCGCCCCCGCCGATCCGCCGATCCCGGCCTGGTGGGGTTCGTGGGCGTACGGCCGCGGACGCCGCGGATGACGGGGACGACGGAGCGCCGTGGTCCCGGCCGGAGGACCGGCCGGGACCACGGCGCTCGCGCGTCCGGCCGCTACGGGTTGGTGTTGATGGTGAAGGTCGACGTGGTGTTCTTGATGTTCAGGTAGTTGTCGTTCATCGTCAGGTTGTTGAAGGTGACGGAGCCGACCGCCGGACCCTGCCCGGCCTCCGGCATCTCGTTGGCCCACAGGCCGAAGCCCGACTTGGCGTCGTAGGCGTCACCGCTGCGGTGGGCGCCGGTGATGGACACGTTGGTGAGGACCGTGTCCTTGATCGGGTTCTGCGGCTGGCCCCCGACGTAGTTGGTCTGGAACATGATCCCGCTGTAGGTCGGGTCCACGATGTCCACGTCGCTGACGCGGATGCCCTGGAAGACCTTCGATGCGGAGAAGAGCCAGATGCCCGGGAAGGTCTGGCTGCCCCAGAAGTGCCCGCCGCAGCGGACGATGGAGATGTTCTGGAGGTTGGTCGGGTCGGTCCCGAAGCCGTTCATCGGGTAGCCGAAGTCCAGGGAGCTGATCGTGACGCCCGAGTAGACCAGCGTGTCCGCGACGAGGATGTTGCGGAAGGTGTTGGCGTAGCCGCCGTAGACGGCGATGCCCGCGGCGCGCCAGGTCAGCAGGGACGTCAGGTTCTCGTAGAGGTTGTTCTTCTCGTCCGCCCCGCCGGCGTCGATCGCCGAGAAGAGGGCGAAGCTGTCGTCACCCGTGGCACGGGCCTCGATGTTGTCGAGGTGGTTGTCCGTGCTGCCGTTGGTCATGTTGACGCCGTCGGCGAAGGTGTCGCGGATCCGGGAGTTCGTGATCGTGACGTTGTCGGTGTTGGCGCCCCAGTACAGGCAGACCGTGTGCTCGTTCCAGACGTTGTCGATCGTCATGTTCGCGACGTTCGCGAAGTCGAAGACCTTGCCGGGGCCGTCGATGCGCGAGGTGTAGTTGCCGAAGAAGGAGAAGCCCGAGAAGGACGAGCCGTTGGCGGTGGAGTCGGCGCGGAAGCCCGCGTCGGTGTTGGACTGTGCGGACGGGGTGTGGAAGCGGGTGTACCAGGGACCGGCGCCGATGATCTTGACGGTCTTGCCGTAGACCTGGAACTTGCTGCCCGTCTCGTAGTCGCCCGGCGGCAGGTAGACGCCCTTGAGGGTGCCCGTGGTGTCCATCCGGGCCTTGTCCAGGGCGTTCTGCACGTCCTGGTGGGTGAACCCGGTCGGCGCGGTGTAGGCCGCGGGGTCGGGGTTGGCGATCGGCGAGACCTGTTCGGTGTTGACGAAGTCGATCGCGTACTGGCTGCCGTTGGCGGCGTCCTTCTGCAGCTTGATCTTCGCCCCGGCCGGCACGGTCGTGCCGAGCATCATGTTGGCCTCGTCGTAGATGTGGCGGGGGCTGCCGTCACCCGGGTTGTTGCCGGGGGCGGTCTCGCTGCCGTACAGCCACGCGTACTTGGAGGTGAGGTCGACGGCCTTGAGGAACGTGCCGTTGACGTAGACGTTCAGGGTGGAGTTGATCCCGCCGCCGCCCGCGGCGTCGGGGATCGAGTAGCGCACGACCAGGGTGTTGGTGCTGGCCTTGGTCGTGAACTCCACCGAACTGCCGGTGCTGTTCAGCGTGACGGCCTTGCGCCCGGACGCCTCGCCCGCGAGGTCGCCGACGGTGCGGTTGGGGCCGGTCACGGCGGCGCCCCCGCCGAGGACCCCGTCCTCCGCCTCGTACATGTCGTACGGCATGTTGGCGCCGCGCCCCACGAACAGGGACTTGGTGCTGGTGTTGTTCTGCTGCTTGACGGCCAGTTCGTTCGCGTCGGGCGCGATGACGGTCTTGACCGTGTACTTGCCGTTGGCGGCCGTCCAGGTGCCCAGGGAGACCGGGCTCGTGGTGCCGCCCGCGGCGATGGCGCCGCTGTAGGAGCCGGTCAGCGTCTTGACGACGGAGCCGGAGGCGGTGTCGGTGACGGTCAGGGTGATGCCGTGGGAGCCGCCCGCGGACGCGACGGTGCCCTGGTTCTTGATCGCGACGGAGAAGGTGACGGTGTTGCCCTTGGCCGGGTTGCCGGGGGACCAGCCGGTGGGCGAGGCGATCAGGTCGGAGCTGTCGACGGGCCTGACGACCAGCGGGGCCGGGCTGCTGTAGGCGTTGTTGGTGTCGTTCTGCTCGATCACGTCCCCGGCCTCGTCGACCGCGGCGCCCAGCGGGTAGCTGCCCGCGTCCCGTACGCCGATGTTCGCCGTCACCGTGGTCGAGGCGCCGGCCGCCAGCGCGCCGACGGAGGCGGTGCCGACCTTGGTGGTGCCCAGGTAGAAGGCGACGTTCGTGGTGCCCGAGGCCAGTTCACCGATGTTGCGCACGGTCGCGGAGAGGCTGACCGCGTCGGTCTCGACGGGTGCGCTCGGGGACACGGACATGCCGCTGATCGTCAGGTCCGGGTTCGGCGCCGGGGTGCCGATCACCTGGAACTCCGCCAGCTGGCCCGCGGCGGCACCGCTGTTGGCGGTGAACTGCAGCCGTACGTCGGCGACCCGGGCGCTGACCGGGATGGTCACCGTGTTGCCCGAGGACGGGTTGAAGGTGTAGCCGGCTGCCGCCTTGAGGCTGGTGAACCCGCTCGCGCCCTGCTCCCTGCCGAGCAACTGCACGGTCTGGGTGCGGGTGCCCCAGGCGCCGTCGGGGTTGAGCTTGAGGACCACCGAGGTGACGTCGGCGTTCGCCCCGAGGGAGACGGTCAGCGTGTTCGGGTAGCTGCCGCCGGCACCCTCCCAGTAGGTGGTGACGTTGTTGTCGTTGGCGTTGGCCGCGACGAAGTTCTGCGTGCTGGACGAGGCCGTGATCGGCTTGCCCACGGCCAGGTCGGAGCCGTTGCCGCCGGAGCCGTTGCGCGTGACCGTGGCGCTGGCGACGCTGCGGTTGCCCGCCGCGTCCTTGGCCTTCACGTAGTAGGAGACGGTCGCGGTGTCGGGCTGGTTGTCGGTGTACGTGAGCGTGCTGCCGGACACCGTGGCGCGCAGCACCTCGTTGGCGTAGACCTCGTAGCCGGTGACGCCGACGTTGTCGCTCGAGGCGGTCCAGGTCAGCTTGACCTGCCCGGAGCCGGGCTGGGTGAGGGCGAGGTCGCCGGGCCGGCTGGGCGCCTGCGTGTCGCCGCCGGAGCCGGTCCGGGTGACGGTGTTGCTGTTGCCGGAGACGTTGCCGGCCGCGTCCTTGGCGCGCACGAAGTAGCTGACCGTGGCGTTGTCGGGCTGGTTGTCCGTGAAGGTGAGCGTGCTGCCGGAGAGGCTGGTGCGCAGCTCGCCGTTGGCGTACACGTCGTAGCCGGTGACGCCGACGTTGTCGCCGGCGGCGTTCCAGCTCAGCCGGATCTGGCCGGAGCCGGGCTCGGTGTAGGCCAGGCCGGTCGGCGCGTTCGGCGCGGTGGTGTCACCGGAGGCGGGGCCGTACACCTCCAGCTCGGACAGCTGGGCGGCGGCCCATCCGGTGTTGCCGGTGACGTCGACCCGCAGGTAGCGGGTGGTCGTGCTGCTCAGGCTGATGGTGACGGTGTTGTTGTCGGCCGGCTTGAACGAGTAGTCGCGGGACGCCACCAGGTCGCTGAAGGACGAGCCGTTGGTGCTGCCGCGCAGCGACAGCGTCTGCGTCCGGGCCTCCCACGTGGGCGGCAGTTTCAGCACCACCTTGGTGACGGCGACGGAGGACCCCAGGTCGGCCTGGATCCACTGGGGGAAGGCGTTGTTGTTGCTCTCCCAGTAGGTGGTCTGGTTGCCGTCGTTGGCGTTGGCGGCGATGTAGGGCGCGTTGCCGCTGCTCGCGGTGAGGCTGCGGCCCCGGGCGAGGTTGTCGGTCGAGGTGGCGGAGCCGTGCACCTCGAGCTCGGAGACCTGGGCGGCGGGCCAGCCGGTGTTGGCGGTGACGTTCAGCCGTACGAACCGGGTGGGCGTGGCCGCGAAGTCGATGGTCACCGTGTTGCCCGAGCCGGGGCCGAAGTTCCGCCCGGCCGAGCCGGAGAGCGTGGAGAAGGTGGTGCCGTCGGGGCTGCCCTGGACCGCGAAGGTCTCGGTCCTGGCCTCCCAGGAGGCGGGGAGCCTGACGACGACCTGGTCGACGCTGGTGCTGCTGCCCAGGTCGACCTGGACCCACTGCGGGAAGGAGCTGCCCGCGCTCTGCCAGTAGGTGTTCTGGTTGCCGTCGGTGACGTTGGCCACCCCGTACTCGGCGTGCGAACTGCTCGCGGTGGCCGGCGCCCCCGCCGCGAGGTCGGGGCCGCCGGCGGCCGCGGCGGGCAGGGCCGACAGGCCGAGCAGCACCAGGCCCGCCGCGATCACCCCCGCCAGCAGCCGTCTGATGAACCGTTCCTTTGGCATGTCGTCCCTGTACCTCTCGTCAGAGTTGTTGGTGCCATGACATGTCGCATGTGATACGGCTGCCACGCGGAGAAAATTGCATCGATTGCTTTGGTAATTGCGCGGCCCGAGCCGATAGTTGCAGAGGTGTTTCCGGGCGTCTATGCCCCCGACCGGGCTTTCGTCTCAGTCGACACGGGCTTGCGCTGGAGTGTCGTTCAGCCGACAGACCGTTGCGGAAGCTCCGCAAGAACTTGCGCGTCCTACTCCGCGGTGCGCAGCGCCTGGTACATCGACCAGAGGACGGAGACGAGCGGCACCGCCACCACCGCGCCGATCACCCCGGCGGCGATCGCGCCGCCGATGACGGTGAGCGCGACCACCACGGGGTGCAGGCGCACCGCCCAGCTCATCACGAGCGGGTGCAGCACATGGCCCTCGATCTGGCCGATGACGACGATCAGGCAGACGACGATCGCCGCGATGAGGGGCCCCTTCGCCGCCAGCGCCACCACGGCGGCGACCGCCAGGGCGATGGGCGAGCCGATCAGCGGTACGAAGGCGGCGAAGAACTCCAGCAGCGCCAGCGGCAGCGCGAGCGGCACCCGCAGCAGGTACAGGGCGACCCCGACCAGGATCGCGTTGGTCGCCGCCACCAGCACGATCCCGTGCGTGTAGCCGGTGAACGTACGCCACGCCGCGCTGCCCGCCAGCGACACCCGGCCCCGCACGCTCCCCGGCAACTGCCCGCAGAACCAGGACCACTGACGGTCGCCGGAGTGCAGGAAGAACACCGAGCAGAACAGCGCCAGCGCGAAGACCGTCAGCACCTCGACCAGGCGCCCGGCGCCGCTGAGCGCGGTGCTGATCAGCGTCGCCCGGTGGGTGGAGAGCCACTGCCCGATCTTCGACTGCAGGTCGTTCAGCGCCTCGGGGTCGAGCCGGAACGGCGGGGCCTCGAGCCAGCGTTCGATCCGGGCCAGCCCCGCGCTGAACTCGCGCTGCAGCCCCGCGGTCTCGCCGGCGACCACCTCGCCGACCATGGCCAGGATGCCGAACACGACCAGGATGCTGCCGATCAGCGACGCGGCGACGGCCAGCGAGCGCGGGATCGCCCGGGCGAGCAGATCGGCCACCGGCCGCAGCATGGCGGTGACGACCAGCCCGAGGAAGACGGCCACCGCGATCTCGTGGAAGCGTCCCAGGGTGGCGAAGACGGCGTAGACGACGGCCCCCACGACCAGCAGCCGCCAGGAGTAGGCGGCGGCCGTGTTCAGTGCGGGGAACACCCGGACGCCGGGCCGCCTGGCCGGCCCGCGCACCTCCCGGCGCCCCGCGCGGATCCGGATCCGCCGTCCTTGGGACACCGTCCCGCACCTCCCCGTCGTGCCCGGCCGTACGCCACGCGTCCCGCGCGCCTGTCCCTGCTTGCTACCACCGGCGGCGTGCCCTCCAACGCGGCGTGCGCCGTATTCGCCCGAAGGCACCCCCGGGCCGGCGGTGGATCTGCGGGGGCCCGGCTGCTAAATTGGTCTAAACCAGTTAGCGGTCTTCCTCACCAGATCGGCGGTCCCGAAGTGGAAGTCGTCATCGTTCCGGACGCCACCGCGGGCGGCGAACTCATCGCGGGCGCCCTCGCGGACCTGCTGCGCCGCAAGCCCGACGCGCTGCTCGGCGTCGCCACCGGATCGACCCCGCTCCCCGTCTACCGCGCGCTCGCCGGACTGGCCCGGGAGGGCGCCGCCGACGTCTCGCGCGCCCGGATCTGCCAGCTGGACGAGTACGTCGGCCTGCCCGCCGGGCACCCCGAGTCCTACCGCTCCGTGGTGCTGCGCGAGGTCGTCGAGCCCCTCGGCCTCGCGCCGGAGTCGTTCATGGGACCTGACGGCACCGCGGAAGACGTCGTCGAGGCGTGCGCCGCGTACGAGCGGACCCTGGCGGGCGCCGGCGGCGTCGACCTGCAGCTGCTCGGCATCGGCACCGACGGCCACATCGGCTTCAACGAGCCGTGCTCCTCGCTGGCCTCCCGGACCCGGATCAAGACCCTCACCGAGCAGACCCGCAAGGACAACGCGCGCTTCTTCGACCACCCGGAGGAGGTGCCGCACCACGTCATCACCCAGGGCATCGGCACCATCCTGGAGGCCCGGCACCTCGTCCTGCTCGCCACGGGCGAGGCCAAGGCGGAGGCCGTCGCCCTCGCCGTCGAGGGCCCGCTGGCGGCGGTCGTCCCCGCCTCCGCGCTCCAGCTGCACCCGCACGCCACCGTCGTCGTCGACGAGGCCGCCGCGTCCAAGCTGAAGCTGGCCGACTACTTCCGGGCCACCTACGCCGCCAAGCCGGCCTGGCAGGGTCTGTGACCCCGGCGGTTCACGCGCCGGGTGCCGGGGCGGGCGGCGCGAACAGCGTGCCGCGCGCCCCGGCGTGCACGGTCCGTGCCGCGACCAGCGCCCACGCCGCCACCAGGCCCGCGTAGAGGACCAGCGCCGCCCCCTGGTAGGCCGTCGAGTGCAGCCGCAGCGCCAGCGCGCTCGTCCCCGTCACGCACGTGCCCAGCGGGAAGGTGAAGCTCCACCAGGTCAGGGTGAACGGCAGGCCGCGCCGCGCGGTGCGCAGGGTGAGCGCCGCCGCCAGGGCCAGCCACATCATCGCGAAGCCCCAGACGGGTACGCCGTAGAGGTAGCCGAACACCTCGGCCCCGGTGGCGTACGGACGGGGCAGGGCGGCGGGCGCCACGCCTCCCAGGAGGTTGGCCGCCGTGACGGACTGGCCCAGCGGGCCGAGCACGATCCACAGGGTCGGCACCATGGCCGCCGGGCCCGTCTTGTGGCGCACCAGCCTGCCCCAGATCTGCGGGATGATCACCAGGCTCGCGAGCAGGCTCATCCCGAACATCGCGTAGCACGCCAGCAGCAGCGTCAGCCGCGCCTGCCCCGCCGGCAGGTGCGGGACGAGGGCGGCCCCGGTGGCCGCGGACACCATGGGCGGCACGACCGGCATCAGCCAGCCGCCGAACGCCGAGTCGTCGGCGACCCGGTGGTCGGTCATCGCCCGGTACGGGATCCACACCCAGGTCAGCAGGCCCAGCACCGTGCCCGCCGACCACAGCGCCCCGGCCACGGCCAGGGCCGCGTGCGGCCCGGTCCAGTCGGAGCCCAGCGCCAGGGTGCCCGCGCCCACGGTCAGCAGCGCCATCGCCGGGGCGCCCCAGAAGTGCGCCATCACCGGATGGCCGGCGTGCGCCAGCGCGCGGTCGCGGTGGCGGGTCCAGTGCACCGCCCAGGCCGCGGAGAGCACCACCAGCCAGCCGGCCGCCAGCGCCCATACGACCGTGGCGGCCGTCCGCAGCCCCGGTACGTGCGCGGGCAGCCCGGCCGCCGCCGTGGCGACGATGCCGGTGCCCATCACGGAGGCGTACCAGTTGGGGCCGAGGTCGCGGAAGAGCCGGGAGGGGTGGGCCGGCTCCCGCTGCGGCCCGGTGCGCGGATGGGCGCCGGGCCGGGAGGGGACTGCGAGCTTCGAAGGCATGTCCTCAGCCTCGCCCCAGCGGGTGCGAGGCCGGTAGGGACCACTTCCGGATGGGCTCATAGACTGGGCTTATGCCCCTGCCCGAGCGTGTGAGCGACCTGGCGGCGTACGACCTGCTGCTGTCGGTCGCGAGCCTCGGCAGCGTCGGCGCCGCCGCACGCGCCCACGGGGTCAGCCAGCCCGCCGCCAGTTCCCGCCTCCGGCACCTCGAACGCCGGCTCGGCCTGGACCTGCTGGAACGGTCCCCACGCGGCTCGCGGCTCACCGAGTACGGCGCGCTCGTCGCCGACTGGGCGCGCACCGCCGTCGACGCCGCCGCCTCGCTGGACGCGGGGATCACCTCGCTGCGCGGCACCACCGAGTGCCGGCTGCGGGTGGCGGCCAGCATGACCGTGGCCGAGTACCTCCTGCCGCAGTGGCTGCTGGCCCTGCGGGCCGGCGCCCCGCGCACCACGGTCGCGCTCACCGCGGGCAACTCCGAGGACGTCGCCGCCGCCGTCCTGGCCGGCGAGGCCCACCTCGGCTTCGTCGAGGGCCCCGACGTCCCGCGCGGGCTGGTCGCCCGGCCGGTCGCGCACGACGAGCTGACCGTGGTCGTCGCCCCCTCCCACCCCTGGGCACGCCGTCGTTCCGGCGTCGGCGCCGCGGAACTCGCGGCCACCCCGCTGGTCAGCCGCGAACGGGGCTCCGGCACCCGCCGCCACCTCGAACACGCGCTGACCCGGGCGGCGGGGCTCACGCTCGCCGACCCGCTGCTCGAACTCCCCTCCACCACCGCCATCAAGACCGCCGTCGCCGACGGCCTCGCCCCGGCCGTCCTCAGCTCCCTCGCGCTCACCGCGGAACTCGCCGGCGGCAGCGTCGTCGCCGTCCCCGTGGCCGGACTCGACCTCACGCGGACGCTGCGCCTGGTGCGGGCCCACGGGCGGGAACTGACCGGGCCGGCCCGGGAACTGGCCGGGATCGCGCGCCAGGGCGCCGTCAGCGCCGGGCGGCTGGGGGCGGGAAGCGCAGGTTCCGCAGGTCGGGCGGGACCGGGGCGGACGGCCGGTACAGCGGAGGCACCTCCCCGTCCGCGGCCGCGGCCGGCGCGTCACTGAGCCGGAAGCGGTCGCGCACCCGCCCGTAGAAGTCGGTCGGCCCCAGCCGGACCAGCCGCAACCGGTGCCGCGCCTTGTACACCCCGACCCAGTCGCCGGGATCGAGGACGCCCCTCAACTGGCCGTCGATGCTGACCGCGACCCGGCCCGAACGCGTCAGCACACGCACCCCAACGACCTCGTCCGGGGCCGCCACCAGGGTGCGGTCGAAGGCCATGTGCGGCGCGACCGGCGTGAACACGATCGCGTCCATGTGCGGCGAGACCACCGGGCCCCCGGCGGCGAAGCTGTACGCGGTGGAACCCGTCGGTGTGGCCGCCACGACCGCGTCCGCGGAGTAGGACGCGAACAACCGGCCCGCCAGGTACACCGCGAGGCTGGCCTGCCGGTCCCGGGCGAGCTTCTCGAAGACCACGTCGTTGACGGCGTTGACGGCCATCGGCACGCCCCAGCCCACGTCGTCGGGATCGCTGGAGCGCACCCGCGGCGGCGGCAGCGCGGGCCCGCGCCCGTACCTCAGCAACGACTCGATGCCCTCCGGGATCTCCAGCGGCCGCGACGCCCGCAGCGTGAGCGTCATGCGGTCCTCGACGGACGCCCGGCCCTCGTGCACGCAGTCCAGCGCGTGCTCCACGTCACCGGAGCACACCTCGGTCAGGAAGCCCACGCGTCCCAGGTCCACGCCCAGCACGGCCGCCCCGCACGCCGCGGCCACCCGGGCGCCGCGCAGGAAGGTCCCGTCGCCGCCCAGGGTCACGACCAGGTCCGGGTAACCGGCGGCGGCCGCCTCCTCCTCACCGCTGTGCCGGGGCTCGTCCCTGCGCCACACGTCGATCTCCACCGCGGGGACCCCGTGGCGCGCGGCCCAGTCGTGCACGGTCGCGGCGGCCTCGCTCGCGTCCTCGCGCGCCCCGTGCACGACCATCCCGATCCGGCCCACTGGCATCACTGCCTCCCCGGCGGCGTCCGTTCCGGCGTCATGACCCCATCGTCCGCCTCCCCGGTGCGCGCGTCGCGTCGGGACGCCGCGGCCTCGCCGCCGTGCGGTGGCACGCGGGGCGGAGTACCGTTCGGCTGTTCCACAGGTGCAGGGAGGACGAACGTGGAGACCAAGCCCGCGCCGGGTGTCCTCGCCCAAGTGGCGGACCTGATCGGCCGTACGCCCGTCGGACAGCGCGGAGCGCTGTGGCGGCTGGGCGCGGACGGCCGCCAGCTCGACGCCAACGTCATCCGCCTTCCGGCGGGCACCGAGGTCCGGCCGCACGTCGAGGCCGACCTGGACGTCCTGCTGTACGTCGTCGACGGTGGCGGACACCTCTCCGGCGACGACGGCGGACGCCAGACGACCCTCGCAACCGGCGCCCTCGCCTGGCTGCCGCGCGGCACGTGCCGCGCGCTGTCCGCCGGCGCGACGGGGCTGACCTACCTCACGGTCCACGCCCGCCGCCCCGGCCTGACCATCGCCGCCCCCGCCCCGGCGCCGGAAGCGGGCGACGCGGCGTGCCTGCTGCACCGCGTGTGCCCGGACTGCGGCCGGCTGTCCGGCGAGAGCGACGCCCTGTTCTGCTCCCGCTGCGGCACCGGACTCCCGCCCCGCTGAGCCGGTCCCCCTCATGCGGCGCCCCCCCCGGTGGGGCACCGGACCCGGTCCGTGCGGCGGGACGGCGCCCCCGGCCGACCGGCCCGGCGTCCCGTCGCCGTGTTGCTCGGGTCAGGTCCACGGGCCCTGACCCGGGCCGTTGCCGCTTTAGGGCCGGCCGCCCCCGAAGGGCGGGCGTCGGGCGCACGGGTGCCGACGCCCAGGTGCCGTACAGGCTCAGAAGTCCCCCTGCAGGGGCTGCTCGGCCCAGATCGTCTTGCCCTCGCGCGTGTAGCGGGTGCCCCAGCGCTCGCTGAGCTGGGCCACCAGGAAGAGCCCGCGCCCGCCCTCGTCGGTCGTGCGCGCCCGGCGCAGGTGCGGCGAGGTGCTGCTGGTGTCGGACACCTCGCAGATGAGGTGGCTGTCGCGGATCAGCCGCAGCGTGATGGGCCCGCCCGAGTAGCGGTACGCGTTGGTGACCAGCTCGCTGACGATCAGTTCGGTCACGAAGGCCGCCTCCTCCAGCCCCCACTCCGCGAGCTGGGACTCCACGAGCGAACGGGCCCGCCCGGCGGCGGTGGCGTCCGGCGGGAGGTCCCACGTGGCGACCTGCTCCGGCGCCAGGACGCGGGTCCTGGCGAGGAGGAGGGCGACGTCGTCGGCCGCCTCGGTGGACCGGCGCCCCTTGAGCAGGGTGTCCTCGACCGCGCCGCAGGTCTCCTCCAGCGAGCCGGACGGCGCGGTCAGCGCCTCGCAGAGCATCGCCAGGCTGTCGTCGACGTCGCGGCAGCGGGTGCAGAGCAGCCCGTCGGTGTACAGCGCGAGGGTGCTGCCCTCGGCGAGTTCGATCTCCGCCGTCTCGAAGGGGAGGCCGCCGAGGCCCAGCGGCGGCCCCGGGGGGATGTTGACCAGGCTGGCCCGGCCCTCCGGGGTGACGACCACGGGGGGCGGATGGCCGGCCCGGGCGAGCGAGCAGCGCCGGGAGACCGGGTCGTAGACGGCGTAGACGCAGGTCGCGCCGACGACCGGCGGGGCGTCCTCGTCGCAGTCGCGCTGCTCCGAGGCCAGCCGGTCCACGAGGTCGTCGAGGTGCGACAGCACCTCGTCCGGGGTGGGGTCCAGGTGGGCCAGGGTGTGGACGGCGGTGCGCAGCCGGCCCATGGTCGCGGCCGCGTGCAGCCCGCGGCCGACGACGTCGCCCACCACCAGCGCGATGCGCAGCCCGGAGAGCGGGATGACGTCGAACCAGTCGCCGCCGACCCCGGTGGCGGTGTTGGCGGGCAGGTAGCGGTGCGCGACCTCGGCGGCGGGGTGCCGGGGCACGTCCCCGGGGAGCAGGCTGTGCTGCAGGGTGAGGGCCGCCTGGTGCTGCTGGGTGTAGCGGCGGGCGTTGTCGATGCTCAGGGCGGCGCGGGCGGCGAACTCCTCGGCGAGGGTGAGGTCGTCGGCCTCGAAGGGCTCGCGGCCGCGGTTCCGCCACAGGCTGATCAGGCCGAGCACGAGGCCGCGGGCGAGCAGCGGGACCACCATCAGGGAGTGCGCGCCGACCTCGCGGGCCGCCCGGGCCCGCGCGGGGTCCTCGTCGAGCCAGGCCATGGCCCGGTCCATGTCGGACTCGAAGACCGGACGGCCCTCGGCCAGCGACCGCGCCTGCGTGGAGCCCCGGGGGATGACGATGGTCCGGCCCACCGGGTACATGATCCTCTCGGTGTCCGGCAGGACCGACTGGACCGCCGCGCGGCAGACCACGGGGAAGGCGTCCTGGGCGGGCTCGTCCCCGTGCGGCACGGCCTCCAGCAGGTCGACGGTGGCGCTGTCGGCGAGCCCCGGCACGGCCACCTCGGCCAGTTCGCGGGCGGTGCGGCCGACGTCCAGCGTGGTGCCGATGCGGGCCCCGGCCTCGCTGAGCAGCGCCAGTCTGCGGCGGGCCCGGTGGCGTTCGGTCACGTCCTCGACGGTCTGGGTCACCCCGAGCACGTGCCCGCCCGCGTCCTGCATCCGGAACGCCGATACGGCCACGTACAGTTCGCGCTGCGGGTCCCGGCGCAGCCGGCAGGGCTGCTCGGAGAAGATCGAGGAACGGCCCGTCGCGAGCACCTGCCGCAGCTGTTCGTCCACGGCCTCGGCGTCCGGACCGTAGAGGAAGTCGGCCGTGCGCAGGCCCTGGTGATGCTCCGGCGGGACGCCGCTGAACTTGGTGATCGCCCGGTTCACGCGCAGGAAGGTCAGGTCGGGCGCGAAGACCGCGAGCCCGATGGGGGAGCGGCGGAACAGCCCGTCCAGCACCCACCGGTCGGTCTCCCACTGCACGACCTCGGCGGCCGGCGCCGCGACCACGTACCACTCGCGGCGGTCGTCCTGCCGCGCCACGGCGCGCACCCGGCAGGCGACCTCCACCCGGCGCCCGTCACGGTGCAGCACGGGCACGATCCCGAACCAGCCGCCCTCGCGGACGCACGCCGCGGTGACGCCGAGCACCAGGTCGAGGTCGGCGGGGTGCACGAGGAGTTCGGGTGCCGGGCGGCCCAGCACCTCCCCGGCCCGGTGGCCGAGCAGCGTCTCGGCGCGCGCGCTCCAGCCCACCACGGAAGCGTCGTCGTCCAGTACCACCGAGGCCGCGCCGTGCACCGAGAACGGGTCCTCCGGTGACTCGCTGAACGTCCTGGCCGGGTTGTCCATCGCTACCACCGTCGCACGTGCCGGAGCGCCGGGCGCGCCGCGTCAACTCCTGTGGTTCCCCGCCGTGGCTCGGGACGGGCGCCCGTACGGGCACAGCTCCAGTATCGGCCCGTCCGGCCGGTGGCGCCTGGCCCGGCGGGCCACGTCGCGCGCTCACCGCGGGGGCTCATGGCCGGTGGTGGTGGCGGTGGTGGTCGCGCGGAGCGGCCGGGCCAGCAGGATGGCGACGTCGTCCTGTGCGCCGTCGGGCAGCAGCCGGGCGAGGACGCGGTCGCAGATCCGGGAGAGCGGCGGGCCGGGATCGCGCAGGGCACGGGCGAGTTGGCGCATGCCCTGGTCGAGGTTGCGGTCGCGGGCCTCGATCAGGCCGTCGGTGTACAGCACCAGCACCGCGTCCGGCGGCAGCCGTACCCGCTCGGTCTGGAAGTCCCTGCGGCCCACGCCCAGCGGCGTACCGCTCGGGCCGTCGAGGAAGGCCACCTCGCACCCCGGCCCGGTCACCGCGGGCGGCGGGTGGCCGGCGCGGGCGACCAGGCAGCTGCCGTCGGCCGGGTCGTGGACGGCGTAGACGCAGGTGGCCATCTCGTTCTCGCCCACGTCGGCGACGGCCGCGTCCAGCGAGCGGAGCAGCTCGGCCGGGGGGATGTCGTGCCGGGCCAGGGTGCGCACCGTGGTCCGCAGCTGCCCCATGACGGCCGCCGCGTGCACCCCGTGGCCCATGACGTCCCCGATGACCAGGGCCGTCCTGTCGCCGGGCAGCGCGATGACGTCGAACCAGTCGCCGCCCACCTCCTGGTCGCTGGCGGGCAGGTACCGGCCGGCCAGCTCCAGCCCGGGCACCTCGGGCAGCGCGGTGTTGGCGAGGCTGCGCTGCAGGGTGAGGGCGGCGCGGCGCTGGGCGGAGTACATCCGCGCGTTGTCGATGCCGAGCGCCGCGCGGGCGGCGAGTTCGTCGATGAGCAGGTTGTCCTGGTCGTCGAAGGGCTCGCGCCGGCGGGAGCGGGTCACCATGACGATGCCCAGCACCGTGCCGCGGGCGACCAGCGGGACCATGCGGGCGGAGCCCAGCGTCCGCAGGTAGCCCCTCAGCCGCTCGTGCTCCGGGCCGGGTACCAGCCGGGGTATGTCGGCCCTGGTGAGCCTCAACGGCCGGCCCTCCACCATGACCTGCTCGTACGCCGAGGCCCGGGGCACCTGGTGCGTCATGCCGACGGCCAGGTCCTCGGCCGGGGCCGCGGGGTCGGCGAAGGACACCGCGAGGCGGCGCACCATCCCGTGGGCGGAGGCGGTGGCCTCGTCCGGGTCGAGGACCTCCTCCAGCAGGTGCACGTCGGCGGAGTCGGCCACCCGGGGCACGAGCACCTGCACCACCTCCTCGGCGGTCTGCCGCAGGTCGAGCGTGGTCCCGATGCGCGTGCCGGCCTCGGCGAGCAGGGCGAGGCGCTGCCGTCCGCGGGTCGCCTGGAGCTGTGCCCGCTCCTCGCGGGTGATGTCGATCAGGGAGGCGATCACGCCCAGCCGGCGGCCGCCGCCGCCGAGCAATGGCGAGAAGGAGCACGACCAGACCCGCTCGGCAACGGGGTCGGCGCCCGTCCGTCCCAGGCCCCGGAAGTCCACCACGGGCTCGCCGCGGGCCAGGACCTGCCGCATCACGGTCTCCAGCGCCATGGTGTTCAGCCCCGGCACGACCTCGCTCACGCGCCGGCCGATGTGCTGCGCCGCGGGCACCCCGTTCATGCGGGCCAGCGCCTCGTTGACCCGTACGTAGCGCAGGTCGGGGCCCAGCATCGCCAGACCGATCGGGGACTGGGTGAACAGCCCCTCCAGCGCCGCCAGCGAGTCCCGCATGCGCAGCACCGCCGAGGTCTCGGCGGCGATGCCCATCAGCCCGGTGCGGCCCTGCGGGTCGGCGGTCGGGCAGATCCACATCTCCATGGTCACCAGGTGGCCGTCGCGGTGGCGCACCGGCAGCGTGCCCACGACGGCCTCGCCCGACAGCACCCTGCGCGTCAGCTCGTCCGCCAGCTCCCAGTTCGCCACGGGGACCAGCAGGGGCGTGGCGCTGCGGCCGAGCACCTCCTCCGCGGTGTGCCCGAAGAGCTCCTGCGCCGCCAGCGACCACTGGGAGATGCGGCCCTCGGAGTCGATCCGCCACATCGCGATCGGCAGCAGGTCGCGGAACACGCCCGCCTGCCCGACGGCCACCTGGGGCTGACCGACGTCCTTCGCCGACTGCTGCATGTCCACCGCGACGACCCATCCCCGGGAACGAGGGGCGTTCTCATCCGGCCGGTCGCGGGCGGCGCGACCCGCCGGGCCCGACCTGCCGATGTCGCTCATTGTGAGGCAATTCCAACAGAACAGCCTATTCGGAGATACCGGGCGCCGCCCGGGCTGGCGGGAGCGGGCGCCGTGTCCGGCCGATCTGGGTTAGCGTCGAAGGCATGAGGACCGTCCGGCGGATCCTCCGCCTCCTGCCCGTACTCGCCGTGATCTGCGGTGTGCTGGGACTCGTCCTCGCGACGGGCGCCGGGGCGCGGGCCGCGGGAGGCCTCGACGCGGCGGCCGCGGCCCTCCGCCAGGGCCCGGTCTACGTCGACCCCCGGGCGCGGGACGTGCTGTCGCCGGCCGAGGCGGACACCCTCGCCGGGCGCATCGAGAAGGCGGACCGCCCGGTCTTCGTCGCCGTGCTCCCGGACACCGCGGAGTTCCCCGCCACCACGCTCCTGCAGGACCTGCGGACCAAGGTCGGCATCACCGGCGTGTACGTCGTCGCCCTCGGTGACCGCCTCGACGCCGGCGCGGACCCCGCCGTGATGCCGCACAACGCCGTCGAGAACCTGGCCGGCGCCGTAAGCCGCTCCGACCCCGGCGACCCCGCGGCGATGGTCACCGGCTTCGTCGACCAGGCACTGCCGCAGGCGGGCGGGCACGCCCCGGCCTCGTGGGGCGGCGGATCCGCGGGCGGCGGCACCGGGGTGCTGGTCGCGCTCGGGCTCCTGGTCCTCGTCGTGGGCGGCGGGGCCGTCCTGGTGTCACGGCGCGCCAAGAGGCGCCGCGAGGAGCAGGACCGGCGCCGCCTCGACGAGCTGCGCCCGGTGGTGGACGAGGACGTCACCGCCTTCGGCGAGGAGCTGAGCCGGATCGGCTTCGACCCGGCCGGCGCGACGGCCGACGACGCCATGCGCGAGGACTACACGCACGCCCTGGACGCCTACGACACCGCGAAGACCGCCATGGACCGGGCGCGGTCGCCCGACGACGTCCGGCCGGTCAGCGAGGCCCTGGAGGAGGGGCGCTTCGCGCTCGCGACCCTGGAGGCGCGCATCGGGGGCAGGCCGCTGCCCGAGCGCCGCCCGCCCTGCTTCTTCGACCCCCGGCACGGTCCCTCCGTCGAGGACGTGCCGTGGGCGCCCGAGGGCGGCGGCGCCGAGCGGGCCGTACCGGTGTGCGCGGCCGACGCCGCCCGCCTCGCGGACGGCCTGGAGCCCATGGCCCGCCAGGTCGGCACGCCCCGCGGCCCCCGCCCGTACTGGGAGGCGGGCCCGGCCTACGCGCCCTGGGCGCAGGGCTACTTCGGCGGCGGGATGCTGCCGGGGATCCTCGTCGGGACGCTGCTGGGGGGTTCCCTCGGCGGCGGATGGGGTGGGGGGTTCGACGGGGGCGGGGGGTTCGACGGGGGCGGGTTGGATCAGGTCGGCGGCGACTACTCGGGTGCGGACTTCGACCCCGGGGACTTCGGGGGCGGGTTCGGGGACGGTTGAGGGTGCCGGTGGGTTGTTGGGTGCGGCGCCGTTGTGGTTGCTGTTGGGTTTCTCCCCCACCCTCCCACCCGATTGCCCGGCGCGATTGGTGCGGGTCTCGCACGTCGTTGTGGGGCCGGGGCCGCGCCGGCGCACTCCCCCAGCCTTCGGCCGGGGGGACCCCCAGAACGCTCGCGGTTTACCCCCACATCATTCGGCGCCGCGTGCGCCGCTCGTCTCCCCCAGCCTTCGGCCAGGGGGAGCACCCCGACACACCCCCTCCCGAGGTATGGGCGCACAACGGCCGGTGGGGGGTGAGGAGGCAGCCCGGGGGCACCGCACCTGTCCGACGCACCCCCAACTGGACACCCTGCGCCCGAACGAAGGGGGTGCCTCCCCCAGCCTTCGGCCGGGGGTGCCCCCACCTCCCCCACCCCCTCGGTATCGACAGCGACCGCCGTCTCGCGCCCTGCGGGCGCAAAGATGCTGGCTGCGGATGGGAGGGCGGGGGCGCTCGTCTTCGGCGGTGTGCGGGTGGGTGGTTGGCTGGGGTTCAGGCGCCGGAGCGGGGCTGGTTGTTCGTCTGGCTCGGGTCTCGTTACCGTCCGCGGGTATAGATGGCCGGTGACCACGCCCACCCTCCGTGGGTGGCGCGCCCGCCGTAACCGGCGTCTGCGGGTGCTTCCCCGATCCGACATCGGGCTCTCTTCCGACGGCTATTCCGCTGAAAGCGGGCCCGATCTCACGCCGTCCGCCCGACAGCACCCCGAAGCACCCGCAGTCGCGGCGGCCGGTGGGTGGTCAGAAGTCAGTCCGGGGGTACCGCACGTGTCCGATGCACCCCTCACCGGCTGTCACCGCCCACGCGAGAACGGCGCCCGTGCAACGGGATGGACGGCGCCCGACGCAGACGTAGGCGGCAACTCCGGACTGCCTCCTCACCCCCGACCGGCGGTTGTGCGCCCATACGACGGGAGGGGGTGTGTCGGGGTGGGCCCATGGGGGTCCCCCCGGCCGAAGGCTGGGGGAGACGAGCGGTCAAGTGCGGTGCCCAAGGATGTTGGCGTAAACCGCGAGCGTTCTGGGGGTCCCCCCGGCCGAAGGTTGGGGGAGTGCGCCGGCGCGGCGCCGACCCCACAACGAGGTGCGAGACCCGCACCAATCGCGCCGGATGGGGGTCCCCCCGGCCGAAGGCTGGGGGAGGGCGGGAGGGTGGGAGACAGCCCGCCGCAGGCGCAAAGGACCCGCACCCGGCGCAACGGACCGCACCGAACCGTCGGGCGGCCAGCGCAGCCGACCCGCACACGACACAGGCCGCAACCACAACCCCGGGTGGCGAAGGGCACCGCTACGCCGAGAGGGCGTCCCCGCCTTCCGGCGCGTCGGCGCACGCGAAGGCGAGCTCGTCCAGGGAGATGCCCAGCGCCGCGGCGAGGGCGGCCACGGTGAAGAAGGCCGGCGTGGGGGCGCGGCCGGTCTCGATCTTGCGCAGGGTCTCGGCGGAGACGCCCGCCGCCGCGGCGACCTCGACCATGCTGCGGTCGCCGCGGGCCTGCCGCAGCAGTGCCCCGAAGCGTTCGCCGCGTTGCCGTTCCCAGGGGGTCAGGGGAGTTCGCACCATGTCCGTGATACTAATACCGGTATAAGAATTGGGTGCCCCTGGGGGCGGAAAAGGAGTGACGGACATGGTGGAGATCAAGACCGACGTCGCGCTGGCGGCCATGCGGGAGGCCGGGCGCGTCGTGGCGCGTGCGCTCGCCGCCGCCCGGGAGGCGGCTCGGGTCGGGGTGTCGCTGCGGGAACTGGACGAGGCGGCGCGCGCCGTCCTGGACGGGGCGGGCGCGCGGTCGCCCTTCCTCGGCTACCGGCCGTCGTTCGCGCCGACGCCGTTCCCCGCGGTGATCTGCACCTCGGTCAACGACGCCGTCGTGCACGGCATCCCCACCGCCTACCGGCTGCGGGACGGCGACCTGGTGAGCGTCGACTGCGGCGCCGAACTGGAGGGCTGGACCGGGGACGCCGCGATCAGCTTCACCGTCGGCACGCCACGCCCCGCCGACGTGCGCCTCATCGAGGCCACGCGGCGGGCCCTCGACGCCGGGATCGCCGCGGCCACCGTCGGCAACCGCGTCGGCGACATCTCGCACGCCATCGGCACCGTCGCCCGCGAGGCCCGCTGCGGCATGCCCGGGGACTTCGGCGGCCACGGCATCGGCCGCCGGATGCACGAGGACCCCCACGTTCCCAACCAGGGCCGCCCCGGGCGTGGTTACCCGCTGCGGCACGGGCTGGCCCTCGCCATCGAGCCGATGCTGATGGCCGGGGGACGCGGCGGCTACCGCACCGCCCCCGACGGCTGGACGCTGCACACCGAGGACGGCAGCCGCGCCGCCCACTTCGAGCACACCGTCGCCATCACGGACGAGGGCCCGCGCATCCTCACCGCGCCGTGACCTGGCCCTCGAGCGCGGAGCGCAGCCAGGTGTGGGCGGCACCCGGGGTCGGGTGCGCCGGGCCCCTGAGTTCGCCCACGAGTTGCCAGTAGCGGTCGATGCGGGGTTCCGCGGCGAGCATGCCGCTCAGCCGGCGGCGGAAGCCCGGGGTGTCGCGCTGCCCGAACGACCGCGCGTGGGCGGTGACGAAGCAGTCGAGCGCCTCGCCCGCGCCGGGATCGCGGTCGGCCAGCAGGTGCGGCGCGGCCAGCTCGTAGGCCTCGTGAAGTCCCTCGTACAGGGCGGCGGGACGGGGGCCCGTGTCGGGCCGGTGCGGCGCGAGCCGGTGGACGGCGCCGGGCGGGCAGGAGGCCGAGGTGAAGGCGTGCAGCCGGGCGAAGGCCAGGACCTGGGCCGGGGCGGGATCGTCCGGCGGCTGCGGTACGGCGAGGTCGACGACCCGGGCCAGCACGGGGGCCGGCAGCCGCGCGGGCTGCAGCCAGCGGCGCCAGAAGCGGGCCATCGCGTCCGTGCTCGGCGGTACGGGGACGGAGCCGACCAGCTCCAGGCGCTCGGCGCGCTCCTCGGCGGTGCAGTCCCGCAGCAGTCGCAGGGCGGCCTCCCGCCAGCGCAGGGCGGCCAGTTGGGAGCCCAGCGTCCTCAGGTGACCCGCGACGGCGTCCTCCAGGGCGTCCTCCCGCTCCAGGGCCCGCGCCACCTCCGGCACCGGCAGGTCCAGGGCGCGCAGGGCGCGGATCTGCCGGAGGCGGGCGAGTGCCCCGGGCGCGTACCGGCGGTGGCCGCCGGCGCTGCGGGCGGCCTCGGGCAGCAGCCCGCGGTCCGAGTAGAAACGGACCGTCTTGACGGAGACACCGGCCCGCGCGGCGAGCTCCCCGATGCTCAACGTGCTGTCGGACTCCACCGCTTGAACCTCCCTCAGGGGGAGTTCCTACCGTACCTGCGAGCGCGGGCGGCCGGACGGCCGCTTCGCGGACCACCGCGTGCGGGAGGCACACATGACCGTGTTCGTACTCGTTCCCGAGGCCCACACGGGCGGCTGGGTGTGGGAGGACGTCGCCGGGCGGCTGCGGGAGTCGGGCGCGGCCGCCCTTCCGGTGGCCCTCACCGGCATGGCGGGCTCCGGCCGCCCGGCCGGGCCCGGCACCGACCTGGAGACCCATGTCGAGGACGTCCTGCGGGCCGTCGACACCGCCGGGTCCCCGGACGCGGCGGACGTCGTGCTCGTCGGCCACGGCTACGGCATCCACCCGGTGGTCGCCGCCGCCGACCGCAGGCCCGGGCGGGTCGCCCGCGTCGTCCACCTGGACGCGGGCCTGCCCCGGGACGGCGACCCGCCGCTGAGGTTGCTGCCCGACCGGGAACTGGGCGCCCGCCTCTCGGCCCCGGCCGGGGGTGACGACGCGTGGCGCGTGGCCCCGCCGGCGCCCGGGGGATGGGAGCGCTGGGGCAGTACGGCGGGCGTGCCGGATGCCGCGCTCGCCCGGCTCGCCGCCGACGCCGCGCCCCAGCCCGCCGGGACCCTGACCCGGCCGCTGCGTCTGTCGGGGGCCGCCGCCACCGTGCCGACGACCGGCGTCCTGTGCACCGGCAACGGTTCCGGCATCGCGACGGTGGAGGCGCTGGTGGGTCTCGGGCACCCGGAGCTGCAGGCGCTCACCGACCCCCGCGTCACCCTCTTCGAACTCGCCACCGGCCACTGGCCGATGCTCTCCCTCCCCGGCGAACTTGCCGACGTCCTGCTGAGGGCGGCCGCCGGGGAGGGCCACCGGATCCGCGCGACGGGTGAACCGCCCGCGCATCTGCGGCCGTTCCTCCTCGACGTGCCCGAACGGCCCCGCGAGCGCCGCGAGCGCGCGGACCTGTACCTCCCGGACCGCGCCGACGACGAAGGGCCCCGCCCGGCCGTGGTGTTCGTGCACGGCGGCCCGGTGCCGCCCGGTGCACGTCCGACTCCGCGCGACTGGCCGGCCTTCGTCGGCTACGGCCGCCTCGCGGCGGCCCACGGGGCGGTCGGCGTGACCGTCGACCACCGGCTGCACGACCTGGGCGACTTCCCGCGGGCCGCCGAGGACCTCGCCGGAGCGGTCGAGCTCGTCCGCGCCGATCCCCGGGTCGACGCCGGCCGGGTCGCGCTGTGGTTCTTCTCCGCGGGCGGGCTGCTGTCCGCGGACTGGCTGGCGGCGCCGCCGCCGTGGCTGCGCTGCGTGGCGGCCACCTACCCCGTCCTCGCGCCGCTGCCCAACTGGGGCCTGGCCGCTTCCCGTTTCCGGCCCGCGGCCGCCGTGCACGGCGGGGCGCCGCCGTTCGTCCTGACCCGGGTCGGACGGGAGCGTACGGAGATCGCGGCGACCGTCGAGGAGTTCCTGTCCGCCGCCAAGGACGCCGGGACGGACGTGGAGGTCCTCGACCTCCCCGACGGCACCCACGGCTTCGAGACGACCGACCACGGCGAGCAGGCGCGCGGCGCCGTGGAACGGGCGATGCGCACCGTCCTCCGGCACCTGCGGGGCTGAGCCTCAGACCCCCGCGGGCAGCCGGGACGGCGGTACGGCCAGCACCGGGCAGGCCGCGTGCGCCACGCAGTAGCGGGCGACCGAAGTGCGCAGCGCACGCGGCAGCAGGCCGCGCGACCCCGTGCCGACGACCAGCAGGTCGTCGCCGCGGGCGGCCGCCTCGACCAGCACGTGCCCGGCGGGCCCGCGCCCGGTCCCGGCACGGAAGTCCGGCAGGCCGGGCGCGGCGCCGGCGCCGAAGGCCTCCTCCAGAGCGGCGTGCAGCCGCTGCCGCGCCTCCTGCTCCCAGTCGAAGGGCCGCGGCGGGAGCGGCACCCGGCGGTAGCCGAACTCCTCGGGGGGCGGCTCCCACGCCAGGACCGCCAACAGGCCCGCGGAGCGGGACCGGGCCTCCGCGACCGCCCGGTGCAGCGCGGCCAGACTGCCGGGGGAACCGCTCAGGCCGACGACGACCCGCCGGCCCGCGCCCGGTGCGCCCCGAAACGGCGACTCGATCACGGACAACCTCATCTCTCGGCCTACGACCAACGGCGGCGCGCCCCGGCGCGGCCGGTCAGCGCATCCCGGACGCGTCCAGCACCGCGCGCGCCGCGGTGCCGTCGATCCGCGCGCCGAGCCGCCCCAGCACCTCGGCCCCCTCGCGGAGCGTGCCGGCCGTGAGGGAGCGCCGCGCGTCCCCCTCCAGCCGGTGCCACAGCAGCGGATTGGCCTCCAGGACGCGGGGATCGAGCTCCAGCCACCGGCCGTGCGCGTCCCACAGGAGCAGGCGCCGTGACACGCCGGGGGACTGGCGGACGACGGTCAGCGCGTCGGTGCGCACCCTCCGCTCCCGCAGCGGGCCGCGCACCGCAATCCACCCGTCGCCCGCGGTCACCCGGTCCGGGTGCAGCAGGACGAGCACGATCACGGCGAGGACCAGCCACAGCGCCGCACGCCGCCCGGTCAGCGTGCCCGCGGCCGCGTCGAGCGGCACCGCCAGGCACAGGAAGGCGAGCGCGCAGCCCAGCGCGCGCCGCAGGTCGGTGCGCCAGTGGCGGTCACCGGTCGTGTCCTGCCGCGCGGGCCGCGGAGCCGTTCGCCGTTCCATGGGGCCGACCGTAGGCAGGGCCGAGCCCGCCGGGCGCGGCCCTGACGGGCCTTTGACGAGGGCCGGCGTCGTCTTTGCGCGCCCCTGACGTGCGGGGGCCCGACTGCCGGCCGCCCTCCCGCCCCGTCGCTCAGCCGACGTGGACGCGCGGCCTGCGGCTGCGGTCGGGCTCCGCCTCGCGCAGCACCTCGCGGGTGACCGGGGCGACCTCGCCCTGCCCGAAGAGGAAGAACCGCAGGAAGTTGGCGAACGGGGTGCCCTCGGTCCACTCGAAGTAGATGTGCGGACGCTGCCCGGTGGTGTCGCGGACGTGCAGCAGGAACGCCGCCAGCGCGTTCGGGATGGACGAGCTCTCCAGGGTCAGGACGCGGTAGCGGTCGTGGAGGACCTCGCCGCGGACCACCAGGCCCGCCTCGAACTCCGAGGGGTCGGCGACGGTCACCTCGACGAAGACGAAGTCCTCCTCCGCCGGCAGGTCGTTGTCGGACCGGATCTGCTTGATCTTGTCCCGGTACTCGGCGGCGTCCCGCCGGTCGGGCTCGTTGGCGATGAAGCGGATCGTGCGGTGGGAGATGTCCCGTACGAAGCGCTCGGCCATGTCGTCCATGCCGATGCCGGTGATGCGCAGTTCGAAGGCGCGGGCGAGCCGGGACAGGAACGAGATCAGCATGATGCCGACGATGAAGCAGGCACCGATCTTCACGCCGTCCGGGCGCTCGAAGACGTTGACGACCGTGGTGTAGAGGAAGACGGCCGAGATCACCCCGAAGCCGATCGTCCAGTTGCGCTGCCCCGCCTTGCGGGCGGCTATGGTCACCGCGATCGCCGCGGAGGAGATGAGCACCAGCACACCGGTCGCGTAGGCGCCGCCCTGGGCGTCGACGTCGGCGTCGAAGATCCAGGTGACCAGGAACGCGACGAGGGTGAAGACCAGCACCATCGGCCGTACCGCGCGCGCCCAGTGCGGCGCCATGCCGTAGCGCGGCAGGTAGCGCGGCATGAGGTTGAGGAGCCCGGCCATCGCCGAGGCCCCGGCGAACCACAGGATGCAGATCGTCGACACGTCGTAGACGGTGCCGAAGGCGTTGCCCAGGTACTCGTGCGCGAGGTAGGCCAGCGCGCGGCCGTTGGCCCGGCCGTCCGCCTCGAACTCGGCGGCGGGGATCAGCAGCGTCGTGATGAAGCTGGTCGCGATGAGGAAGCAGCTCATGATCACGGCGGCCGTGGTCAGCAGCTTCTTCGTGTCGCGGATGCGTCCGGCGGGACGCTCCTCGGTGTCGGACGGGTCGCCCTTGACGTGCGGCATCACCGCCACACCGGTCTCGAAGCCGGACAGGCCCAGCGCGAGCTTCGGGAACACCAGCAGCGCCACCCCGACCATCACCAGGACGTTGCCGTGCTCGGTGGTCAACGCGTGCGACCAGTCGGTGACCACGTGCCCGGCGGTCGCCACGTGCCACAGGCCGACGACCACGACGACCACGTTCAGCGCCAGGTAGATGCCGACCAGGGCGACCGCGACGCCGATCGCCTCCAGGAAGCCCTTCATGAAGACCGCGCCGAGCAGCGCGACCAGCAGCAGGGTGATGAGCATCTGCTTGTCGTGCAGCGAGCTCGCCAGGTGCGGGTTCTCCACCAGGTGCGTCGAGGCGTCGGCCGCCGACAGCGTGATGGTGATGAGGAAGTCCGTCGCCGCGAAGCCCAGCAGCGTCAGGACGAAGAGCTTGCCCTTCCAGAACGACAGCAGCCGCTCCAGCATGGCGATCGAGCCCTCGCCGCGCGGGCTCTCCTCGGCCACCCGGCGGTACACCGGCAGTGCGCCGGCCAGCGTCACGACCACCAGCACGATGGTGGCCACCGGCGACAGCAGGCCCGCCGCCAGGGCCGCGATGCCGGGCTGGTAGCCGAGGGTGGAGAAGTAGTCGACACCCGTCAGGCACATGACCCGCCACCAGCGCTGGCCGTGGTCGTGCCGTTCGGGGGCCGCCTGTCCGCCCTGCTGGTGCCGGGCCATGTCGGACAGGCCCTCGAGCATCCACGCGCGCAGGCGACCCGTAGGGACGGGGGAGGACATCCATGCTCCTGACGTACTGCGACTGGTTCCCGCCACCACGGGATGGCCTGGTCAGCGTACGCATCGGCCGGCGCCCGATCCCCCGTACGGCCGCGTCACGCCGTTAAGATTCCGTCAAGGGTCCCCGCCGTGTCGCTGACGTGTCCTTTACGCCCCGCTCCGGTCAGGACGTGGGTACGAGGACGTCGTGGTGCGGTCCGCCCACGACGACCTTGAGCGCTCCCGTGTCGGCCGCCGACGCGAAGACCTCGTAGGCCTCCGCCATCTCGTGCAGTTCGAAGGTGTGCGTGACGAACGCCCCGGTGGGCAGCTTCCGGGCCTCCAGCAGGCGCAGCAGGGTGGGCGTGGAGTACGTGTCGACCAGGCCGGTGGTGATGGTGACGTTGCGGTCCCACAGCTCCTCCAGGTGGAGCGTGGCCGGCCGGCCGTGCACACCCGCGTTCGCGACCCGGCCGCCGGGCCGGACCATCCGCGTGCACGTACCGAAGGTCTCCGGCAGCCCCACCGCCTCGATCACCACGTCGGCGCCGAGCCCCGCGGTGAGGTCGTCGACCAGTTGCTCCGGTTGCTCGCCCGCCGGGACGACGGCGTCCGCGCCCAGGTTCTTCGCCGCCTGCAGGCGGGCCGCCGACACGTCGACGGCGATCACGGTGTGCGGGGAGCACAGCTGGGCCGTCGCGACGGCGGCCAGGCCGATCGGGCCGCAGCCGACCACGGCGACGGTGTCCCCGGGCCGTACCCGGCCGTTGAGGACGCCCACCTCGTAGGCGGTGGGGAAGACGTCCGAGAGCAGGACCGCGTCGAGCCCGGTCACGTTGTGCGGCAGCACGTGCAGCGAGGTGTCGGCGTACGGCACGCGCACGTACTCCGCCTGCGTGCCGTCGATGCGGTGCCCGAGCACCCAGCCGCCGCCGTCCAGGCACTGCCCGTAGGCCTGCTCGCGGCAGAACCGGCAGCGCCCGCACCCGGACACGCAAGCGACCAGCACCCGGTCGCCGGGCCGGACGGTGTCCACGTCCGCGCCGGTCTCGACGACCTCGCCCACGGCCTCGTGGCCGAGCACCGTGCCGGGAGCGACGCCGGGCACGTCGCCCCCCAGGATGTGCAGGTCGGTGCCGCAGATCGCGGCGGTGTCGACGCGGACGATGGCGTCGCTCGTGTCCTGGAGGACCGGATCGGCCACCTCCTGCCAGGCGGCGCGTCCCGGACCCTGGAAGACCCATGCCTTCATGGCGTTCCGCTCCTTCGGGCTGAGCTGTCTCCCCCCTCCCAGCGTGGGCGCGGCCGGCGGCCCTCGCATCCGGCGCCGGGGGCGGCCGTCACACCCGGTTCTGCGTCAGGTCGAAGCGCACGTCGACGACGCCTTCCACCGACCGCACCAGGCGGTCCGCGACCGGCACCAGGGAGCGGTCGCCGAGTAGCCCGCTCAGGGTGACGACCCCTTCCTCGACGTCGACCTCCACCGAGCGCCACGCGTCGGGGAAGAGCCGGGCGACCACGTTCTCCCGGACGTCGCGCGCTATCTCCTCGTCGGACCGCAGGAAGACCTTCAGCAGGTCCCCGCGGCTGACCACGCCCTTGAGCATGCCGCGGGCGTCCACGACGGGCAGCCGCTTGACCTGGTGCCGCGCCATGGCGCGGGCCGCCTGGGCCAGGGAGGCGTCCCCGCGCACGGTGACCGCGGGCGCGGTCATCAACTGCTCGGCGGTGAGCGCGGCCGCCTTGCGGGACGCGGCGGACGCGGCGGACGCGGTGGACGGGCCGGACGCGGTGGACGTCACCGGGGGCGGCTCGTCCTCCCGGTGCTCCTCCTTGCGCAGCAGGTCGGCCTCGGAGACGACGCCCACGACGCGCGTGCCCTCCTCCACCACCGGCACCGCGCTGACGTGCCACTGCTCCAGGGCCCGCACGATCTCCTTGAACGAGGCGAGGCGGGTGACGGCGACGACCCTGCACGTCATCACGTCGCCCACCGTCGTCGGCTGCCGGACGGCGTTCATGGCGGCCTCCACGACCCGGGACGAGCCCCCTGCTTCCAGTCTCGGCCGGTACGGCGGCGCGCGCACGGCCCGCCCGCTCCCGCTCAGCCCCTCAGCCCCCGAACGTGAGCGGCACCGTCTCCAGGACGACCCGGCGGCCGTCCTCGGCGGACAGGACGTACGCGGTGAGGGTGCCCGGCCCACCGGCCGCGCGGTAGGGCACGGTCACGTCGAAGGTGCCCCGGGTGCCGCTGCCGGAGGTGGCCGCCACCCGTACGTCGGCGACCGTGCGGCCGGAACGGTCGGAGAGCCGCAGCCGGAACTCCGCCTCGAAGGTGTCGGCGGTGCCGTGCACCCGCAGCGGCGCGGTGACGGTGTCGCCGAGGAGCGGCGACTCCACGAGGACGGCGGGGGAGAGGTCCTCGAAGTCGGCGCGGCCGAGGGGGCGCCCGCCAGCCGCCGTGCCGAGGGCGGCCGCCGGGCCCCCGTCCACGCGGAAGCGCACCTTCTCCACGCCGGCGAACCGCGTGGCGGTGAACACCACTTGGGCGAGCCGCGCCGCGACGGACGCGCCTCGGGGGCCGTCGTCGAAGCGGCCCGAGAGGTCGACGGTGGCGACGCGGTCGCGTACGGCCAGCGAACGCAGCACCGTCCCCGAGGGGATCGCCGTCGCGCGGTCCTGGCCGCGCTCGGCACCGCTCGGCCCGGCGAGCAGGGCCCGCAGGGCCTCGGCCGCGGTCGCCGGGCCGGCGACGGTGCGCGGCGCGGCCGACAGCTTGCCGCCGTGGAGGAAGTAGACGGCCGTGCGGACCGCGCGGGGCGCCTCCGTGGCGGACGCCGACGCCGACGCCGAGGCGGACGCGGACGCGGTCGGGTCCGGCGACGTGCCGCCCGGCGCGGCGGATGCGGAGCCCGGCGGGCCGGAGCCGGCGGTCCTGGAGGGAGTCACGGAAGCCTCCCGGCCGGAGCCACCGCAGGCGGACAGCAGAGCGAGGGCCACCCACGCGGCGGCGAGCGCCCGCGCGGGGCGTGAGGAAGCGAGCCGGGCACCGTCCATGTGAGTCCTCCCCTCCGGCCTGCGCCCAGCGTGCCCGCTCCCGCCCCCGTACGCCATCACCCGGGAGGGTCAGGAGCGGCGGAACAGTGCCGCCCAGAGGAAGTCCTCGCCGAAGCACGCGGATTGCGCCGGCTCGTCGCGCATGCGGCGCAACTCGACCTCCGCCAGCCCGGAGAAGATCCGGCGCAGCGCGTCCGGGGTGTAGGCCAGGCCCCCGTGCAGACGGGACTCGCGGTAGAAGTCCGCGTCGTCGAGCTCGGACCCCATGGCGCCGGCCGCGAAGCACGTCAGCGCCAGATGCCCGCCGGGCGCCAGGAGTTCGTCCAGCAGCGCGAGGTAGCTGATGCGCCGGTGCGGCGGCAGATGGTGGAAGCAGCCCGAGTCGTGGACCAGGTCGTACGGGCCGCGCAGCGTGGTCCCGGCCAGGGCGAAGGCGTCACCGCGGTGGAAGCGCACGGCCACCCCGGCCTCGCGGGCCCGCTCGCCGGCCCAGGCGATCGCGGCGGGGGAGAGGTCGACGGCGTCCACGGTGAACCCCCGCGCGGCCAGGTAGCGGGCGTTGCGCCCGGGACCGCACCCGAGGTCGAGGACCCGGCCGCCCGGCCTGATCAGGCCCCGGTCGAGCCACTCCACGAGGTTCTCGTCCGGCTTGTCCACGAAGAACGGCACCGGCCGGGACCGGTCCTCGTAGAACGCGTCCCACCACTCCGCCGCCCCTTCGCTCCAGCGGTCGGCCCCCGCCTCGAACAGGTCGTCCAGGAGCCTCAGCACGTCGTCGACGTCGCGGATACCACGGTCCATCAGATCCCCTTTCCCGATGGGGCAACGCTAGGCGCCGCGGCCCCGAAAGCCCAGCTCAGCGGCTGTGCCCGAACCCCGCGTACGCCCGCCTCCCCCTCCCCGGCGGCACCCCCGTCCGCCGCCCCGCGCCCCGGCCGCGCACCCGCCCGCACCGCCCCCGAAGCCCTCCGCGACCCCTTCCCGGGACACGCCGGGCCCGGTTTTCCCACGGATTTCCGCGTGCGGCTAGGACAGGGTCGCCGCGTGGTCCGGGACGTAGGTCTGCAGGTCTCGGGGCGGGCGCTGGTAGCCGGTCGACCCTGGGCGGGGCGGGAGTTCGAGGGCGGGGAGCGGGACCTCCTCGTAGGGGACGCTCGCAAGGAGGTGGGCGATCATGTTGACGCGGGCGGCGCGCTTGTCGTCGCTCCCGACGACGTACCAGGGGGCCTCGGGGATGTCGGTGTGCACGAACATCTCGTCCTTGGCGCGCGAGTACGCCTCCCAGCGCGGGATGGACTCCAGGTCCATCCCCGACAGCTTCCAGCGGCGGGTCGGGTCCTGCAGGCGGGCCCGGAAGCGCTGCTCCTGCACGGCGTCGCTGACGGAGAACCAGTACTTGCGCAGGATGATGCCGTCCTCGATCAGCAGCCGTTCGAAGATCGGGCACTGGTGCAGGAAGCGCACGTGCTCCTCGGGGGTGCAGAAGCCCATCACGTGCTCCACGCCGGCGCGGTTGTACCAGCTCCGGTCGAACAGCACGATCTCCCCGCCGGCCGGCAGGTGGTCGACGTAGCGCTGGAAGTACCACTGCGTGCGCTCGCGTTCGGTCGGCGCGGGGAGCGCGGCGATGCGGGCGGTGCGCGGGTTGAGGTGCTCCGTCACGCGCTTGATCGTGCTGCCCTTGCCGGCCGCGTCGCGCCCCTCGAAGACGACGACGAGCCTGTGCCCACCGGCCCTGACCCACTCCTGGAGCTTGACCAACTCGACCTGCAGCCGCAGCAGTTCCCGCTCGTACACGCCGCGCGGCAGGCGGTCCTGCCCCTTCTTGTCACCCATGCCCTGGTGCTTGTCACCCATGCCCTGGCGCCCTCGCTTCCGTAGGAAGCCCACGGTACGGTCCCGGGGCCTGCCGGCACGGTGGAACGGGGCCGCGGGTCCGCCGGCCGGCCCATGCGGGCGGGGGCGGCCCGGGGGCTCAGCCGACCGGGCTGGTGCCGCCCGGGGCGCCGACGGCGTGACCGGGGGCGGTCGCCGGGAACGGCAGCCAGGGGCCGCGCGGGTGCCCGTGGCCGTGTGCGTGCGGGAGGGCCGCGAAGGGCGGCGGCAGCTCGGTGTCCGCGCCGTCCGGTGCGGTCCCCGGGGCGGTCTCCGCCGTGGGCTTGGCCGCGTCGGCGGCCGGGGCTTCCGGGGTGTACGGGGCGCTGGTCGTCGGTGCCGGGGTCGGGGCGGGGGTGGTCGCCGGCGGGGTCGGGTCCGGCGTGTCCGTCGGCGTGGGAGTCGGCGTGGGCGTGGGCGTCGACGGCGGGGTGGCGCTGTCGGTGGGCTTCGGGGGCTTCGGCGTGCTCGCGGGCGGCTTCGGGTGGGCCGGCTTGGTGGTGGCGGGCTTCGCCGTGCTCTTCACGGGCTTCGGGTTCGTGGCCTTCGCCTTGGCCTTGCTCTTCGCCTTCGCCTCGGCCGGACGCTTCGAGGGCGCCGCACCGGTGCCCTCCTCCGCCCCCGGCGCCGCCTCGCGGCGCCCGCTGTCGGCCTCGACGAGGCCGTGCTCCGGCTGCCCGGAGGCGCTCGGCACGATCGAGGTGACGTGGATCTTGGAGGAGCCGGACGAGCGGTCCGCCCCGGAACCGTCCGAGCCGGACTGCTGGAGTGCCCACGCGGTGCCGCCGAAGGCCGCGGCGGAGGCGACAGCCGCGGCGGACAGCTTGAGCCGCAGGGAACGCCCGCGGCGGTGCTTGGCCTGGTTGCGCATGTGAGACGAGGACCCTTTCGGCTGGCCCCCGCCCGGAAAGCCGGCTGCCGCGCTGCGCGGCCGGGGCCGGATACGCAAGGACTCTGCGCGAGCATTCCCGTCGACGCAAGGGCCTGACCTGCGCGGTCTTCGGAAGCGGAAGGGCAAGTTCCGAAAATGTGCAGGTCAAGGCCATGATGAAGCGCGCAAATCGGGTCATGTGACATCGCCCACGTCTTTCGCGTGACGGACGTCCCGAAGTGGTGCACAAGGGTCCTTCCGCATCTTCACGGGCGATGCGGACGAACGGCGTCGTCGCGCCGCAGGCGCCGTCGACGCGAAGATCCACCGGCTTGCATACTCGGGAGCGCCGTTCGGCGACCCTGGGCACCACACGCGGAGGCATGGACGTGGAGTACACGAAACTGGGCAGGACCGGGCTGGACGTCTCACGGATCTGCCTGGGATGCATGAGCTACGGCGCACCCGACCGCGGCAACCACCCGTGGACGCTCGACGAGGACGCCGCCCGCCCCCTCATCCGCGGCGCCGTCGAGGCCGGCATCACGTTCTTCGACACCGCCAACGTCTACTCCGACGGCACCAGCGAGGAGATCGTCGGCCGGGCCCTCGCCGAGTACGCCTCCCGCGAGGAGATCGTGCTCGCCACCAAGGTGCACGGCCGCATGCGCCCGGGCCCCAACGGCGCGGGACTGTCCCGCAAGGCCGTACTCACCGAGATCGACGCGAGCCTGCGCCGGCTCGGGACGGACTACGTCGACCTCTACATCGTCCACCGCTGGGACCCGCACACCCCGGTCGAGGAGACGATGGAGGCCCTGCACGACGTGGTGAGGTCGGGCAAGGCGCGGTACATCGGCGCGTCCTCCATGTACGCCTGGCAGTTCTCCAAGGCCCAGTACACGGCGGAGCGCAACGGCTGGACGAAGTTCGTCAGCATGCAGAACCACTACAACCTCCTGCACCGCGAGGAGGAGCGCGAGATGCTGCCGCTCTGCGCCGACCAGGGCGTCGCGGTCACCCCGTGGAGCCCGCTCGCCCGGGGGCGGCTGACCCGCGACTGGGACGCCGGCAGCGCCCGGCAGGACACCGACGAGTTCGGCGGCACCCTCTACCTCGAGGAGGACCGGGTGATCGTCGAGGCCGTGGCGACGATCGCGGCCCGGCGCGGCCTGTCGCGGGCGCAGGTCGCCCTGGCGTGGCTGCTGGGCAGGCCCGGGGTCACGGCGCCCATCGTCGGCGTCGGCAAGGAGGCGCACCTGCGCGACGCCGTCGGCGCGCTGGACGTGCGTCTGACCGAGGAGGAGCTCAAGGAACTGGAGAGCCCGTACCGGCCGCACGCCGTCGTGGGCTTCTGAGCGGCCCTGTGGCGGGGGCAGGGAGCTGCGTCCCCGGCCCTTGCCACGGCGTGACGCACGGGCCGCCGGGGCCGTGGCCGTGGCATCTTCCGGCCGAGTTCGAGGCCCGGTGTCACAAACAGGGAGGGTGTCCTGTCCTCGTGGGGGACATTCCCTGTTTGGAGGAACACATGGGCGCTGAGCACGCACACCTGCCCCCCGGTGTCGAACTGGTCGGGAGCCTGCCGGAGGCGGCGGGGCGGATCCCGGCGGGCGCGGAGGCGAGGACCGTCCGGGTCACCCTGCCGCCCGGTGACGCGGGTGCTCCGCCGCACCGGCACCCGGGCCCGGTCTTCGGCTACGTGACGCAGGGCGAGATCCTCTTCGAGCTGGAGGGTCAGGCGCCCCGGGTGCTCAAGGCCGGTGACGCCCTCTTCGAGCCCGGCGGCGACGTGATCCACTACCAGGGCGCCAACAACCTCACCGACGCGCAGTCCCAGCTGGTGGTGGTCATGTTCGCACCGCCCGGCAGCCCGGTGCTGACGCTGGTCGGCGAGGAGGAACTGGCCGAACGACGGCACCTCAGGGTGCCCCGGCGGTGACGCCGCCGTCCAAGTGACGTCGTCGGCCCCGCCGTCGCGCCGGGGAGACGTCTCCTTGTCCGGCACGCCCAGCAACGCCCGGAGCACGCCCTCCCCGGCGGGCCCGGGCCATCCGTACAGTTTGTGGTGACACGTGGTGGTGAACGTCCTTCCCGGCATGCCTCGCACAGAAAGCGTCGTCTGCTCCGTCCCCCGCGGTGGACCGGACCCTGGGGGAGGCGGTCAGGACCCCGTCCCCTCGGCCTCCAGGAGCCGCGTCGCATGACCGCCGACCCCCTTCCCTCCCTGGTCGGCCGGCGGCGCGAGTGCGCGGCGCTCGACGAACTGCTGGCCGGTCTGCGCGACGGCGGGTCCCGGGTGCGGGTGATCCGCGGTGAGGCGGGCATCGGGAAGTCCGTGCTCCTGGAGTACGTGGCCACCCGGGCGTCACACGTGACGGTGACCCGGGCGAGCGGCATCGAGGCCGACATGGAACTGCCCTACGCGAGCCTGCACCAGCTCTGCGCGCCGTTCCTGGCCGAGGTCGACGCGTTGCCCGAACCCCAGCGCGACGCCCTGCGCGTGGCGTTCGGGACGGCGGCCGGAGACCCGCCCGACCGCTTCCTGGTCGGCCTCGCCGTGCTCACCCTGCTCACCCGGGCCTCGGAGACCCGGCCGGTGCTCGTCGTGGTCGACGACGCCCAGTGGCTGGACCAGGTGTCGCTGCAGACGCTGGAGTTCGTGGCGCGGCGACTGCTCGCCGAGGCGGTCGCGATGACGTTCGCGGTACGCGAGCCCGAGGGGCGGGCCGCACTCGCGGGTCTGCCGGAGATGCGCATCGGCGGTCTCGACGCCACCGCGGCCGGAGAACTCCTCGAGGCAGCCGTCGGCGGCCGGCTGGAGAAGCGGGTGCGGGACCGGTTCGTGGCCGAGATGCACGGCAACCCGCTCGCGCTGCTGGAGTTCTCCCGCGGCCGGACCGCCGCCGAGCTGGCGTACGGCCTGGACTCCGGTTCCCCCGGCGTCCAGGGGACGGTGGCGGGTCGCGTGGAACGGGACTTCGCCGGCCGGCTCGGTTCGCTGCCCGCGCCGACCCGCACGCTGCTGCTGATCGCCGCGGCGGAACCGGTCGGCGACCCGCGCCTGCTGGTCCGTGCGGCCACCTCCCTGAAGATCGCCCCCGACGCCGCACCGGCCAGGGCGGCCGGCCTGATCGAGTTCGGCGAGTCCGTCCGGTTCCGGCACCCGCTGGCCCGGTCGGCGGTCTACCGTCAGGCAGGTCCCGAGGAACGCCGCGCGGTGCACCGGGCGTTGGCCACCGCCACGGACCCGGTCCTGGACCCGGACCGGCGTGCCTGGCACGCCGCGCAGGCCGTCGACGGGCCGGACGAGGACGTCGCGGCGGGGCTGGAGCAGGCCGCCGGCCGCGCGCGGCTGCGCGGCGGCATGGCCGCCGAGGCCGTACTGCTGGAGCGGGCCGCCGAGGTGACGCCCGACCCCCGGCCGCGGGGGCGCCGGGCGCTCGCGGCCGCCGAGGCCCACTTCTCGGCCGCCTCGCCCGACCGGGCCACGGCGCTGGCGACGCTGGCCGAACTGTGCCCCCTCGGCCCCCTGGACCGCGCCCGCGTGGCGCGCCTGCGGGCCAGGATCCTCTTCGCCCGCAGCCGCAGCGACGAGGCGGCGCCCCTGTTCCTGGACGCCGCCGCGCAGTTCGCCGCAGCCGGGTCGCCCCTGGCGCGGGAGACCTACCTCGAGGCGATCGGCGCGACCGTCTTCGCGGGCCGGCTCCAGGGCCCGGCGGGCGCCCGCGCCGCGGCGGTCGCGGCCCGCGGGTCCGGGGCGCCCCCCTCGTGCTCGATCGCCGCCGACCTGCTCCTGGACGGTGTGGCCACCCTCCTCGTCGGTGACCTCGAGACCGGTGGCCCGGCGCTGCGCCGTGCGCTGGAGCCCCTCGCGCACGAGGACGTCGGTACCCGGGAGGCGACGATGCGCTGGCTCCTCCTGGCCCCGGTCGCCCTGGAGGCGTTCATCCACTACGCCTGGGACCTGACGGCGTGGGACACGCTGGCCACCCGTGCGGTGCGGCTGGCCCGCGACATCGGGGCGCTCGGCGCACTGCCGCCCGCACTGATCTACGCCAGCGGGGTGCACATCCACACCGGCGACTTCGCCGAGGCGGCGCGCATGATCGACGAGGCCGACGCGATCGCCGCCGCGACCGGCCACGCCCCGCACACGTACGCGACGCTCGTCCTGGCCGCGTGGCGGGGCGACGAGGACGCCGCCGCCGGATTCATCGAGGAGGCCGAGGCCAGGGCCGTACAACGCGGCGAGGTCTCGCTCCTGGGCGCCACGGGCTACATCCAGGGCGTGCTGTTCAACGGCCTGGCACGCTACGACCGGGCCCTGGCGGCCGCCCGTACGGGCATCGAGCACGACGGGTTCAACTTCACGGGCCTGTCGCTGGTCGAGCACGTCGAGGCCGCGACGCGGTGCGGCGAGCCCGATCAGGCCCGGGCCTCGCTCGCCCGGCTGGTCGAGCTCACCCGCGCCGCCGATTCCGGGTGGGCCCGTGGCGTCACCGCCCGCAGCCGGGCGCTCCTCACCGACGGCGACGAGGCCGACGCCCTGTACCGGACGGCGATCGAGGAGTTCGGCCGCGACCGCGTGGTGGTGGCCGTGGAGCTGGCACGCGCCCACCTGCTGTACGGCGAATGGCTGCGCCGCAGCCGCCGGCGTTCGCCGGCCAGGGAGCACCTCCGTACGGCCCACAGCATGTTCGACGGCATGGGGGCGAAGGCGTTCGCCGAGCGGGCCCGGCGTGAGCTGCTCGCCTGCGGCGAGCGCGTCCGGGTGCGGGAGGCCGGGCCGGCGAGCGCGCTGACACCGCAGGAGTCGCAGATCGCGACGCTCGCGGCCGGCGGCATGACGAACCCGGAGATCGGCGCGGAGCTGTTCATCAGCCCGCACACGGTGGAGTGGCACCTGCGGAAGGTGTACATGAAGCTCGGGATCGGCTCGCGCCGGGCCCTGCAGGGCGCCCTCTCGGCCGCGGGCAGCACGGACGACGGGGACGACGACGGCGACGACGCGGACGTGCGGCCGGTGCGGGCCGGCTGAGTACCGTCCCCGTGCGGACCCCCCCCCGGGCGAGACCCCGGGGGGAGCACCGGACCACGCACCGGACCACGCACTTCCGGGGCGCGGCGGGCGGTGCCCCGGAGGGAGGGTGGAGCCATCGCCCGCCACGGGCGCCGTCCACCCAGAGGAGTCCCCGATGTCCGCGTCCGGCCTGAAGACGACCTCGCCGACCGCATCCCGGCCCGTCCGGCCGCCCGAGGAGGACCCGCACGTCGTCCCGGAGGAGCTCCGGGAAGCGGACGCCGCGTTCGACGACGCCCGCAGGCTGATGTTCGGGATCGCCTACCGCATGCTCGGCAGCGTGCGCGAGGCCGAGGACGTCCTGTTGGACGCCTGGTCGCGCCGGCGGAGCACGGGCCCGGCCGAGGTACCGGACGCGCACCTCGTCATGATGGTGACCCGACTGGCGATCGGCGAGCTGCACTCCGCCCGGGCGCGCCGGCGGAGCTACGTCGGCCCCTGGCTGCCGGATCCGGTGCCGACCGCCGACGACCCCGCCGTGGGCGCCGGGAACGGGGAGGCGCTGGACGTCGCCACGCTGACGCTGATGGACGGACTCACACCGGACGAGCGCGCGGCCTACGTGCTGCGGGAGGCCTTCGGCTTCCCCGACGCGCAGATCGCCGAGATCATCGGTCTCTCCCGGACCGAGGCGCGCCGCGTGGTCGCGCGGGCACGGGAGTTCATTGCCGAGTCCACCCGGGACGCGGGAACGGCGACGGCCGCCCGGCCGTGACGGGGAGCCCGTGACGGGGAGCCCGTGACGGGGACCCGTGACACCGCCCGCTCAGTCGCCGGCCTCGAAGTCGAGTCGCCGTGCGTCGTCGGGGAGCCACGGGGCCGGGGGGCCGTCGCGCCAGGTGTCGTGCCAGGCGGACACCGCCTCGACGAAGGGCCGCGGGGGGAGGTAGCGGTGTGCCTGTACGTAGTGGCCGATGAGGAAGGGCGCCGCGTAGACCTCCGTCGGTGAGGCCGGGACGCGGATCTCGCTGCTGCCGCGGGGCGCCCCCCGCACGTCGCCGGCGGCTTCGCACAGTTCGCAGGCGTGCGCTCCCAGGGTGGCGTTGACGTACTGGCCGTGCAGGACGCGGTCCAGCCCCCGCACGAATCCGGGCGGGGGCGGGCCGACGGTGTGGGGGTGTTCCGCCGTCAGCCATCCGATGTTGATCCGCTGGTAGCGGGGGGTGAAGGAGACGACGCGGGTGCCCTCGCCCTCCCAGAAGGTGTCCTCGGGCGACTCGGTGTAGGGGCTCAGATCCTCGTGGAACGTCACGGGGGAACCCTGGCACGTCGTGCCGTGCGTCCCGCGCGGACCCTCCGGCCGCACTGCCCGCTCAGGTGGTGGCGGGCGGGATGTTCTGGTTGGCGCGGAAGAAGTTGTGGGGGTCGTAGGCGCGTTTGACCGCGGCCAGCCGGTCGTAGTGGCCGCGGTAGGTGTGCTGGACCCGGTCGGTGCCCTCCTGTTCGCCGAGGAAGTTGATGTAGGCGCCGCCCATGGAGTGCGGGTGCAGGTCGGTCCAGTAGTCGACACACCACCGGCGTACCGCCCCGGCGTTGGCGGGCAGGGGGTCGATCCCGGCGATGACGCCGGACCACACGGCGTCCCGGTAGGCCCAGGCGGTGCCGTCGCCGCCGGTCCGGTGGGCCGCCCCGTCGACCGGGTAGAGGTGCATCGTGGACAGGCCGGTGGGCAGCTTCCGGCCGTACTCCTCGTGGACGGCGACGGCCTCGTCCGTGATCGCGTCGAAGAAGTCGCCGCGCCAGTACCACTGCAACCCCTTCGGGAACAGCCCGTCGAACATGCTCTGCAGGGCGGGGTAGGGCATGGGCGCGGTGAAGTGGAACATCGGCGGGCCGGGCTCCTCGACGACGGCCAGGGCCTGCGCCAGCCGGTCCTCCTCGGGCTCGCCCGTGAGGCACCACACCACGCCGCACGCCTTCCGCCCGTGGAGCGTCTCCGGGAAGGGCGGCCCGGGCGGCACCGTGAGCAGGGCGAAGAAGCCGCTGAGGTCTTCCGGCGCGGCGGGGAGGAACTCCCGGTACCAGCGCAGCACTTCGCCGGTGCGGTCGACGGGCCAGACGGTCAGGCCGACGCCGACCGTGTCCACGGGGTGCAGCCCGAAGGTGAACTCGGTGACCACGCCGAAGTTGCCGCCGCCGCCCCGCAGGGCCCAGAACAGGTCCGGGTGCTCGTCCTCCGACGCGGTGACGAACGTCCCGTCGGCGAGGACCACGTCGGCGGACCGCAGGTTGTCGACGGTCAGCCCGTACCCTCGGGTCAGGTGCCCGTGGCCGCCGCCGAGGGTGAGACCGCCGATCCCGGTGGTCGACACCGTCCCGGTGGGGGTGGCCAGGCCGAAGGCGTGCGCCGCGTGGTCGAGGTCGCCCTGCAGGCTCCCGCCGCCCACGCGGGCGGTCCGCCTCCGCGGGTCGACGTACGCCCAGCGCATCGGCGTCAGGTCGAGCGTCAGCGCGTCGTCGACCACGCACAGTCCCGCACCGCTGTGTCCCCCGCCGCGTACGGCCAGTTGCAGCCCGGTGTCCTGGGCGAAGGAGAGCACGGTCCGTACGTCCGCCACGTCGACGCATCCGGCGATCGCGGCCGGACGCCTGTCGATCATGGCGTTGTAGACGCCGCGGGCCTCCTCGTAGCCCGGGTCCCCCACCGCGGTGACCGGGCCCCTCAGTGTCTCCCGCAGGCTCCGCAGGGCCTGCTCGTCAATGCCGCCCATGGCCGAACACCCCAGCTCGTGCGTGTGACGCCGCCTCCGCCGTTTCCATTGTTCGCCTGCCCGCCGCCCCCTGCACGTCGGCCTCCCGCCGTGCGGGCCGGGCCGGGAGCGCGCGGCGGGAGCGCGGCCGGAGGCCGGTCGGGCCGCAGGGGGGCGATGTTGGTCTAGACCTTGACAGGTATAGGCCAATCCGGTTCATTGCTCAGTGCGAAGCACGACAACTCCCCCCACACAAGGAGCAGTTACGGTGATGCGACGTACCCTCGCCGCCCTGACCACCCTCACGGCCGCCGCCGGCCTGGCCGTGGCCCTCCCCGCCGGCACGGCCTCCGCCGCCTCCTGCGCCTCGGCGTGGAGCGCCGGCGCCGTCTACACCGGCGGCATGACCGCCTCCTACGGCGGACACAACTGGCAGGCCAAGTGGTGGACGCAGGGCGAGACCCCCGGCACGACCGGCCAGTGGGGCGTCTGGGCCGACCAGGGCACCTGCGGCGGCACGACCGACCCGGGCAACCCCGGCAACCCCTCGGGATTCGTGGTCAGCGAGGCCCAGTTCAACCAGATGTTCCCGGGCCGCAACTCCTTCTACAGCTACAGCGGCCTGGTCGCCGCCCTCTCCGCCTACCCCGGCTTCGCCAAGACCGGCAGCGACACGGTGAAGAAGCAGGAGGCCGCCGCCTTCCTCGCCAACATCGCCCACGAGACCGGCGGACTGGTCTACATCGTCGAGCAGAACACCGCCAACTACCCGCACTACTGCGACACCAGCCAGCCCTACGGCTGCCCCGCCGGTCAGGCCGCCTACTACGGCCGCGGCCCGATCCAGCTCAGCTGGAACTTCAACTACAAGGCCGCCGGCGACGCCCTCGGCATCGACCTGCTCCACAACCCCTGGCTCGTCGAGCAGGACGCGGCCGTGGCCTGGAAGACCGGCCTGTGGTACTGGAACACCCAGAGCGGCCCCGGCACCATGACCCCGCACAACGCCATGGTCAACCAGGCCGGCTTCGGCCAGACCATCCGCTCCATCAACGGCTCCCTGGAATGTGACGGCCGCAACCCCGCGCAGGTGCAGAGCCGCGTCAACAACTACCAGCGCTTCACCCAGATCCTGGGTGTCGCCCCGGGCGGCAACCTCAGCTGCTGAACGAGCCGCCCTGCGCGCAACGGAGTGTGCACCGTTGAACGGTGCATGACGCCGCCTCCCCCCGGGCCGCGGTCCGGGGGGAGGCCGCCGCTCCGTGCGCGGAAGTCCTCGCAGGCACCCCGTTGTCCGTGACGCCGCTGGTCAGAACGGTCACGGGGGCGGCGGACGGCCCGCGCCACCCTGTGTATGATCCTCAGATTTCCGCCAGATTCCCGGTCTGCGGCCACCCGTCGTTCACGGGTTCGTCGCCATGGGACGGCTTGCTGGGAGCGAAGTTATCTAGACAACTTTGCCCACCCGTACGCCGCCGCGGCGGCGCCGGGGCGGAGAGGACCCAACACCGTGCCATCCCTCTCACAGGTCGCCGCATCCGGGAGCAGCGTCGCGCTCGACTCCACGACGCCTCCGCAACGCGGCGACAAACTCACCTTCACCTGGTCGACGGACGCCCCAGACCCCAAGAACTGGATCGGCGTCTACGACGGCGACCGGCAGCCCGGCAGCGGCGCCGGCTCCCTGGTGTGGACGTACGTCACCGGAACGTCGGGCAAGACGACCCTCGACACCTCCGGCCTGAGCGGCGGCCCGTACACCGTCTACCTGCTGGCCAAGGACGGCTACGGCGTCCTCGCCAAGACCGAGCCGTTCAGCTTCGCCGGCCCGCCCACCGGCGACTTCGTCGAGCTGCGGACGCCGAAGCCGTTCGAGGGCGACAAGCTCTCCTTCCACTGGACGACCGACGCGCCCCACCCCAAGAACTGGATCGGGGTCTACGACGGTGACCGGGTCCCCGGCAACGGCGCCTCCCTCGCCTGGGAGTACACCCCCGCCGCGTCCGGCGACATCACCATCGACACCTCCGGCCTCAGCGGCGGCCCGTACACCGCCTACCTGCTGGCCAAGGACGGCTACGGCATCCTCGCCCGCACCGCCCCCTTCAGCTTCGTGCCGCGCCCCGTCATCCCGCGCCCGCACGCCGCCGTCGACGCCGTCACCACCGCCGCGCAGACCGCGGGCACCGCCTTCTCCGTCGCACTCGGCGGCCTGTGGATCCGGCCCGAGGGCAACGCCGAGGGCAGCGCCACCTTCCGGCGCGCCGGCGGCGACCCCTGGCTGACCGTCGCCGCGGACGGCACCGTCAGCGGCAAGGCCCCGTCCACGGCGCCCCGTACGCCCGGCCGGCTGGTCGTCTCCGTCACCGACAGCGCCGCCGGCAGCGACACCGTCACCGTGCAGGTGCCGGTCCGCACGAGCAAGGACCGGCTGACGCTCAAGGTCGCCGCACTGAACCTGTGGGACGCGGGCGGCCACGTCGACGGCGCGCTGGAGAAGCAGTTGCGGCTCGTGCTGACCCAGGGCCTCGACGCCGTCGCGCTCCAGGAGTGCGGTGACGACGGCGCCCAGCGGCTCGCCGCCGCCCTCGGCTGGCACGCCCACCAGGCCGGCGGCCTCGGCATCGTGAGCCGCCACCCGCTCACCGACACCCTCGCCCCCACCGCCTCCCTTCCCGCCGCCGCCGCGACCCTGCGGCTGCCCGGCGACCGCACCGTACGGCTGTGGAACGCGCAGCTGGACGAGGCCGAGTACGGGCCGTACGCCGTGCTCGCCGGACGCACCGCCGCGCAGGTCGAGGCCGCCGAGAAGGGCACCGCGCGCTACCGGCAGACGCAGGCCCTGGTCGCCGCCATGCGCCGGGACATCGCCTCCCGCGGTCCGGTCGTCCTCGCCGCCGGCCTCGCCTCGCCGTCGCACCGCGACTGGACGAGCCGCACGTCGTCCGCGCACGGCGGCACCGGCCGGCTGCGCTGGCCCGTCACCGAGGCCCTGGAGGACGCCGGCCTCACCGACGCCTTCCGCGCCGAGCACTCCAACCCCGCGAAGGACCCCGGCACCACCTGGTCGCCCGTCCGGCCGCAGCACGAGGGCGGCGGCGCCGAACCCCAGGACCGCGTCGACCAGGTCCAGTACGCGGGCCCGCTCAAGGTCGTCGAGGCGCACACCCTGGTCACCGGCTGGCCCCGGCCCGTCCCGGACACCGCCGGCAACGGCTGGCCCTCCGACCACGCGGCCGCCGTCGTCACCTTCTCCCTGTCCGCCCGCGGCTGACCCCGAACGACCCGAAGGACACATTCACCCATGACCGAGTTCAGCCGCCGGGCCTTCATCGGCACCGCCGCCGGAGCCGCCGCAGCGGTCGGCCTCCCCGCCACCGCGGAGGCCACCGGGCACGGCCCCGGGCACGGCAGCATCGAGGACGTCAAGCACGTGGTGATCCTCATGCAGGAGAACCGCAGCTTCGACCACTACTTCGGCACCCTCAGCGGCGTACGGGGCTTCGGCGACCGCCAGGCGGCCGTCCTGTCCAACGGCGACCCGGTGTTCCGCCAGCCCGCCCGCGGACGCGAGGAGGGCCACCTCCTGCCGTTCCGCATGGACACCACCAAGTACAACGCCCAGAACGCCGGCGGCCTCCCGCACGACTGGGACAGCGGCCACTCGGCCGTCAACAACGGCGCCATGGACAAGTGGGTGTCCGCCAAGGGCGAGCGCACCATGGGCTACTTCACCCGTGAGGACATCCCCTACCAGTACGCCCTCGCCGACGCCTTCACCCTCTGCGACGGCTACTTCTGCTCGCTGAACGGGCCCACCGACCCCAACCGCCTCTACCTGTGGACCGGCACGGCCGGCCCCGGCGTCGACGGCACCACCGGCCCCTGGACCGACAACACCCCGGTCACGGACAACCCGGTGGCGGACTGGACGACGTACGCCGAGCGCCTCCAGGACGCCGGCGTCAGCTGGCGCGTATACCACAACCCCGACGGGTCGGACGACCGCGACGGCGACTACGACGACAACGCGCTGTCGTACTTCAAGCAGTTCCACGAGTTCCCCAAGGACGACCCGCGCTACATCAACGCCATGACGAGGTTCGACCTCACGGCGTTCGACGAGCACTGCAAGGACGGCACCCTGCCCACCGTCTCCTGGCTGGTGGCGCCGTACCTGTTCTGCGAACACCCCGCGGCCAGCCCCGACTACGGCGCGCACTGGGTCAACACGGCGCTGCAGTCGCTGTTCTCCAACCCCGACGTGTGGAAGCACACCGTCTTCCTGCTCATGTACGACGAGAACGACGGCTACTTCGACCACGTCATCCCGCCGTTCCCCGAGCCCGGCACCAAGGACGAGTTCGCGAACGGCAAGGCCATCGGTCTGGGCAGCCGGGTGCCGCTGTGGGTCGTGTCGCCGTGGTCGCGCGGCGGCTGGGTCAACTCCCAGGTGTTCGACCACACGTCGGTGGTGCGCTTCCTCGAGCGCGTCACCGGGGTGAAGGAGCCCAACATCTCCGACTGGCGGCGCACCGTCTGCGGCGACCTCACCAGTTGCTTCGACTTCACCAAGCCCGACTACAGCGTCCCCCGGCTGCCGGACACCGTCGCGCTGATGGCCAAGGCGGACGCGGGCAACGCGCTGCCCGCGGTGAAGGTGCCCGACCACTCCGAGATGCCCGGGCAGGAGGAGGGCCGGCGGCCGCACCGCCCGCTGCCGTACCGGCCGTGGGCCGACGTGACCGTCGACCGCGCGAAGGGCAAGGTCACCTGCCGGCTCACCAACGACGGCACCGTCGGCTACCACTTCACCGTGCTGCCCAACACGGCGCTGCCCTTCACCGGCACGCCGTTCACCGTGCCGCCGCGCTCGACGCGCACCTACGAGTGGGACGCGGCGGCCACCGACGGCCGCTACGACTTCTCCGTGCACGGCGCCGACGGCTTCGTCCGCCGCTTCTCCGGGACGGTCGTCCCCGACGGGCAGGACGACGTGGCCGTCCCGGCCGTCACGGCGACCCTGCGGCACGACGGGCGGCCGGAGAACGCGGCCGTCGAGTTCTACCTGCGCAACGACGGCGGCACCGAGGCGGCGTTCACGCTCACGCCGAACGACTTCGCCGGCAAGGAGCAGACCGTGTGGGTCCGCCCCGGCGACCGCACCCGGGTGACCTGGCGCACCGACGGCGGCCGCTACGACGTGACCGTCACCGCGGGCACCGGCACCCGCTTCGTCCAGCGCTACGCGGGAACCGTCCACTCCGCGTGAGGCCGGCCGGAGGGGACGGGGTACGGGCCGCCGCCCGCACCCCGCCCCCTCCGGATAGGGTCGGGGGGATCCGGCCGCGTGCGCGGCCCGCACGGCACGAGCAGCGCAGGAGACCACGGTGCGGCAGGAGCAGGGCACCCCGGACAGTGAGCTGCGCTACCGCAAGGTCGCGGCAGAACTGCGCGAGGCGATCATCGCGGGCGAGTACGCCGCCGGCACCAAACTGCCCCCCGAGGGCACCCTCGCCGAACGCTACGGCGTCTCGCGCGGCACGGTCCGGCACGCGCTGGCCGTACTGCGCTCGGACGGCCTGGTCACCTCGCGCCGCGGCACCCGGCGCACGGTGCTCGGCGGCCCGCGGGCGCAGAGCTTCTCTGAACTGCTGAGCTTCACCAACTGGGCCCGCTCCATCGGGGAGACCCCGGGCGGCCGCGTGGACAGCGTGGTGCGGCGCCCCGCCGAACCCTCCGAGGCGGGCCAGCTCGGCCTGGAGGAGGGCGCCGAGGTCTACCTCGTCCTGCGGCTGCGGACGCTGTCCGGGGAGCCGGTGATGGTCGAACGCTCCCTCTACCCGGCCCGGATCGGCGCCCTGGTGGCCGAACTGCCGCCCGACACCGTCTCCCACACCGAGGCCCTGGTCGCCCACGGCGTCCTGTTCACCGACGCCGACCACACCATCGACCTCGCCTGGGCCGACGCCGACGACGTCCGCCTCCTGGACTGCCCGCCCGGCCAGGTCCTGCTGCGCGAGCGGCGCCGCACCACCGACCCCGAGGGGGCCCCGGTGGAGTGGTCCGAGGACCGCTACCTGCCCGGCACCATCGCCTTCACCGTGCACAACTCGGTGGCCGCCTCATCCCTCGGCCGCCGCCACAGCCCGCGTCCGGGGAAGGACTGAGTGTCGGGGAACCTGGACCGGGTCATCGCGGCCCTGGCCCATCGCCTCGGCGCCGCCCCCGGCGACCCCTCGGGCGTCCTTCACGACGAGCACGAACGCTGGGCGCTGTACCGGCGGGCCTTCGACGACCCGGCGTGTCTGCCCGACCTGTTCGACGCCGTGGCTGTCGAGCCCGACCCGAGCGTCGCCCTCGGCATCGTCCTGCACGTCCTCGGCGGCCTCCCGCCCGACGAGCGCCCGGCCTGGACCGCCCGCCTCGGCAGCGACCGTGAACGGGCCTACGCGGACCGGCGCGCCCGCGAACTCGGCCTCCTGCAGGGCGCGTCGGTGACCGCCCTGCTCGTCGACGAAGCGGTCCAGGACTCGTGGTCGGACTGGCTCCAGCTGGGCCTCGCCACGTCCTCGCCCGAGCCCGCGGTCCTCACCCGCCTCGCGTCCGCGGGCCGTACGAAGCGCATCCGCCGCCTCGCGTCCGAACGCGAGCACTCGATCCGCCCCCAGGACCCCCGTCCGGGGAAGGTCCCGGGGGAGGCCTAGGCGCCGGGCGGTCCGCCGGCTGACGGTGACGTAATACGCTGGCCCGGAGCGGGCGCGCGAGGATGTGCGCGTGATCGAACGGGAGTCCGCGGTCCGGATCGTCGAGGCAGAGCGCACCCTGCGGTAGAGGCTGCCCGTGCTGTCACCTGCACAGGCCCTCGCATACGTGAGCGGACTGCAGCAGGGCGGCGTACCCGTGGGCCTCGGGGACATCGTGGCCAGAACGCTCGTCGAACCCCTGGATCCGGTGTTCGCAGTCGAGACCATTCGCCGGGGACGGCCCGGCTAGGGCACGGCTCCCCGGAACCTCCGTTCCGTGGGTCCGGAGGAACGTCCGGTGCGCCTGTGGGTGCTCCCGCTGTGCCTCCGCGCGCTCCTTCTGGTGGGCGGTCGCGGCTGTCATGGTCGCTCTCGGCGGTACGGACCGTCGCGGGTGACCGGCATCGGGGGGACGCATGACGCGGCGTTGGCTTGTGACGGGGTGTTCGTCGGGGTTGGGGCGAGCGCTGGCGGGAGCGGTGGCGGAGGCCGGTGATCTGGTGATCGCCACCGCGCGCAAGCCGGCTTCCCTCCGGGAGTTGGTGGCCGCGTACCCGGACCGGGTGTCGGCGGTGGCGCTCGATGTCTGCGACCCCGGGCAGTGCGAGGCGGCGGTGACGCACGCGGTCGACCGCTTCGGCGGGGTGGACGTGCTGGTGAACAACGCCGGGGCGGGGCTGTTCGGCGCGGTCGAGGAGGTGTCCGACGGGGAACTGCGCGCCCAGCTCGATCTGCTGACGGTCGCGCCGTGGCGGCTGAGCCGCCTCGTCCTCCCGTCGATGCGCGCCCAGGGCTCCGGCCACATCGTCAACGTCTCCTCCCTGGCCGGGCGGATGGGGCTCCCGGGGCTGTCCGCGTACGTGGCGGGCAAGTACGCGCTGGAGGGGATGACCCAGGCCCTCGCGGTGGAGGTGGCGCCCTTCGGGATCAGGGTGCACGCGGTCGAGCCCGGTCAGTTCGCCACCCACTACGGATCCGCCGTGACCGAGTCCGCCGACCGGATCCCCGCGTACCTGGAGAGCACGGGAGAGGTGCGGGAGGGCTTGCGGGCCATGGCGGGCAGTCCTGAGCTCGGCCGTCCCGAGGCGTTCGCCACCCATGTCCTGCGGTTGGTCGCGGCCCGGCCGGCATTCGTGCGCGTGCCGATCGGCGAGGACGCCTACGCCTACCTGGACGCGATCGAGGCCGCCACGCGCGAGGAACTCGCGGCGGCCCGCGGCTTCGTCCACGCCCATCCGCCGGCGCCGCCGCGCGGGGAGGCCGTCGTGACGACGCCGACCACGCTCCCGGAAGTCTGACACGGCCGGTCGGGGGCGTGTCCCGAGGGCGTGGTCACCTCCAAGCGGCCCAAGACCTGGGTGGATACCATTCCGCGCCATGAGACGTTCGTTGATCGCGTTGGGTGCCGCAGGGGCCATCACCCTTGCCGTGGGCGGTTTCGCAGTCGGAGCCGCCCGGCAGGACGGCCTGTCCTCCGGGCGGTCCGCGACCTGTGAGCAGCCCCGGCAGGAGTTCGGGACCCGGGCCCGTCAGATCCGGAAGCAGGTCCGGCAGGAGGTGGCGGACGGGGAGGTCGACGCCCAGCAGAGCACCTTGGACAGGACCCGGGCGAAGATCCTCAGCGTGCTCGTGGAGCAGAACCCCACGTGTTTCGACGTGGGGACACGTGCGGCGGCCGAAGTCCTGCTGCAGCGTCCCTCCGGGGGCGAGGCGGACGTGGCCCTGTGCGACCTCACCGGCATCGGCGCCGAGGACTGCTGGGTTTCCGAGGACTGAAGCGTGTGAGCAGGGGGTGGCCGCGGGCCCGCGTGGCACGGACCCGCCCCCTGCTCGCCGCTGCGGCTGTTGCCGCGCGGGCAGATAGGAGCATATGCTCGTAACTCGAGGGGCGGCCCGCGAGGCCGCCCGTGAGAGCACTGAGCCGCATGCGAGAAGGAGCCGCACCATGACCACCGTGAGGGCAGCTGCCGTCCAGATCAGCCCCGTCCTTTACAGCCGTGCCGGCACGGTCGGGAAGGTGGTGGAGAAGATCCACGAGCTGGGACGGAGGGGCGTCCGGTTCGCGGTCTTCCCGGAGACCGTCGTCCCGTACTACCCGTACTTCTCCTTCGTGCAGCCGGCCTACGCCATGGCCGGGGAGCACCTGCGGCTGATGGAGGAGGCGGTGACCGTGCCCTCCGCCGACACCGATGCGATCGGTGCGGCGGCCCGCGACGCCGGCATGGTCGTGTCGATCGGCGTCAACGAGCGCGACGGCGGCTCCCTCTACAACACGCAGCTGCTGTTCGACGCCGACGGCACGCTGATCCAGCGCCGCCGCAAGATCACGCCCACCTACCACGAGCGCATGGTCTGGGGCCAGGGCGACGGCTCCGGGCTGCGTGCCGTGGACAGCGCCGTCGGCCGCGTCGGGCAGCTGGCCTGCTGGGAGCATTACCAGCCGCTCGCCCGCTACGCCCTGATCGCCGACGGCGAGCAGATCCACGCTTCCATGTTCCCCGGCGCGTTCGGCGGCCCGCTGTTCGCGCCGCAGATGGAGGTGGCCATCCGTCAGCACGCCCTGGAGGCAGCCGCCTTCGTCGTCAACGCCACTGCCTGGCTCGACGCCGACCAGCGGGCGCAGCTCGCGGCGGACACCGGTGCTCCGGCCGCGGTGTTCTCCCAGGGGTTCTTCACCGCCGTCGTCGACCCCGAGGGCAGCCTCGTCGGCGAGCCGCTCACCTCGGGGGAGGGCGAGGTGATCGCGGACCTGGACCTGACGATGATCGACCGGCGCAAGCGCCTGATGGACGCCCGTGGCCACTACAGCCGCCCCGAATTCCTCGGCCTGTCGATCGACCGCACCCCCGCCGCCCCGCTGCTCGAACGCGGCGGCCACGTGCCGGCCCAGCCCGTGCACCTGCCCGACGACGGCCTCCGCTCCGGGGTCTGAGGCGCCGCCGCGTCAGGTTCCGCGACCACGGCGGTCCGCCACCGCGGTCATGCCCCCGGGCGTGGGGCGCGGGCCCGGATCACGCCCGCAGACCGCCGTCGACCGGGAGCACCGTCCCCGTCACGTAGGAGGCGCGGTCGCTCAGGAGCCAGGCCGCGGCCTGGGCGATCTCGTCGGGATCGGCGGCGCGGCGCAGCGGGGTGCGTTCGTTGAGCCGGTCGACGGTGCCGGGCGAGTGCTCGTCCCAGGCACGGATCATCTCGGTCAGCGTGGTGCCGGGCGCGAGGGCGTTGACGCGGATGCCCTCCGGGCCGTACGTGATGGCGGCCGACTCGGTGAGGCTGTTGACCGCCCGCTTCATCGCCGCGTAGGGGGACAGCGCGGGGTTGCCCCTGAGACTGCCCACGGACGAGTTGTTGACGATCGCGCCCGTGCCGGCGGTGGCCCGGATGGCGGCGACCTCGGCGGACATGGCCAGCCACGGACCCTTGAGGTTCACGGTGTAGACGAGGTCGAAGTCCGTCTCGGGCACCTGGTCCATGGGGGCCGGCGGCACGCTGGTGGCCGCGTTGTTGAAGGCGACGTCGAGCCGGCCGTACCGGTCGACCGCGCCGTCGACGGCGGCCCGGACGCCGGCCGCGTCACCGAGGTCGCACACCACGTACTCCGCGGTGCCGCCGGCCGCCCGGATCTGCTCGGTCACCGCCCGCAGCTGGTCCTCCGTACGGGCGGCGAGCAGCACCCGGGCGCCCTCCCTGGCGAACAGGCGGGCCGCGGCGGCGCCGATGCCGCGGCCCGCACCGGTGACGAGGGCCGCCTTGCCGGCCAGCAGGCCCATGGTGTCGGGGGTGGGGGCGGAAAGGGGGGACCGATCGGTCTGTGCGTTGTCCATGGCACCGAGCCTGCGTCCGGCAGCGGAGCGGATCCAGACACCACCGGTACCTGGATGGGCTCCGCCGCCCCCTGCACACTGGACGGCATGGACAGACGCGAGCTGGCCGGCTTCCTGCGCGGCAGGCGTGAGCAGATCACCCCTGCCGAGGTGGGTCTGCCCGCCGGGCCGCGCCGTCGTACCCCCGGGCTGCGCCGCGAGGAGGTGGCGCAGCTGGCGTTCATCTCGACCGAGTACTACACACGGCTGGAGCAGGCCCGCGGTCCGCGCCCGTCGCGCGAGGTGCTCGCCGGTCTGGCGCGGGCCCTGCGCCTGTCCGACGCCGAACGCGACCACCTGCACCACCTCGCCGGTGCCCCGCCCGGTCCGCCGGCCGGGCCTTCGCGCGAGGTGCGGCAGAGCATCCTCGACCTCCTGCGGCGGCTGCCGCACGCCGCGGCGATCGTGCTCTCCGCGACGTACGAGGTGATCGCCTGGAACGACCTGGCGGCCGCCCTCCTGGAGGACTTCTCCGTCCTGTCCCGGCACGAGCGCAACCTCGTGCGCCGGGCCTTCCTCGCACCGCGCTCGCGGGACCGGCTGCTGTACGACCCGTCCGAAGCGCGGGCGTTCGCGCACGCCGCGGCCCGCCACCTGCGGGTCACGGCCGCCAGCTACCCCGGCGACCCGGAGGTGGCCGCCCTGGTGGACGACCTCCTCGCCGGCAGCGCGGAGTTCGCCCGGTTGTGGGCCGCCCACGACGTGAGCGCCGAGCCCACCCTGCGCAAGACCCTCGACCACCCGCTGGTCGGTCCCGTCACCGTGAACTGCGACGTCCTCGACATCACCGACCGGGACCAGCGCGTCGTGATCTACACGGCCGACCCCGGTTCTCCCGCCGAGCAGGCGCTGCGGCTGCTGTCGGTGGTCGGCACGCAGCACATGGGGGTACCCGGCTGAGCCGGGGTCTGCCGTGGGGCCGTCCGGGCCTCGAGGGCCTCAGGACGCTCCGAGGCCGTGCAGCAGGGTGTCGACGACGACGTCCGCGGCCCGCGCGGGACTCAGCTCGGGCAGTTGCCGCGCCACCAGGTGCATGAGCCGGGGGAGCAGCGCACTCGCCCACCCTTCCGCGAGACCGGGACGCAGCAGTCCTTCGCCGCCGGCGCGTTCGAGGAAGGCGTCCACCTCGCGGACGGACGCCTCGCGCCGCGCGCGGACGTCGTCGTCGGCGAGCATGCGGGCGAGGTCGACGGGCCAGGTGCGGTTGACGGCGATGACGTTCTCGACGTAGCGGTGCAGGGCGACGGCCACGGGCGCCTCACGCAGTCGGGCGTCCTCGATGGCGTGCTCGACGGCCGTGAGGCGGGCCTCGTGGACGGCCGCGAGGAGCTCGTCCCGGGACGAGAAGCGCCGGTAGACGGTGCGCCGGTCCACCCCCGCCTCGGCGGCGACGGCCGCGATGCCCGCGCCGGGATCGGCGGCGAGCATGCGTGCTCCGGCGGTCAGGACGGTTTCCAGGTTGCGTGCTGCGTCGGCTCTCATCGCAGGGAGTCCAGCGGTGGGGTGTGGAACCTGTGACGTCTATTGCCTCTGCGATGCGGTGGTCATCTCTCTAAGTGCTACAGTTCTGTGGCAGATAAAGTTCCGGCGATGCCAGGGCCGTGAGGTCCGGCCGGCGCGGACGGCGGACGGCCCGCCGCCCCGTGCACCACTTCCCGAGAGGCAGGTCCCGATGCCGAAGGCACCCACGTCCCCGTCACCCGCGCCAGGTGGCGTCGCCGCCGCGATGAGCGCGCTGATCCTGGCGGTCCTCCTCGCGGCCCTCGACCAGACGATCGTCTCGACCGCGCTGCCCCGGATGGCGCGGGACCTGAACGGGTTCGACGACATCGCCTGGGTCAGTGCCGCGTACCTGCTCGCGTCGACGGCGGCGACACCGCTGTGGGGCAAGCTCGGCGACATGTTCGGCCGCCGGCGGCTCTACCTCGCCTCGGCCTCGATCTTCCTGGTCGCCTCGGCGCTCTGCGGCCTGGCGCAGAACCTGGCCGAGCTGATCGGTGCCCGCGTGCTGCAGGGCGTGGGCGGCGGCGGCATGATCGTGCTGACCTTCGCCCTGGTCGGTGACATCGTGGCGCCGAGCGAACGCGGCCGCTACCAGGGCATGTTCGGTTCGGTCTACGGCGTCGCCAGCATCGTCGGCCCCCTGCTGGGCGGCGTCTTCACCGACCACCTGTCCTGGCGGTGGGCCTTCCTCGTCAACCTGCCCGTGGGTGTCGTCGCCCTGGTCATCGCCGCACGGGCGCTGCCCGCGGCCACCAGGGGCGCCCGGGTCCGCGTCGACTACCCCGGCGCCACCCTCCTCGCCGCCATCGCCACCGGCCTGGTCCTGGTCACGTCCTTCGGCGAGCGCTGGGGCTGGGGCTCGCCGGCCATCGTCGGCCTGATCGTCGCCACCGTCGTCCTGGCCGTGCTGCTGGTGCCGGTCGAGCGCCGCGCCGCCGCCCCGGTCCTGCCGCCGGCCGTGTTCGCCTCACGGACCGTGGTGTTCTCCTCGCTGATCGGGTTCCTCGCCAACGCCGCGATGTTCGCGGTGCTCGTCTACCTGCCGACCTACCTCCAGATCGTCCACGGGGTCTCGGCCACCCTCTCCGGCGTCCACATGCTGCCCCTGGTCGCCGGCCTGGTCGTCAGCCAGTCCCTGGCCGGCCGCTGGGCCGCGCACGCCGGGCGGTTGCGGGTGATCCTCCTGGCGGGCCTGCTCGCCAACCTCGCGGGGCTGCTCCTGCTGGGCACGATCGGGGCGGCCACCGGCACCCTCGTGCTGAGCGGCTACTTCCTGATCACCGGTGTCGGCATCGGCATGGTGCCGATGGTGGTGCTGACCACCGTCCAGAACAGCGTGCCCGCCGCCGATCTCGGTGCCGCCAGCGCCGTGGTCACCTTCGCCCGCTCCATCGGCGCGGCCTTCGGCGTCGCCGTCTTCGGCACCCTCCTCAACACCGGCTTCGCCGACCGCACCCGTGACCTGCCGGCCGACGGCGGCTTCGCCGCCGCCCGTCCCGACACCATCGGCCACCTGCCCGCCGCCCTGCGCGACACCGCACTGGACGCCTTCGCCCACGCCACGGCCGCCGGATACCTCTGGATCGCGCCCACCCTGGCCGTCGGCGTCCTCCTCGCCCTCTTCCTCAAGCCGGGGGCGGGGAAGGCGCGGAAGCCCGGTGAGAGCGCCGGTGCCGCCGAATCCGCCGCCGAACCCGCCGTCGACGCCGCCGCCCCGGCCGCCTGACCGACCGGGCCTGCGTGAGCGCGGGTCGTCCCGTCCCCTGCGAAGCCCCGCTGTTGCCGTCCCGTGACAGAGCGGGCTCGCAGGCATCACACGGCCCGCCCAGGCTCGACCGACAGGCGCACGGCGTGGACGTGCACGGGCCCTCCCCCCGCCCCGGGCACGCCCCGGGGCGGCGTCGGATGGCGAACGCGCCACCCCGGGCCGTGAGTCGGCGCGGGAACGAGCGGACGGCAGGGCGACTCGATGACTCACCACGGCACCTTGGACCCGGTGACGGGCGAAGCGGCTGCGACACGGCTGTTCTCGTCACGATCGCGTGGCACCCGCACCGGCACCACGCACCCGCGCCCGCGCGGCGGGGGGCGCAACCGGTGGCGCCGAGGCGCCCTGACCGCGGCCCTGGCCGTGGCCGTCGCGCTGCTCATGCTGCTGCACTCAGCCGTCCCGAACGGGCACCGGGCGTTCGGCCGGCACCTCGGCAGCCTCCTGGAGACGCTGCTCCCGTGGCTGGGCCTGGCCGTCCCACTCGTCCTTCTCCTCGCCCTGGTCCGGCGGTCCGCGACGGCACTGGTCGCCGCCGTGCTGCCCGCCGTCGTGTGGGTGGGCATGTTCGGCGGCCTCCTCCTCGACAAGGGGACGGACGGCGGGAACCTGATGGTCGCGGCCCACAACGTCGGCGACGTCAACCCGGACCCTGCGGGCACCGCCCGGAAGCTGGCCGCGTCGGGCGCCGACGTCCTCGCGCTGGAGGAGATGACCGACGACGCGGCGCGCGTGTACACGGCGAAGCTCGCCGGCACGTACCGGTACCACGCGGTCCAGGGGAGCGTGGGGCTGTGGAGCACGTACCCGATCAGGGAGGCGAAGCCGCTCGACGTCTACGGCACCGACCGGACGCTGCGCACCGTGGTCGACACCCCGCACGGCGCGCTCGCGGTGTACGTGGTGCACCTCTGGTCGGTCCGCGTCACCCCGCGGTCGGGCTTCACCACCTACCAGCGCGACATGGGCGCCGACGCGGTCGGCCGGGCCGTCGCGGCGGATCCCGTGCACCGGGTCGTCCTGCTCGGCGACTTCAACGGCGGCACGGACGACCGGTCGCTCGCCCCCATCACCTCACGCATGCGCTCCGCCCAGACCACGGCCGGCCGGGGCTTCGGCTTCACCTGGCCGTCCTCGTTCCCGGTGGTGCGCATCGACCAGATCATGGTGCGGGGCGTCCGGGCGACCTCCTCGTGGACCCTGCCGGGGACCGGCAGCGATCACCTCCCGGTCGCGGCACGGCTGAGGTTGTAGGGCCGCCCCGCCGGATCGACGAGGAGATCGGGTTCCTCCGGTCCCGTCGTCGATCCTCACCTACAGTGCGGTGGGGAGGGACGCCCGGATCCGGCGTCCCGCACCGCGGAGCCGTACGAGGCCGCTCGGCGGGACCGCGCAGCCAGTGCAGAATCGAGGTCGGCAGCCGATGGACGCCGCAGCGCAGCACCCCGACATGTCGCACGGGGCGCGCACGACCGTCCACAGCGCCGTCTCCACGGCCCTGGCGATGTGCAGCGATCGCACCCTGCAGGCCCTGGTGGATGCGGCCGTGCCGATCGGGTCCGGCATCGGCGGCACGTCGTCCCGGATGGAGGTCGCCGGAACCCCGGTCTTCGTGAAGCGGGTGCCCCTCACCGACCTGGACACGCTCCCCGAGAACGTGCGCTCCACGGCGAACCTGTTCGGGATGCCCGACTGCTGCCACTACGGCGTCGGCGAGGTCGGCGGACCGGGCTTCGGTGCCTGGAGAGAGCTCGCCGTGCACACCATGACGACCAACTGGGTGCTCGCGGCGGAGTACGAGGGCTTCCCCCTGATGTACCACTGGCGGGTGCTGCCCGACTCGGCGCCGCTGCCCGAGGAACTGGCCGACGTGGACCGAGCCGTCGCCTACTGGGACGACAGCCCGCAGGTGCGGCGCCGCATCGAGGCTCTCCAGCGGTCCTCGGCGAGCGTCGCGCTCTTCCTGGAGTACATCCCGCAGAACCTGCACCAGTGGCTGGGCACCCGGCTCGAAGCGGGCGACGAGGCCATGGACCGGGCCTGCGCGATGGTGGAGCGGGAACTGGAAGCGGGCGTCTCGTTCATGAACAGCCGCGGACTCCTGCACTTCGACGCCCACTTCGAGAACATCCCGACCGACGGCCGCCGCCTCTACTTCGCGGACTACGGCCTCGCGCTCTCCTCCGCCTTCGAACTGTCACCGGCCGAGGCCGGCTTCTTCGACCGGAACCGGGCCTACGACCGCTGCTACACCGTCACCTACCTCGTGAACTGGCTGGTCACCGCCCTGCAGGGATTCAGCAGGGAGGACCGGGACGGTCGCTACGAGCTGGTGCGCGCCTACGCGGACGGCAAGCGCCCCACCGGCATGCCGGAGGAGGCCGCGGCGATCATCTCCCGGCACGCGCCGGTCACCGCCGTGGTGTCCGACTTCAACCGCACGTTCCAGCGCCGGAGCCGGCGGACCCCCTACCCCCTGGAGGCGCTCCGCCGGCTCGGCGGGACGGACGGCCCCCGCCTCCGCTGAAGCGCACGACCCCTGCCCGGCCGTGCGCGCACCGGCCAACAGCCGCTCGACGGCAGCGACGGCGGAAGTGCTCGTCCAGTGAGCGACCTCTACCAGAATGAGCCCTCACCGGATCACACGGTGCACGTGCACGTCCGGAACGCCGACCAGATCGGCCGCGTCCAGTGGCCGGCCGAACAGGTAGGCGGCCGGTTCACCGGCAGGACGGAGTTGTCGGGGCTCTGAACCCCGGAAACCGTCATGTGCGTCAGCTGTTCCGGGGGCGCCCCCGCTCGGACGGCTCCGGGGACCGTGGGGCGGGGATGGCGGGCAGGTCCACTTCGGCCCAGACCGCCTTGCCGCCGCCCAGGAGCGGGCGGGAGCCCCAGCGGCGGGAGAGCTGGGTGACCAGGTAGAGGCCGCGGCCGGTCTCGTCCATGGGGTGCGCGCGGCGCACACGCGGAGCGGCGTTGTCGGTGTCGAACACCTCGCAGGTCAGGGACTGGTGCCGGATCAGGCGCAGTTCGATGGGACCGGTGCCGTGGCGGAGGGCGTTGGTGACCAGTTCGCTGACGATGAGCGTCGTCCGGTCCTGGACGCCCTGCAGTCCCCAGGAGGCCAGCTGGTGGGCCGCCAGATTCCTGGCCCGGCGGACCACGGTCCTGTCGACGGGCAGCGTCCAGGAGGCGACCCGGTCCGCGCCGAGCGAACGGGTACGGACCAGGAGCAGGGAGACGTCGTCGTCCCCGGACTGGCCGCGGCGGCTCTCCGCCACGAGGGCGCAGAGGTCGTCCAGGGACCGGCCGGGCTGGGTGAGCACGGTGCCCAGGCGGCGCATCCCCTCCTCGATGTCGTGGTCCCGGTGTTCGATCAGGCCGTCGGTGTACAGCGCGAGGAGGCTGCCCTCGGGCAGTTCGATCTCCACCGACTCGAAGGGGTCACCCAGCCCGATGCCCAGCGGGGCGCCGGTGGGCAGGTCGGGGAAGCTCGCCCGGCCCTGCGGGTCGACGACGGCGGGCGGGGGGTGACCGGCGCCCGCCATGGTGCAGCGGCGGGTGGCCGGATCGTAGACGGCGTAGAGGCAGGTCGCGCCCATGCCCGCCGGGGTGTCGTGCTCGTCGCCGTCGGCCAGGCGCTGGAGCGTGTCGTCGAGGCGGGTCAGCAACTCGTCGGGGGGAAGCTCCATGTCGGCGAGGGTGTGGACGGCGGTGCGGAGCCTGCCCATCGTCACGGCGGCGTGGAGGCCGTGCCCGACGACGTCCCCCACGACGAGGGCGACCCGGCCGCCGGACAGCGGGATCACGTCGAACCAGTCGCCGCCGACGCAGTGGTCGACGTCGGCCGGCAGGTAGAGCGAAGCCGTCTCGACGGCCGCGCCGCCCTGCAACTGGCGCGGGAGCAGGGTGCGTTGCAGCGTGAGGGCCGCGGTGTGCTCGCGGGTGTAGCGACGGGCGTGGTCCAGCGACCTGGCGGCGCGGGCGACGAGTTCCTCGGCGAGCAGCAGGTCGACCTTCTGGAAGGGTGCGGGGTCGGCGGTGCGGACGAACAGCGCGGTCCCCAGCAGCATGCGCCGCGCGCGGATCGGCACGACCATGACGGAGTGCGCGCCACTGCGGCCGAGCCGGCGCGCCAGCTCGGGGGTCGCGCCGGCCCACGCGCTGAGCGTGACGTCGAACGCCGGCTCCAGACGGGACCTGCCGGTGCGCAGGACCTCGTGCAGGGGCGAGCCGGGAGGTACCCCGATCGGTTCACCGCGCAGCCACGGCGACTCCGGGACCCCCGGGCGGATCGAGGCCACGCCCGCACGACGGAAACCGGGAGGACGCGCGCCCATCGTGCCGATGCGGACCGGGGGCCCCTCGCCGAACGAGACCGACTGCTCCAGGTCCACGGCGACGTAGTCGGCCAGCAGGGGCAGGGCGAGGTCGGCCAGCTCCTGGCCGGCCTGCATCACGTCCAGCGTGCTGCCGAGGCGCGCACCGGCCTCGCCGAGGGCGGCGAGGCGCTCGTGCGCCCGCCGGCTCTCGCAGACGTCGGTGCTGATCACGCACACACCCAGCGCCCTGCCGTCGGCGCCCTGGAGGCACTGGAACGACACCGCGAACGGGTGCTCCGGGCCGGGATCCGCCGGGAAGCGCACGCGGTACTCGTGGACCTTGACGGTGCCGCTCTGCAGCACCTGCCGCATCAGCCCCTCGATGGCCTCGGACTCGGCGTCGGACCGCTCGTCGGCGAAGCGCGTTCCCAGGCGCCGGTCGTGGGGGAGGCCGTCGTGGCGTTCCATCACGTCGTTCGCGTAGACGCACCGCAACTGCGGGTCGCGGATGACGATGCCGATCGGCGCGCGGGTCAGCAGCGGTCCCCGCACGGATCCGCCGGTCGGGTCCGAGGCCGGCGCGCCCGCGTTGACCAGGGACATCAGCCAGTGGGGCGCTCCGTCCCGCCCCCGCACCGCCGAGATCCGCACGGTCGCGCCGACCGTGTGGCCGTCCCGGTGCCGTACCGCCGTCGTGCCCGACCAGCCGTCGCGGGCCCGGCACCGCTCCACGAAGGCCGACATGGTGGACGGCGCGCCGAAGTGCGGCAGTACGAGGGCGGCGGACCGGCCGACCGCCTCCGCGGCGGAGAAGCCGGAGAGCTGCCGGGCGGCCTGGGTCCATCCGATCACCGTCGCCCCCTCGTCGAGCAGGGCGAACGCCGTGTCGGAGACTTCGGACGTGTTCAGTTGTCGGCCGAGCGTCACCGCGTCGGAGCTGAATGTGGTCGCCAAGTCGATGTCCCGGTTGGTGTGGATGTGCGGGGGCGGCACATGGACGAGGCCGCACTTCCCTTTGTCCGGTGTTGACCGGATGAGGGACGGTTCTGTGACAGCCCGCCGCCGAGGGGAGCCGGCCGGGCCCGCGCCCCCGCGACGGGCGCGCCGTCCGGGAGGCCGCGCGCCCCCGCGCCGGGTGCCCCGGGTGGCGGTTTTCCGACGGCACACCTCGGAGGGCGGCACGTCACACGGCTCACGGAAGCTGTCCGGCGGCGCAGGAGCACACTGCCGATCACTCCTGCCCCCGACGGCAGGTTTACCACCCCGGGGGCGCTGATCCGCCCCGTTCGCGCCGTACCTCGCGCCCTCCCCGGGCTGCTTGAGTGGATCACAGGGTCACCGCCGTCACGTCCTCACCGACCGGCGCGGTCGCCTCCGTCCGTCGACCAGCCCTGCTGGAGGGAATGTGTCCACACTGGACAGCGCCACCGGTCCCGCCGTCGAAGAACCCGCCCCCGACCCCACGGCCGAGCAGCTCACCAGCCTGAGCACCCGCGCGGCACGCCAGCTCGCCACGACCACCAAGTCCGAACCGCAGATGCAGGCCATCACCTCGCGGTGGCTGCTGAAGGCCCTGCCGTGGGTGGACGTCAAGGGCGGCACGTACCGGGTCAACCGGCGTCTGCAACTGCGCACGAACCGCGGCCGCGTGCACTTCGAGCACAACGGGAGCGACGACATCCGCGTCATCCCGCAGTCGCTCACCGAGCTGCCGGTCCTGCGCGGCTACGGCGACACGGACGTCCTGCGGGAGATCGCCGGCCACTTCCGGCCCCAGGAGGTACGTGCCGGGCAGGTGCTCTTCGAGGCCGGCCAGCCCGTGACGGAGGTGTACCTGGTCGTCCACGGCAGGTTCACCCGCTACACCAGCGGCAAGTACGGCGACGAGGGGATCATCGGGGTCGTCACGGACGGCGACCAGCTCGGCGACGAGGCCGTGGGGCAGTCCGACCCGCTGTGGTCGGCCTCGGTGCGGGCCGAGACGGCCGGGGTGGTCCTGGCGATGCCCTGGGCCGCCGTCGAGGACCTCACCGAACGGGCGCCCTCCCTCGGCGCGCACCTGCGGTCCTACGTCGACCGGCAGCACCGGCCGATGAACCGCAAGGGCGAGGCCGACGTCCCGGTCCAGGCCGGCCACGTCGGCGAGCCGACGCTGGCGGGCGGCTTCGTGGACTACGACCTCGCGCCGCGCGAGTACCAGCTGTCCCTCACCCAGAGCGTGCTGCGGCTGCACAGCCGGGTCGCCGACCTCTACAACGACCCGATGGACCAGACCGAGCAGCAGCTGCGCCTGACCGTCGAGGAGATCCGCGAACGGCAGGAGTGGGAGCTGGTCAACAACCGCGAGTTCGGCCTGCTGCACAACGTCGACTACGGCCAGCGGGTCAGCACCTTCGCCGGCCCGCCCGTCCCGGACGACATGGACGAGCTGCTGTCGATGCGGCGCAAGACGAAGGTCTTCCTCGCCCACCCGAAGGCGATCGCGGCCTTCTTCCGGCAGTGCAACCGGCGCGGTCTGATGCCCGGCACCGCGACCCTCGACGGCCACGAGGTGCCGGCGTGGCGCGGCGTCCCGATCCTGCCCTGCGGCAAGATCCCGATCCGCGACGACCAGACCACCAGCATCATCGCCCTGCGCACCGGCGAGGCCGACCAGGGCGTCGTCGGCCTCTACCAGACCGGCATCCCGGAGGAGCACCAGCCAGGCCTGAACGTCAGGTTCATGGGCGTCGACTCCGCCGCGATCATCAGCTACCTCGTCACCGCCTACTACTCGCTGGCCATCCTCGTGCCCGACGCGGCAGGGATCCTGGAGAACGTCCAGGTCGGCCGGCTCCCCGAATGACGGCCTGGAGCAGCCCGTGACCACACGACCCACCACCTTCACCCTGCCCGGACCCCCGAGCGTCGCCCGCGGCGCGGGAGCGCGGCGGCACGGCCCGATCCCCGGACTGCTGTACCGGCCCGCGGTGCCCGCCGACCCGGAGAAGGTCCAGGAGGTCGACCTGCGCGTGGAGGCCTGGGCCCGCACCAACGACCTCTTCCCGGCGGCCTGGCGGGGCGACTTCGCCGGGTTCCAGTTCGGCCGTGCCGTCGTGCTCCAGCACCCGGGGGCCGCCGACCTGGAACGCCTCACCGTCGCCGGCAAGCTGCTGCTCGCCGAGAACATCGTCGACTCCTGCTACTGCGAGGAGGACGAGGGCCGCGGGGGAGCGCGCAAGGGCCTGGGCGGACGCCTGGTCATCGCCCAGTCGGCCCTCGACCCGTACCACGGCACCCCCGCGCTGGAGGAGGAGTGGCGGCGCGGCGTCCAGGCGGACGGGCCGCTGCGCTCGTACCACCTCGCGCTGCGGGACTTCGCCGTCCTGGCCTCACCGAGCCAGACCGACCGGTTCGTGCACGACGTCGCCCGGCTGCACCTGGGCTACCTGGCCGAGGCCGCATGGGCGGAGACCCGCCACGTGCCGCAGGTCTGGGAGTACCTCGTGATGCGGCAGTTCAACAACTTCCGGCCCTGCCTGTCCATCGTGGACGCCGTGGACGGCTACGAACTGCCCGAGCAGGCGTACGCCCGCCCCGAGATCCAGCGGATCACGGCCCTCGCCTGCAACGCCACGACCATCGTCAACGACCTGTACTCCTTCACCAAGGAACTGGCCGGCGACCCGGCGCACCTCAACCTCCCGCAGGTCGTCGCCGCCAACGAGGGGTGCGGCCTGAAGGAGGCCTACCTCCGGTCGGTCGGGATCCACAACACGATCATGGCGGCCTTCGAGGAGGAGTCGGCCCTGCTCGCGGCCACCTCGCCCCTCGTGGAGCGCTACGCCCGGGGGCTCGCCGCCTGGGTGTCCGGCAACCACGAGTGGCACGCCACCAACAGCCACCGCTACCACCTGCCCGACTACTGGTGACCGACGCCCGTCAACACACCGGCACACCACCCATGCACCACGAGGAGCAACAGTTGACCAACGCCCCTGCCGCCCGGCCCGCGGTCCTTCCGGTCCCGGCCCAGTCCACCTACCAGAGCCGGATCGCGGACTACTGGAACGCCGAGGAGAACCCGGTCAACCTCGAACTGGGAAGGATCGACGACCTCTACCACCACCACTACGGCATCGGTGAGGCCGACACCTCGGTGCTCGACGAACCCGATCCCGACCGGCGGCGCAAGCGCCTGACCGCCGAACTGCACCGCCTGGAGCACGCCCAGGCCGAACTGCTCGCCTCCAACCTGGGGGACCTCTCCCCGGACGACCGGGTCTTCGACGCCGGCTGCGGACGGGGCGGCGGCAGCGTCGTCGCGCACCTGCGCTACGGCTGCCACGCCGACGGGGTCACCCTCTCGGCCAAGCAGGCCGCCTTCGCCAACGACCAGGCCCGGGCCCGGGGCATCGAGGACAAGGTCCGCTACCACCACCGCAACATGCTCGACACGGGCTTCGGGACCGGCGCCTACGCGGCGTCCTGGAACAACGAGTCCACCATGTACGTCGAGCTGGACCTGCTGTTCGCCGAGCACGCCCGCCTGCTGCGCCGCGGGGGCCGGTACGTGACCGTCACCGGCTGCTACAACGACACCTACGGCCGGGCCTCGCGCGAGGTGTCGCTGATCAACGCGCACTACATCTGCGACATCCACCCGCGCTCCGCGTACTTCCGGGCGATGGCGCGGCACCGTCTGGTGCCGGTCCACGTCGAGGACCTGACCGAGGCCGCGATCCCGTACTGGGAGCTGCGCAAGCAGGCGGACCACCTGGTCACCGGCATCGAGGACACGTTCCTCGACGCCTACCGCAACGGCAGCTTCCAGTACCTGCTCATCGCGGCCGACCGGGTCTGACCCTCCGCACGGCGGCGGTCCCCGGTGACCCGCGGACGCCCCCCACGGGCAACCGCCCCCCACCGGCGCGTGACAGGCGCGCCGGTGGGGGGCGGCCGTGCGGATGAGGCGCAGCCGTCGTGGTACACGGCACCCCCTGATGGGACAATTCACCCAGGGGCACGTTCCCGCCTGCTGGGGAACCGCAGACGGAGGCCGTTGCGAGCCCCGCTCCCGGTTCTGGGAGGTGCACCGCGTGCGTCCGGTCCGACTCAGCAAGAGCTTCGTCCTCCTGCTCCTCAGCGTCGTGCTGATCTCGGTCGTACGGCTGGCGCTGGCGGCCGCCGACGTGCACGTCATGGGCATAGCGGAGTACGCCGTCCTCATCCCGGTCGTGGCCAGTGCCCTCCTGCCGGTGCGGGAGACCGTGATCGTCGGACTGTTCAACCTGGCCGCCGCCGTCGGGCTCTACGGGGTCCTGCTCCGGGACATGGGACGGGCCAACCAGATCACGATCATCACGGCCCTGGCCCTGGCCCTGGGCGTCAGCTGGGCCGTCTGCAGCATCCGTGTCGCCGGCGAGAACCGCTTCCGGCGGCTGGTGATCGCCCGCGAGCGGCTCGCGCTCCTGAGCGAGGCCAGCAGCCGCGTCGGCAGCACCCTCGACGCGGCGCGAACCACCGAGGAACTGGCCGAGGTCGCCGCGCGCCGCTTCGCCGACCACGCCACCGTGGACCTCTTCGAGAGCGTCCTGAACGGCGACGAACCCGTCCTGCGGCCCGGCACGGGCGACCTCACCCTGCGCCGTACCGCCGAGGCGGGAGCGGCGCCGGCTCCCGGCGGCGTCCGGCCGGGCCGGAGCGTCGTCTACCGGGAGGCGGCGGAAGCCACCCCCGGGCTCTTCACCGGAACGCCGAAGCTGCTGGAGGTCACCGACGGCGCCCCCGTGCCCGGCGCCGCGGTCACGGTTACAGGCACGGGCGGAGCGTGCTCGGCGCTGGCGATCCCCCTGCGGGCACGCGGGGTGACCCTCGGGGCCGCGCTGTTCTCGCGTTCCCCGGGCCGGGACCCCTTCGACGCCGACGACCTGCTCCTGGCCCAGGAGATCGGGGCCAGGGCCGCGGTGTGCGTCGACAACGCCCGCCGCTACACCCGTGAACGCAACACCTCCCTCGCGCTGCAGCGGAGCCTCCTCCCGCCGTCCGCACCGAGGCAACCGGCGGTGGAGGCGGCCACGCGCTACCTGCCCGCGGGGCTGTTCGCGGGCGTGGGCGGCGACTGGTACGACGTCATCCCGCTCTCCGGCGCCCGGGTCGCCCTGGTGGTCGGCGACGTGGTCGGCCACGGCGTCCACGCCTCGGCGACGATGGGGCGGCTGCGCGCCGCCGTACGCACACTGGCCGACATCGACCTGCCGCCCGACGAACTCCTCACCCACCTCGACGACGTCGTCACCCGCCACCACGTCGCCGGCGACGCCAGGGACGCGAGTCGCGCGACGGGACCGGCCGCCGGCGAGATCGTGGCGACCTGCCTGTACATGATCTACGACCCGCTGTCGCGCCGGTGCACGGCGGCCAGGGCCGGCCACCCGCCGCCCGCCGTCATACGCCCCGGATCGGACGTCGAGTACCTCGACGTCCCCGCCGGTCCGCCGCTGGGCGTGGGCGGGCTGCCCTTCGAGACGGCCGAACTGGAACTGCCGGCGGGCACACGGCTCGCCCTCTACACCGACGGCCTCGTCGAATCCCCGGGACACAGCATCGACGAAGGCCTCGGAGCCCTCCGCAAGGCCCTGTCCGAGCCGCTCTCCTCGCTCGAGGACATGTGCGACCACGTCCTGCACACGGTGGCGGCAGAAGGGTCGCGGGACGACGTCGCCCTCGTCATCGCCCGCACCATGGAGCTCGACGGCACGCACGCCGCCTCGTGGAACCTCACCGAGGACCTCGCCGAGGTCGCCCGCGCCCGCGACCTCGCCGCGTCCCGGCTGGAGGGCTGGGACCTGGGCGAGCTGGCGTTCACCACGGAGCTGGTCATCAGCGAGCTGGTCACCAACGCCATCCGCTACGGCTCGGGCCCGGTCCAACTGCGGCTCATCCGCGAGGACACGCTGATCTGCGAGGTGTCGGACGCCAGCAACACCGCACCGCACCTGCGCCGGGCCCGGATGCTCGACGAGGGCGGCCGGGGGCTGTTCATCGTGGCGCGGCTCGCCGAGCGCTGGGGCACCAGGCAGCGCCCCGACGGGAAGACCATCTGGGCCGAGATCGCCCTTCCGGACCTGGGCCCCTGGAGGGCCGGGGACACCTCCGTACGGTAGGGCCCCGCGTCGGCGGCGGGGCGGGCATCGGCCGCAACAGCGCCTGAGTGGGGCCGGCGCCGCGGGCCGGGCCCACCGCCGGGAAGGACAGGGATCCACGTGGACGAACTGCTCGGCGCGGCCGTCGAGGCACACGGCGGAAGCGCGCGCTGGAGTGCGCTGACCCGGGTGCGGGCCACCCTGGTCAGCGGAGGACTCCTGTTCGCGGCCAAGGGCCTGTCGCAGGATCCAGAGCCACGCGAGATGACCGTGCTGCTCCACGAGCAGCGTGCCTCCGTCGCGCCCTTCGGCGCCCCCGACCGGAAGACCGACTTCACGCCGCGGCGGGTGAGCATCGAGACGCTCGACGGGCGGACGGTGGCCGTGCGCGACGACCCGCGGTCGTCCTTCGCCGGCCACACCCTCGACACCCCCTGGGACCCGCTGGACCGTGCCTACTTCAACGGCTACGCGATGTGGACCTACCTGACCACGCCGTTCCTGCTGACCATGCCCGGCTTCACCGTGTCCGGGATCGAGCCGTGGCGTGAGGGGGACGAGCTCTGGCGCGGCCTGCGCGCCGCCTTCCCTCCCTGGATCGCCGGCCACAGCACCCACCAGGACTTCTACTTCGGCCCCGACCACCTGCTCCGCAGGCACGACTACCACGTCGACGTGGCGGGCGGTTTCGCCACCGCGCAGTACGTGTACGACACCGTGGAAGCGGACGGCATCGTCGTGCCCACCAGACGCCGGGCCTACCGCCGCGACGCCGGCGGTCACCCCCTCCGCGACGAGGTCATGGTCGCGATCGACCTCGGCGACATCCACTTCGCCTGACGTACGACGCGGCACCGGCGCGGCCACAGTGCGTGATCGGTCAAGGTGCCATGCGCTGGGTGTCAAGATCCGCCGTTCCCCCGCCCCTACGGTCGTGCTGACCACCACGTCCGGACCGCGCGCACGTGGCGTCCGGCCGGCCCCGCGCTGCGCAGCGCAGGATGGGAGGCAGCGAATGAGCGGCCCGAAGCAGTTCGAGGACAGGGCGCAGGACGCGGCACTGGTGTGGCACGCGGTCGGTGCGGGGGCCCTGATGGGGGTGGCGACGGTCTGCGCCGTCGTCCTGTCGTGCCCCAGGGTGCGGGTGGCGTTCCCGGTCACGGCGTCGGTCGTCGTGCTGGCGCACGGCTGGCTCCGGTGGCGGGACCAACGGCGTGCGAAGGCCGCCCGTGAGGCGTCCGAGGTGGTGCGCGGCGTCCTGCTGCGGCCGCTGCCCGCGCGCATGGGCGGCCTGCTGCTCGCCTCCGTCTACCGTCCGTGCGGGGGCAGGGAGCTGGTCGGCGGCGACCTGTACGCCGTCGCGCGCGCCGCAGGGGCGACCCGGCTCATCATCGGGGACGTGCGCGGCAGGGGACTGTCCTCGTTCCTGGACGTCGCCGCCGTCCTCGGGGCCTTCCGTGAATGGGCCCCGCGGACCGCCTCGCTGACCGAGCTGTCCCTGCGGCTGGAGGAGAGCTACCTGCGCCACCTCGCCGACACCGGCGACGGCACGGCCTCCGAGGCCGACGAACGCTTCGTGACGGTGCTGATGGTGGAGGTGCCGGACGGGGACACCGTCGCCCGGATGATCAACTACGGCCATCCGCCGCCCGTCCGGGTCCGGCCCGACGACGTGCGGCTCCTGCCGGGCGTTCCCTGCCCGCCGCTCGGGCTCGGCCCGCTGTGCGACGCCGAGGCGCACGAATGCACCTTCCTGTTCGGCCCGCACGACACGCTCCTGCTGTACACCGACGGCCTCATCGAGGCCCGCGACTGCGCAGGGGTCTGCTTCCCGCTGCTGGAGCACGCCCTCACCTGGATGGCGAAGGGCCGCTTCGCCGGCGGGGAGGGCCGGCTCTACGGGATCCTGGGGGACATCCTCGACGACGTCGTGGCCCACTGCGGTGTGCTCCCCGCGGACGACCTCGCGATGATCGCGCTGGCCCGCAGGCAGGAGGAGGGCGGCGGCGCGATCCCCCGCCAGCCGGCCGGTCAGGACCAGTCGGGCGACATGGGCGCGGCACGCCCCGCACGCTCGGACCGGTCGCCCCCGGGCCCCGGGTGAAGCCGCCGCCCGTCAGGGTCCCCCGGGTCGGCCCGGTCCGGCCGCCCTGCCGCGCCACTCGACCGGGGACATGCCGTACGCGGCGCGGAAGGCACGGCTGAAGTGGGCGTGGCTGCCGAACCCCCGCCGGTGCGCGATCGCCTCGACCGTCAGGCCGGCCAGGTCGGGACGCTCGAGGTCGTTCCGGCAGGCCTCCAGCCGCAGGTGCTGGATCAAGCGGCCGACGCTCCGGTCCTCGTCCTGGAACAGCTTGTGCAGGTACCGGACGGAGATGTGGTGCGCGGCCGCGACGGTGGCGGGGGTCAGTCCTGGCTCGTCCGCGTGCGCCCGGATGTACTCGCGGACGCGGAGTCTCAGCGTCGCCCCGGAACCGGGCGCCTGCACGTCGCGCCGGGTCTCCCCGGTGGCCAGCGCGGTCAGCACGTCGACCAGGCCGCGCTGCAGGAACCGTTTCGGCCCGGTCACGCAACTGCCGGCCGCGGCCGCGGTCGCGAGCCGGTTCACGTACGCGGCGAGGATCGCCGCGACGTAGTGCTCGGGAGGGTAGGTCCGGCCCGTGACGTCCAGCAGGATCGCGTCGGGAAGGTCGAGGAGTTCGAGGGGGACGACCGCGGCGTTCTGGAACACGCCCCCCGGGAAGTCGCGGACGAAGGGCCGCCGGGTGTCGAGCAGGAGCAGTTGTCCCGCGGTGAGGAGCATTTCCCGTCCGTCCTGGACCGCGACGCTGCTGCCCGCCCCCTGAAGGCTCACGATGAGTGCGCCGACGCCGTCGGCGGTGGCCATCTCCGGTGTCCGGGCCATGCGTTGGGCGCTCGCCTCGACGTGCCCCACGCGTATCGCGCCGACGGAGGTGCGCCGGAGGGAACCGTGCAGGGCGACACTTCGGTGACAGCTGACCTCGAGCTGGGTGAAGGAACTCCGGACCGTCTCCGTCCAGAATTCCGCCCTCTCGTCGGGCGGGACGACGTCGGTGTGAAAGGACTCGATCACGATGCCCTCCCTCGAGGGGAGCCGGAACACAGAGATTCCGGTCCCCGAGTGGAGTCGCTTCGCAGGGGGCACGCCCGAGCGACCGCTGCTGCCACGATAACCGTCCCGGACGGCCGGTGAACGGGGCGTCCCGACTGTGCGGGGAACCCGCAGCCGGGCGCCGTGGAACTGCGGGAAAGCCGCATGGGGCCGCCGGCCCGGCCGCGGGCGGGGCGCCGGATCCGCCGGCGCGTGTCGCGGTCATGCCCCCGCCAAGCCGCCCGCCGCCGGGGGCGGTTCGGGGCGCGGGCCGCGGCGGCGAGGGCGTTCGCCCGGTGCGCCGGCGCCCCCGTCGCGCGGACACGAGGGGGAACGCGAGGGGGGCGCCGGCACCCGGCGGCTCAGCCGCGCAGCAGCGAGGCGAGCAGCGGGACGAAGTGCTCGAACGGGGGCGTGACGGCGTCCGGGTCCTTCGCCTCCTCGTCCCAGCGGCGGACGGCGACGGCGTCGGCCGCCCCCGGCAGCCCGGCGAACTCCGCCGCCTGACGGGGCGTCATCACGCCGCCCTGGACCTCCAGGGTGTACTTCGACGCCTCGGACAACCGGTCGTGGTAGCCCGGTTCGACCGCGCAGAGGTAGCGCTTGGCGGCCACGTGCAGCCGCACCGGCTCGGTGACCTCGGGGCCGAACCAGCGGCCCAGCAGGTCGGCGCCGGTGTGGCTGTGCCGGTTGTCGCTGCCGCTCATCAGGTCGTGGCCGGTGACGACGTCGCCCCGCACGTGCCCGAGGTCGTGCAGCAGCGCGGCGGCCACCAGGTGCGGCGGGGCGCCGGCGGCCTCGGCCAGGGCGCCCGCCTGCAGCATGTGCTGGGCCATGGTGACGGGTTCGCCGAGGTACTCCGCGGACACCGCGCCCGCGAACAGCTCGGCGAGCGGGTCCAGGGTGTCCGCACGGCGCAGGACGGCCAGGGTGCTCGCCAGCCCGTCCAGGTCGGCGTAGCAGCCTTGCAGGTGGCGCGCCCCGTCCTGGGCGAAGGCGGTGCGGGCGTGCAGCAGCCGGGTGTTGTCGAAGACCAGGCAGTCGCCGGGCGTCAGGCGCAGGTCCAGCTGCAGCTCGGGGCGGAGCAGCAGGTCGGCGAAGGTGCGGTAGGCCGTGTAGAACGCCTCCAGCTCGTCCGCGGCCATCCGCAGCGTGCCGATCGAGCGGTTGTTGAACCGCACCTCCCGCACGCGGCCCAGCGGGTCGGTGCCGATCAGCGGACGGTCGGCGCGCAGCACGGTGCCCGCGTCGCGGAAGACGAACGGGACGGGCGTACGGGTGAGCACGTCGAACGCCTCCGGGTCCTCGCGGCGCAGCAGCGCGGCCGCGGCGAAGCCGTCGACGAGACCGGAGTCGCCGCCGGCCGCGTCGTTGACCAGGCAGTGCAGCAACTGGAGCGTCGGAACCGGGTCCCGGTACGGGTTGTCGGTGTGCGGCGTGATGGCGGCCGAGGTGAAGGCCAGGTTGTTGGGGTCCGGCTCGACGCGTACGTCGAAGAGCTTGCCGTAGTTGGTCTCGCGGACGTACCCGAAGGTCTCCGCCACGTCGAGCACCTGGCCCTCGCGCCCGGGCACACCGCGCAGCAGCATGAACCCGAGCCGCAGCACGGACTCCAGCATCCGGGCCCGCACGCCCGGGTCGCCCGCGTACTCCTCCCAGCCGGCCTCGGGCAGGCGTCCGGCGACCTCGCGCGCGGTCCACAGCTCCTTCCCGGCCTCGCTGCGCAGGTCCCCGTGCCCGGTCCGGCCGGGCCGGACGGCCTGCAGCCACGCCAGCGGGTACGACGAGCGGTGCCCGTCGGGTTCCCAGACGACCGCCACGGCGGGCTCCCCGTCCCCGGCGGCGTCGGCCGCGGAGCCCACCCGCAGCCCGTCGGGCAGGGAACTGATCTGGAACAGCTTCTGGCCGGACCGCGGGTCGCGGCACTCGGCGCAGGGGCAGTTGTCACGGAGCCACATCGCCGGCAGGTCACCGACGGGGAAGCTGGGCAGGGCGGACACGGTCACTCCTCGGGGCAAAGTTGTATAGCCAACTTCTCCGACCGTCACAGGCGGACGCGACCTGGAGGTGACCTGGATGTGGCGCGGCGGCGAACAACGCCCCGGCGTGCGCGGAGGGGGGACACGGGGCGGCGTTGCTTGTAGCATGGCGACCGGTTACCGACCGGTAGGTACGTCCCCGGGCCGCCCACCAACCCACGGAGCAGCCATGCCCACGCTCGACCGCCAGGACGACGTCTTCATCCTCGACCTCGGGGACACCGAGAACCGCTTCCACCCCGACTGGATCGCGTCCCTCGACGCGCTCCTCGACGAGGTGGAGAAGGCGGAGGGGCCGCGCGCCCTGGTCACCGCGGCCACCGGCAAGTTCTGGTCCAACGGACTCGACCTGGAGTGGCTGTCCGCCCACGGCGACCGGGCCGGCGCGTACGTCACCGGCGTGCAGGCGCTGCTCGCACGCTTCCTGACCCTGCCGGTGGCCACCGTCGCCGCGCTGCAGGGCCACACCTTCGCCGCGGGCGCGATGCTCTCCCTGGCCCACGACCTGCGCGTGATGCGTGCCGACCGGGGCTACTGGTGCCTGCCGGAGGCGGACATCCACATCCCGTTCACGCCGGGCATGTCGGCCCTCATCCAGGCCCGCCTGCACCCGCAGACGGCCCACGAGGCCATGACCACCGCGCGCCGCTACGGCGGTTCCGACGCGCTGGCCGAGCGCATCGTCGACCGTACGGCGGGCGAGGACGAGGTCCGCGCGGCGGCCGTCGCCCTCGCCGGTCCCCTGGCGGGGAAGGCGGGTCCCACCCTCGGCACGATCAAGACCCGTATGTACGGTCCCGCGCTGGCCGCCCTCCGTCAGGAGGACGTCCCCCTGGGCTGAGCCGCGCGCCGGGGGCCGGGGTCAGCGGGGGTCGTGGAACCAGCTGCCGGGCAGGTCGTCGCGCACCCGGTCGAGCGCCTCCCCGGTGCGGGCCCGTGCCCACAGGAAGGCGCGGTCGTCCTCGCGGAGTATGACGTCGGTCCCGGCGAACCAGCGCGTGCCCGGGTCCTCACCGGCCGGGTAGGAGGGGAACGGCAGCGGGGTGAACAGGCCGCCCAGGGACTCGAATTCGGCCTCGTCGAGGTCGTCGCGGAAGTCGCCGAGCCCGGACGGCCCGTGCAGCGACTCCGACAGCACGATCTCGACGCAGGCCCACGAGAAGCGGTCCAGCCACCCCGACCACCGCTCGGCCGAGCTGTCCGCGAGGTCCGGCTTCATGACGACCGGCGGATCGGCCCGGTGCAGGTCGGTGAGGAGGACGCCCCACGACGCGGCGCCCTGGTTCTCGTACCGGAAGACCAGCGCCTCCTCGCGGGGGTCCACGTGCAGTTCCGCCGGCGTGAGCAGCCTGTCGTGGTTGCTGGTCAGGTCCGGACGCCGGCCGAAGAGCCGGTATGCGTCGCGGAGCACGGCGGGGAGGGCGAAGCCCAGGCGCTCCTCGGCGGCGGCCAGTTCCGGCTCACCGCACCCGTCGCCGTCCCGCAGCGGCACGAGCCAGTGGCCGGCGAAGCCGCGCACGAACCGCAGGGCCCGGGCCGGGTCCGTCATGCCCGCGGCCAGCTCCCGCCGCACGTCGAAGTCGTCTGTCATGCGCGCACGTTATCGCGCCGCCGCTCCGCGTCCGCCACCGCGGACCGCGCGCAGCGCGACGACCGCGGGGGCACGTGGAGGGCGCGGCCCGCCGCGAGGAGGAAGGGCCTGCCGTACGGCTCCCGGCGGTGCGCGTGGCATCGTCACGGGACCGGCCGCCGCCGCGCGGAGGTGGCCCGGCCACAGGGTCAGCGTCGCGGCGACTCGACCGCGAAGCGGTCCTCGTCCATCAGCGACCCGGACTGCTTCACCGACGTCACCACCGGGGTGAGCTGGCTGCTCTGCACACCCTCGATCCGGGCGATGCCCTGGGTGAGGAACAGGTAGAGCTCGTCGAGGGAGCGGCACATCACCGCCGCGAACAGGTTCTGCCGACCCGACATCGCCCCGACGTACGTGACCTCGGGCATCGCGGCGATCGCCCGGCCGGCCGCCTCCAGCCGTGACGGTGCGACGCTGAGCCACAGCCCGGCCCGCGACGTGTAGCCCAGCGCGGCCACGGCGAGGTCGACGTCGATGGCCACGACACGGGCTTGCGTCAGCAGCTCGAAGGCCCGCGCGGCCCGGCCTTCGGTGATGCCGGCCGCCGCCGCGAGGTCGGTGTAACTCGCACGTCCGTCCCTGGCCAGCACGGCGATGATCGCGCGGTCGTGGTCCTCGAGCGCGACCGCTCCGCCGTGGAGGGGTGGCGCCGGGTCGGGGGCGTCCTCGGCGCGGAGCCGGGCACCGGCGGTCCCGCCGAGGGCGTCGGCGAACATCGACCGGTAGCGTGCCGCGCCTCCGAGGTACTGGTGGAGTTCCACCGCCGCGTCGATGGCCAGTACCGGAGTGCTGCGCGGAAGGCGCTGGATCAGGAGGTCCTCACGCGTCTCCGCCGAGAGCGAGCGGACGGCGAAGGTCACCTCGGCCCCGTCGGCGCTGGTCGTGACCCAGGACACGTCCTCCCGGGCGGCGAGCGAACGGGCCAGCGCCGCGGTGCCGTGCGGCTTGCAGCGCAGGCGCACCATCCACGTCGCCTGCCCCAACGGCCGGGGGTTGACCACCCCGATGACCCGCACGAGACCCGCCCGGACGAGGCGGTGGTAACGGCGTGCCACCGTCGGCTCGGACACCTCCACCGCCGCGGCGATCCGGCCGAAGGCCGCGCGCGGCGCGATCTGCAGGGCGTGGATGATTCTGCGATCGACGTGATCGACCGTGAGGTTTTCCGTCTCTTTGACGCTGATCATATGGGTGATCCTACGCCGTGCGGCAAAAGCGTGAGGGATGTCGACGGGGCCTGGGTAGCGTCGGGGCACCGATTCGAGGAGACCTTCATGCGTAAATGGCTGCCCCTGCTCACCGTGTGTCTCGGCACCTTCATGTTGCTGGTGGACGTGACCATCGTGAACGTGGCGCTTCCGTCGATGGCGGAGGACCTGGACACGTCGTTCGGTTCGCTGCAGTGGGTGATCGACGGTTACGCACTGGCGCTGGCGGCGTTGCTGCTGGGCGCGGGGGCGTTGGCGGACCGGCGCGGGCACCGGCCGCTGTACGTGCTGGGGCTGGCGGTGTTCGCGGCGGCGTCGCTGGCGTGTGCGTTCGCGCCGTCGGCGACCGGTCTGGTCGTGGCACGGGTCGTGCAGGGCGTCGGCGCGGCGGCGATGTTCGCGACCACGTTCGCGCTGCTGAACAGCAACTACACCGGCCGCGACCGCGGCCACGCGTACGGCGTCTGGGCCGCTGTGGCCGGGGCGGCGTCCGCTGCCGGGCCGCTGCTGGGTGGCCCGCTCACCCAGGCCCTGACCTGGCATGCGATATTCCTCGTGAACCTGCCGGTGTGCGTGCTGGCGATCGTGTTGTGCGCGGTCGCGGTCGAGGACACCCACGCCCCCGAGAAGCGGCACCTCGACCTGACCGGCCTGGTCACCTTCACCGCGTCCGCGGCCGCGATCACCTTCGGTCTCATCGAGGCCGACGAGGCCGGCTGGTCCGGCCCCCGCAGCTGGCTGCCGACCGCGGCCGGCGCCGTGATGCTCGCGCTGTTCGCCCGGGCCGAAAGCCGGGCCCGCGTCCCGCTGCTGGATCTGCGTCTGCTGCGCAACCGGGTGTTCGCCGGGGTGCTGCTGGTCTCGTTCTCGCTGAGCGCGGCCGCCTTCGTCTCCTTCACCTACACCTCGATCTGGCTGCAGTCGGTGGCCGGGCTGTCCCCGGTCTCCGCCGGCCTGGTCGGGTTGCCGATGTCCGCCGCGGCGTTCGTGGTCTCGCTGGCCGTGGGGCGGGTCCTGCACCGCTGGCATGCCGGGCCCACCATCGCCGTCGGCCTGGCCCTGATCGGCGTCGGGAACCTGACCACGTGGTTCGTCCTCGGCCGGGCCACCGGCGCTGCCGCGTTGCTGCCCGGCTACCTCGTCGTCGGCCTCGGTGTCGGGCTGATCGCCCCCACCCTCAACTCCACCGGCATGGCGGCGGTCCCGGCCCAGCGCGGCGGAATGGCCGCCGGCGCGGTCAACACCGCCCGACAACTCGGCGCCGCCTTCGGCATCGCCCTGCTCGGCAGCGTCTTCGCCGCGGGTGTGCGTTCCTCGCTGAACGGCACGACGCTGCACGACCCGGGAGCGCTGGCCACCGCCGTGGCCTCAGGACAGGCCGGCTCCGTCCTCGCCGACGCCCCCGCAGCGGCACGCGACACCATCCAGGCCGCGTTCAGCGCCGCCGCCGTCCACGGCATCCGCGAACTGTTCCTCGTCAGCGCCGTGATCGGCCTCGTCGTCGCCGCGGTGACCCCGGCACTGATCGTCAGGCGCCCGAAGGAGAACGGGCGGCCGGTCCCGTCGTCGCCGCCGGCCCGTCCCGCACGGGAGAACGCACCCGAACCCGGTTCCGGGGCCGACGCCACCGGCCGGCCGTGACCTTCGGCGCGGCGACGCGGCGACGCGGCGTCTCGCGTCGTCGGACGCGGCGCGCGCCACGCGGGATCAGGGGCGCGTCCTGGATCACTCCGCCGGGGCTACGCCCTGCGCGGCCCGGTCAGCCGGCGACGGCGAAGGAGTGGTGCTCGTGGGCCACCAGCCAGCGTCCCTCGTGCTTGCGCAGCCCGAGCGTGAGCCGCAGCCGGAGTCCGGGGTCCGCGGCGAAGTCCTCCGCGGTGCCGCAGCGGAGCAGGGCGTGGGCGAACGCCACGTCGTCGCCGGCGGTGACCTCCAGGGACACGAGCTCGAACGCGGCGCCGCCGGCCTGCCACGCGAAGAACGGCGGCCACACCTCCCGGTAGGCGGCCCGGCCCCGGACGCCGTCGTGGGGAGGCGGGACGTCGAACATCACGATGTCCTCGGCGTGGTCCGCGACCACCGCGTCCAGGTCGCCGCGGTGCACCGCCTCCGCCCAGCGTTCCACCAGCGCCCGGATCCGCGCCTCGTCGTCCCGCATGCCGGCCCCTCCCGTGCCGCCCGCGCGGCGGACACCCACCGGCGTCATCCTGCCACCCGGGGGTCCCAGGCGAACCGAGCCCCGAGAAACGGTGCGCGTGGGGCGCGTGGGCGGGAATCCCGCGAGTCGGTGCGGTGGCGTGCCCGCCGGATTAGCGTGCGGGCATGGCACTCCGCTTCCCTGCTCCGGTCACCATCGACGGCCGGTACGCGCGGCTGGTCCCGCTGTCGCCGCTGCACGTACCCGCGCTGTTCGCCGCCGCGCGCGCCGACGAGGGCATGTGGCGCTGGCTGTCGACGACACCACCGGGTTCACCGGGCGAGATGGCGTCGCTGGTGGAACAGCGGCTGGCGCAGGCGGCGGCGGGGGAGTCCGTGGTGTTCGCGGTCGTCCCGCACGCCACGGAGCGCCCGTCGGGATGGGCCGCGTACATCGACGTCTCGGTCGTCGACGAGCGCGTGGACATCGGCTGGAGCTGGCTGGACCCCGCCCTGTGGGGCAGCCCGGTGCACCTGGAGACCCACTTCATGCTGGTCTACTACGCCTTCGAGGACCTGGGCTTCGGGCGCGTCCAGTGGCGCCTGGACGACCTGGACCTGCCGACCCAGGACGCGGTCTCCCGCATCGGCGGCATCCGCGAGGGCGTGCTGCGCCGGCACTGCCGCCGCGTCGACGGGTCGTGGCGCGACACCGTCTATTACTCCCTGGTCGCCGCGGAGTGGCCGGCCGTGCGGGAACGCTGGATGGCGGGCTGGATCCTCGAGTGAGGCCGGGGGGCCGCCGAGGGCGTCAGTGCCCCTTGCGCGTGCGCCGCCAGGAGAACGGCCCCGGGAGGTCGACGGACTCGGTGCGCTCACCGCGGGTGTTGACCGTGTGGTGGACGCCCTTGCTGCCGGTGGTGATGGACAGCGAGCGCTTGTTGATGTTCAGGCGGACGCCGGGCAGGATCCGGAACGACTTGCGGAAGTGCAGCGGCATGTCGTGCTCCTTTGCGAGAGTTCGGTCTGGAGTACGTGTGCCCTGCTGACGCCCTTTCATCAGGGGCTCTTCGCGGCGGAGTCGTGCGACGCCGGGTCAGCCCCCGGGGCCGCGCCGCGGCAGGCGGGCGGCGATGCCGTCGACGAGGAACCCCAGGCTCAGCTCGAACTGCTCGTCGGGGCCGGGACCGGAGGGCGCCTCCATCCACCGCGCGAGCAGCGGGTGGCGTCCGCCCTCCGCGGCCAGTTCGCGGGCGGTGGTGACGGCGGCGGCGAGCTGCCCCGGGGTGTGGATGCCGTGGCGGCGGCGCATCGCGAGCTCCTCGGCCTCCTGCTGGGCGCTGCCGAGGACGTGCCGGTCCAGGAGCGCCGCGTAGGTCATGGCCTCGCCCAGCGCCGCGCCCCGGCCGACGAGCACCTGGAGCACGAACTCGGTGCGGCGCATCATGTGCGGCCCCAGCGGCGGGCGCGTCGGGGCGAGTTGGGCGAACCACAGGTGCCGCTGGACGACGGTCCAGGTCCCGGTGGCCACCGCGAGCAGGTCGGCCCGCCAGTCGGGGCCGGGCGCGGAGGGCAGCGGCATCTCGGCGGTGACGGCGTCGAGCATGAGGTCGACCATGCCGTCCTTGCTCATCACATGGCGGTAGAGGGCCATCGGCGTGTACGGCCCGAGCCGCTTGGCGACCGCGGCCATCGTCAGGGCCTGCGGACCGCCCTCGTCGGCGACGGCGATCGCGGCGCGCACGATGTCGTCCCGCTCCAGCGGGCTCTGGCGGCGCCGCGGTGCGGGCCGCGTCCAGATCAGCGGGGCCGGGGCGCTCTCCGGGGACTCCTTCACGGAGGGAGTTTACAACGTCAGCTAGAGTATATGACGTATACGCAAGAGAGAGGGAGCAGCCATGACCCAGCCCACCGCCCCGGCCGGGATCCGCCTCGGCGTCGTCCGGGGCATCAGCTACGGCCTGTTCGGGGCACCGGACAGCTTCGTGCCGGAGGCGCGGGGGCTCGGCGCCGGCCTGGTGCGCGTCTTCCTCTACTGGGGCCAGCTCGAGCCGGAGCCCGGACGGTACGACTGGTCGGCGGTCGACGCCGTCCTCGGGCAGCTCGATCCGGCGGCCGAGCTCTGGGTCACCGTCTGTGCCAGCTCCCCGTGGGCGACCCGGCAGCCGAGCGGCTTCCTCCCGTCCTCACCCGCCCTCGACCCCGCCGGGTACGAGCGTTTCGTCCGCGACCTCGCCGCCCGCTGCCGGGGCCGTGTCGACTACTGGCAGTGCGGCAACGAGCCCAGCAACACCGGACTGCTCTGGGCGGGCACCGCACCGGAGTACGTGGCCCAGCTCACCGCCTTCCACCGCGCCGTGCGGGCCGCGGACCCGGCCGCCGCCGTCGTCCTCGGCGGCTGCGGATACGACGTGCTGTCCGGCCCCGCGGACAGCGAGGCCCGGCGCTTCTTCGACCACGTCGTCGAGCACGGCCGCGACGCCTACGACCTCTTCGACGTCCACCTCTACGGCGACCCCCACGCGATCCCGGACCAGGTCGCCCAGGCGCGCGCGATGATGCGCCGGCACGGATACGAACGCCCGGTGGTGGCGGGGGAGTACAACGGCCCCACCCTCTTCGAGTTCCCCCGGGCCCAGGCGGAACTCGAACACGCGATGACGGCCGCCTTCACGGGGGCGGCCGAGCCGGGCGAGGCGCCGGACCGGGCGACCATGCGCCTGCTCTACGAACGCGCCGCCGAACTCCCGCCGGAGCTGCGCATGTTCATGGAGGACTGCCCGCCGGAGCTCGCCGGCCGCCGCGACCGCGTGAACCGCCGCCAGATCGTCACCCGCACCCTCCTCGCCCTCGCCGCGGGCGTCACCCGTACGGCCTGCTGGAACCTCGCCCCGGAGATCCCCGGCTACCGCGACCGCCTCAACCTCATGGGCTTCCTCTTCGGCGGACTCGCCCTGATGGACTACGAGGGCGCCGCTCCGACCCGCCGCCGCCCCGCGGCCGAGGCCTTCGCGCTCCTGACCGCGTACCTCGACGGCGTCACCGGCGTCCGCCGCCTCGCCGCGGATGACCCCGGGCTGTACGTCTTCCAGGTGTCCCGGAAGGGCCGTGGTCCGCTCCGCGTCCTCTGGCGTTCCGGCGACCCCTTCACCGGCGAGGACGATCCCGCCTCCCTCGCCGGCCTCCCCTGGCCGCACGCCACCGCCCACGCGACCGACGCCTTCGGCGCCCCCGTGCCGCTGCGCCGGGCCGGGGACACCGTCGGCGTCCCCCTCTCGGTCACCCCGGTCTTCCTCTCGGCGGAACCCGGGGGCGGGTGACCGCGCGGGGCTCAGGCCCCGGCCGCGTGGGCCCAGAACGCGCGCATCGTCGCGGGGGCCGCCGGCCCGGTCAGTTCGACCTGGGTGAGCAGCACCGTCACGGTGTCCGTGGCCGGGACGATGTGCGCCGCCGTGCCGGTCCCGCCGATCCAGCCGTAGCGTCCCGGCACGTTCCAGGGGGCGAGGGGCACGACGTCCACGGACCCCCCGAACCCCCAGCCCTGGCCCTCCAGGAAGAGCTCGTTCGCGCCGCGCTCCTCCGGCGGCAGGTGGTCGGTCGTCATCAGGCGCACGGACTCCTCCGACAGCAGCCGCCGGCCGCCCGCGGTGCCGCCCGCGAGCAGCATCCTGCCGAAGGCGTACCAGTCGTCGACGGTGGACACCAGGCCGCTCGCGCCGGACGGGAACGCCGGAGGACTGCTCCACTGCCCGTCGGGGGCGTCCACCAGCTCGAGACCTCCCGGCGGATCCGGACGGTAGTAGCCGGCGAGGCGGCCGATGCCGGAGGGCGGCACGGAGAAGCCGGTGTCGGTCATGCCCAGCGGTCCGAAGATCCGCTCCGCCAGGAACTCGGGCAGCGGACGGCCGGACACCCGGGCGACCAGGACGCCCTGGATGTCGGAGCACGTGTTGTAGAGCCAGGCCTCGCCCGGCTGGCGCAGCAGGGGGATCCCGCCCAGCGTCGCCATCCAGGCGTCCGGCGCCATGACCTGCTGCGGCCGGGGCGGTCCCTGCAGCAGCTCGCCGAACAGCGGGGCGAGCGCGGGCAGGGAGAAGTCCGCGGGGAATCCGTAACCGGCGCGCGAGGCCAGCAGGTCGAGGACGGTGATCGGCGCCGCCGCCGGCACCACGTCGTCGAGCGCGCTCGCCGGGGTGCGGACGACCACGGGCCCGGCCAGCTCGGGCAGCCAGGCGGCGACGGGGTCCGACAGGGCGACGAGGCCGTCGTCGACGAGCATCATGACCGCCGCGGCGACGACCGGTTTGGTGATCGACGCGATGCGGAAGAGGGAGTCCCTGGCCATGGGGGCCGGGTCCGTGACGCCCAGCGTCCCCACGGCAGCCACCTCCACCCGGTCGCCGCGCGCGACCAGGCCCACCGCCCCGGGCACCGACCCGTCGTCCACGAACGCCTGCAGGACCTCGCGCAGCCGCGGCTCCATCGCCTCCACCTTCCCTCGTGTGCCGTCACCGGGAAGGACCCCCGGAGCGACGAGGACTCATCGGTGCGCGGGCGGCGCCCCGTTCGGCGGTGTGTTGCAGGGGGCGGCCCCGGGCACCCGCGTAGCGTACGGAAGGCCGGCCCGTATCGGGGTGTACACGGAGGAAAGGGCACCGGATCCATGCAGCAGGAACGCGGTGGCCGCTGTGACGTGATCGTGGTCGGGGCGGGCGCCGCCGGGCTGGCCTGCGCGGCGGACCTCGTCGTGGCGGGCCTGACGGTACGGGTGCTGGAGGCCTCGGACGCCGTCGGCGGACGGATGCGCACCGACCGGCACCGGGGCTTCCTCCTCGACCGCGGCTTCCAGGTCTTCAACACCTCCTACCCCCAGGTGAAGCGCCGTCTGGAGCTGGAGGCGCTGCGGCTGCGGCCGTTCACCCCCGGCGTCCTGGTGCACACCTCCCGCGGCCGGCTGCGCTTCGCCGACCCGACCCGCCCGCCGTACGCGACCGGCGACCTGCTGCCCGGCCGGCTCGCGTCGGGGCGCGACCTGGCGGCGCTGGGCGTCCTGAGCGCCCGTGACATGGTGCTGCCCGCGGGCAGGCTGCGCGCGGGCGCCGACACCACGACGCTCACCGCGCTGGCCGCCGCGGGCATCTCGCCCGAACTGGTGGAGACCCTGTTCCGGCCGTTCCTGTCCGGGGTCTTCCTGGAGGACGAACTGGAGACCTCCAGCCGCTTCTTCCACTTCGTCTGGCGCAGCATGCTGCGCGGCACCCTCGCCCTGCCCGCCGAGGGGATCGGCGCCGTGCCCGCGCAGCTCGCCGGGCGACTGCCCGCCGGCACGGTCCGCACCGATGCCCCGGTGCGCGAACTGACCGGCGACGGGGTGCTGCTGGAGGACGGCACGGACCTCGCCGCGCCCGTCGTGGTGGTGGCCACCGGACCGGGAGCGGCCGCCCGCCTGCTGCCCGGCCTCACGACCCCGCCCACGCGGACCGTGACGACCTACTACCACGCCGCCGACGGGTCGCCGCTCGGCGAGCCGACGCTGATGGTGGACGAACGCCGCCGCTTCCTCAACACCGTGGTCCTCACCGAGGTGCAGCCCGGACTCTCCCCGGACGGCCGCGCCCTGGTGGCGACCTCGGTGCTCGGCGCGCCGGGCCCCGCCGACGAACCGGCCCTGACCGCCGCGCTGTCGGACGCGTACGGCACGGACGCCGCCGCCTGGGAGCCGTTGCACCGCTGCACCGTGCGCGAGGCCCTGCCCGCGATGCCGGCGCCCCATCCGATGACCCGCACGACCCGCTTCGCCCCGGGGCGCCATGTGTGCGGCGACCACCGGGCGACCGGGTCGCTCCAGGGCGCGCTGGCCTCGGGCACGCGGGCGGCCCGCGAGGTGCTGTCGGACCGCCGCAGGGCGGCGACGCGGCTGCGCTGAGCGCCTGAGTTCCCGGGTCCCCGGGTGCCGGGGGCGGTGGTGCGCCCGGGCGCTCAGTCGATCGCGGCGTCCACCAGCACGGTGGCGATGGCGCGGGCGTGGGCGCCCGGGCCGCTCGCGTTCAGCGCGGTGCTGCGTGAGACGGCGCCGTCGTACAGCAGGGCGAGCCGCTCGCCGAGCTCCTCGGGGTCGCGGGCACCGGCCTGCCGCGCGAGGGCGGACAGCCTGCGGGCGAACTCGGTCTTGTAGGCGGCCACCAGCACGTGGACCGGGTGGCCGGGGTCCGGGACCTCGACGGCGGCGTTCAGGAAGGGGCAGCCGCGCAGCGGGCCGTCCATCGTCCGCGGGCGCCAGTCGAAGATCGCCAGGAGCTGCCCCCGCGGGTCCGGGCAGGGCTCCCCGGGGACCACCTCGGGGGGGAGCAGGCCGTCCTCGAGTGCGCTCAGGTAGGCCTGGACGAGGTCGTCCTTGCTCGCGAAGTGCGTGTACAGGGTGCGCTTCGACACGTTGGCGACGGTGGCCAGCTGGTCCATCCCGGTCGCGTTGACCCCCTGGGCGATGAACAGCTCCGTCGCCGCCTTGAGGATCCGCTCCCGGGCGCCTCGGCCACTGCGCCGGCGTACGGGGGAGGGTGCGTCGCTCATGCGTCGAGGATACCGATCGTTTTACTTCACCGGAAACGGCTGCTACGGTTGTGCTTAAGTAAACCGATCGGTGTACTTAAGCCGGTGTGGGGCTTCCCCCGCCCCGCCCGGAACCTGCCACCCCGTCCCCGTTCCGTCCCCTTCCCGCGGGGACGAGGGCCCCGTTTCCCCCACGCACGCACCGCTTCGCGCCGCGACGCCGCGGCGACCCTCCGACGTCCCGTCGTGCCGGGCCGCCCCGGCCCGTGTACGGCGCGACCGTGCCCCTTCCCGGAGACAGACCATGACCCGTACCCCTTCGCACCCCGTCGGCGCCGGCGCCGTCGGGCGGACGCCGGCCGCCGGCGGCCCGGCCGTCCCACGCCGCACCCCGCACCCCGGGGTCGTGCTCGCCGTCCTGGCGACCTCGGTGTTCCTCTCCGCCCTCGACGCCTTCGTCGTCAACGTGGCCCTGACCCCCATCGGGCGCGGTGTGGGCGAGACCTCGCTGTCCCGGCTCAGCTGGATACTCAACGGCTACGCGATCGTGTACGCCGCGCTGCTCGTCCCGGCCGGGCGGCTGAGCGACCGCTACGGCCGCAAGGCCGGATTCCTGCTCGGGCTGGGCGTGTTCACCCTCGCCAGCCTCGGCGCCGCCCTCAGCGGCGACCTGTGGGTCCTGGTCGCCTTCCGCTTCCTGCAGGCCGCGGGCGCGGCCGTCCTCACCCCGGCCAGCCTCGGTCTCGTCCTGACCACGGCGCCGCCCGCGAAGGTCGCCCGCTCGGTGCAGATCTGGGCGGCCAGCGGCTCGCTCGCCGCCGCGGCGGGGCCCGTGGTCGGCGGTCTGCTCGTCCAGCTGGCCTGGCAGTGGATCTTCCTGCTCAACCTGCCGATCGGCGCGGCGGCGTTCGTCCTCGCGGCGCGGCTCCTGCCGGGCGGTCGGGCCGCCACCGACGCGCGGCTGCCCGACCTCCTCGGCGGGGCGCTGCTGGTGGTGGCCATCGGCGCGCTCGCGCTGGGCCTGGTCCAGGGCCCGGAATGGGGGTGGGCGACCGCACCCACCGCCGGTGCCTTCGCCGTCGCCGCCGCTGCGCTGGCGGCCTGCCTGCTGCGCTCGGCCCGCCATCCCGTCCCCGTGGTCGACCTCGGCCTGCTGCGCGACCGGGTGTTCGCCTCGGCGAACGTCGCCGCCCTGCTGTTCTACGCCGCCTTCGCGATCCAGTTGCTGGGCCTGACCCTGTGGCTGCAGCAGGTGTGGCACTGGTCGGCCGTCGAGACCGGGCTCGGCGTCGCGCCCGGCCCGGGCATGGTCTTCGCCGCCTCGGCCCTCGGGCGGCGGATCGGCCGACGCGTGCCGGTCGGCACCGTGGCGGCGCTCGGCTCCGTCCTGGTCGCCCTCGGTACCGTCTGGACCGCCCTGCACGCCGGAGGGGACCTCGACTACGCCGTGGACATCCTGCCCGGCTGGCTCGTGGCCGGCGTCGGCGTGGGGCTGGCCCTGCCCACGATGATCTCCTCCGCGACCGCGGGCCTGCCCAGGGAACGCGCCGCCACCGGCAGCGCCGTCGTCACCATGGCCGGCCAGGTCGGCACGGTGCTCGGCGTCAGCGCCCTGGTCGTCGTCCTCGCCGCCGCCGGTCCCGGGGACCCGGCGCACACCTTCGCCGTCGCCTGGTGGATCTCGGCCGGCGTCGTGGCGCTGAGCGCGCTCGCCGTCCTCGGGATCAGCCCCCGCGCCGCCCGGCGCGGCTGACGAACCGCCGGCGGCCCCACCCCCCCCGAAGCCCTCCCACCCCACCTCACCCCGCACCACAAGCGACCACCCGTCAAGGAGAGAAGACCCCATGCGTCACACGACCTTCGGACACCGGACCGGACTGCGCGTCTCCGAGTACGCCCTCGGCACCGGCAACTTCGGCACCCGCTGGGGCGCCGGCGCCGACCTGGACGAGTCCCGCCGGATGTTCGACAGGTTCGCCGAGGCCGGCGGCACCTTCATCGACACCGCCGACACCTACCAGGCCGGCGAGTCGGAGGAAGTCCTCGGCACCCTCCTCGCCGCGGACCGCGACCACTTCGTCGTGGCGAGCAAGTACAGCGTCGGCGCCGGCCCGCACCCGGACGTCTCCCGGAGCGGCAACGGCCGCAAGAACATGGTCCTGTCGCTGGAGGCCAGCCTCAAGCGCCTCGGGACCGACCACCTCGACCTGTTCTGGGTGCACTTCCCGGACGACCTCACCCCCGTCGAGGAGATCCTGCGCGGCCTGGACGACCTCGTCAGCTCCGGCAAGATCCTGTACCTCGCGCTGTCGAACTTCCCCGCCTGGCGCGTCGCCCGCGCCGTCACGCTCACCGAGCTGCGGAACCTGGCCCCCGTCGCCGGCATCCAGGTCGAGTACAGCCTCGTGGAACGGACCGCCGACCGCGAGCTGCTGCCCATGGCCGAGGGCCTCGGGCTCGGTGCCGCCCTGTGGTCCCCGCTCGGCGGCGGCCTGCTCACCGGCAAGTACCGAGGCGGTCCCGAGGGCCGGCTCAGCGACCTGAAGACGCTGATCCACACCGAGTCCTCCGCCCGGAAGACCGCGGTCGTCGACACCGTCCTGGCCGTCGCCGAGGAGACCGGGGCGACGCCCGCGCAGGTGTCCGTGGCCTGGCTCCGCGAGCGCGCCGCCCGCGCCGCCACGTCCTTCGTGCCGATCATCGGCCCGCGCAACACCGCCCAGCTCGAGGACTACCTCGGCGCGCTCGACGTACGGCTCGCCCCCGAGCAGTACACGCGCCTGAGCGAGGTCGGCGCCGTACCGCTCGGCGTCCCCCACGAGGCCACCGCCGGCATGATGGGCCGGCTCCGCGGCGGCGACGCCTCCCTGGTGGCCGGGCCGGTGCGGCCGGTCGCCTGATCCCGTGCGGTGCGGGCGGCACCGGTCACCGCGACCGGGGCCGCCGCCCCGCGGGCTCCGGTGGACCGGATCCCCGCGGTCCGCGATGCTGGGGATCCGCACCACGGGCGAGCCGGGGCGGCGAGCAGAGGAAGGACGGCGCGGCATGCCCATCATCTCGCGCGGATTCCACGGCCGGCGCCCCACGTCGGGCAACAAGCTCCCGCCGGGACAGTACGAGACCTTCGACTTCCCGGTCATGTCCGCCGGCCCCACCCCGCGGATCTCCCACGACGACTGGGAGTTCACCGTCGTCACCGAGGACGGCACCCGCCACCGCTGGAACTGGGCGGAACTCGTCGCGCTGCCCGCCGAGACCCCGACGGTCGACCTGCACTGCGTGACGAAGTGGTCCAGGTTCGGCACCCACTGGCGGGGCGTCTCCCTCGACACGCTGCTCGCCGACGTCGAGACCGCCGCCGAGTACGCCCTCGTTCACTCCTACGGCGGCTACACCACCAACCTGCCGCTGGAGGACCTCCTCGACGGGCAGGCGTGGATCGCCCACGAGTACGACGGCGACGAACTCGCCGCCGAGCACGGCGGTCCCGCCCGGCTGCTGGTCCCGCACCTGTACCTGTGGAAGTCGGCGAAGTGGGTCCGCGGCATCCGGCTGCTCCTGGAGGACGAGCCCGGCTTCTGGGAGAGCGTCGGCTACCACGACTACGGAGACCCATGGCGCGAACAGCGGTACCAAGGCGACTAGGCGACCGCCTGCGCTGGCAGGCGGCCGAACTGGCCGAACGGCGACCCGAGTCGGTGGCGGCGTGGACCCTCGTGTTCGACGTGCCCGGCTGGCCGGGCCACCTGCCGGGACAGCACGTCGACGTCCGGCTCACCGCGGAGGACGGCTACAGCACCGAGCGCAGCTACTCCCTGGCGTCCGCCGCCGACGGCGACCGGGTCGAACTGACCGTCCAGCGCGTCGAGGACGGTGAGGTCTCGCCCTACCTGACCGACGACCTCGCCGTGGGGGACGCCGTCGAGATCCGCGGTCCCGTCGGCGGCTGGTTCGTCTGGAACCCCGGGCAGACCGAGCCGGTCCTGCTGGTCGGCGGCGGCTCCGGGCTCGTCCCCCTCATGGCGATGCTCCGCGGCCGCGCCGCCGCGGGCAGCCGCGCCCCGTTCCGGCTGCTGTACTCCGTGCGCACGCCCGAGGACCGGTTCTACGCCGCCGAACTCGACCGGGGCGCGCCCGGCGTCGACACCACCTACCTCTACACCCGTTCGGCACCGGACGGCGGCCCCCGCCCCGCGGGCCGGATCCAGGCGCGCGACCTGGCGGAATGGGGCTGGCCCGCGGACTTCGAACCGACCTGCTACGTGTGCGGACCCACCGGCTTCGTCGAGACGGCCGCGGGACTGCTGGTGGCCCTGGGGCACCATCCGGACCGCATCCGCACCGAACGCTTCGGCCCCAGCGGGGGCTGACCCCGCGTCATCGCACCGTGAGGAGACCACCGGCCATGACCGAGCGCTACGCGGCCCGCCTGATCGAGGTGCCCGACGAGGGCGTCCGCCTCCACCCGGAGCAGGGCACGGCGCCGCCCGAGCGGCCGACGGAGGTCAACCTGCTCGGCATGGCCGTCGCCCTCGCGCTCGGTGCGGCCGGCTACGAGCACCACCCGGCCCTGCGCGACCCCCGGCTGCAGACCCTGGAGGCACTGCTCGCGGGCGAGGCCGTCATGCCCTGGCGCCCGCCCGCCGCGGAGGCCGGGACCGCCGCGTACGTCGAGTGCGAGAGGTCCGGCTCCGGCGTCTTCACCTGCGCCGTCCGTCACCGGCCCGCCGAAGGGGCCTGACCCCCGCGCCGGGGTGGTACCGGCGTTCCCAGGTTCACCGGGGCCTGCCCGTCCTGCGATGGAGGGCGCCGAGCCCGCTGTTCCAACGGATCGACGGGTGGTGGTCCGGGACACGGCCGCCACGGAGACCCGAACGAGGAGAGCAGTGCCGATGCTTGCCACCGCCGCCCCCGGGGACCGATGGTTCGTGGGCTTGCAGTTCAGCACCCCCCGCGGTGCCGTGCGCAGCCACTACTACGTGGTCGGAGAGGCCACCGACGCCGACGACGCGGTGCGGACCGCGATGGACCGTGCCGCGGACGCCTACGAGCGCGCGGCACGGGAGGACGCCGCGATCGACGGCGTCGAGGTGCGCCGGCTGCGCTGGAACCCCCTGGGCTGGGCCTACCTCACCGCCCCCGACCGCGCCGGTGGCACGGAGGACCGGTGGGCCTCCTCCGTGGGAGGCGGGTGCGGGACGGCGTGGAGCACCTGATCACCCTGGACGACTCCGGGCGCATGGTGCCCACGGACCGCGCGGCCCCGGCACGCGCGGTGGCCGGCCTGATCGACGGACCCCTCGACGGTCCGGGCCCGCTGCGCCGGGCGGGCCTGGGACTCCTGGTGCCGGGCCGCCACGCGGAGGCCGTCGCATTCCTGGAGCGCTCACTTGCGCTCGCCGACGAGCGGTTCGCCGTCGCCGTGCACATCGACCTGGGCGACGCCCACCGCTGCGCCGGTGCCCCGGACGCGGCCGGGCCCCACTACCGGCAGGCCCTGCGCCTGGCCGAGGAACACGCCCCGGACCTGCTCTCCTTCTGCTCGCCCCGCCCGCCGCCGCCCCGCCCCCGGTGGCGCGGCCGGACCATCGGCGGGTTAACTGGGTGGGTCGATGGGAGGTGGACCGTGCCTCGTGACCAGCGACCCGGGCACGGACCGTCAGCGTGAGCGGCACCGGCGCCCCCGACGGGGCGGGCATCTACGAAAAGGCCCTGTTCGAGCAGGCCAGGACGGCCCTCGAGGTGTACGACCTGCGACTGCGCGTCCTGCGGGCCAACCCCGCGGCGCTCGCCGTGCGCGGCCTGCCCGAGGACGCCGTCGTCGGCGCCGCGCTCGCGGACCTGGACGACGGCATCCTGCTCTCACCCGTCATGCAGGAGGTCCTGGACAGCGGCTCCGCGGTCTTCGACCGTCCCGTCAGTGCCCGTCCGGCCACCGATCCGGGCACCGACCACGACTACGCCGTCACCGGCTACACCCTGCGGGACGACGGGCGGGCCATCGGCGTCGCCGCGATGGTCCACGACGTGACGGAGGAACTGCGCAAGCGCAGGGAACTGGACCTGCTGAACATCGCGCGCGCCACCATCGGCAACTCGCTGGACCCGCTGCGCACCGCGCAGGAACTGGCCGACATGGCGGTGCCGTGCTTCGCGGACGCCGTCGCGGTCGACCTCATGGAGTCCGTGCTGACCGGCGACGCGCCCGTCGGCCCGGTCACGGTCCGGCTGCCGATGCGCCGCGCCGCCTTCTCGTCCCGCGACGGGCAGTACGGCGCCTACGCCGTGGGCAGCGCCAGTCACTTCGCGTTCCCCACGCCGTACACGCAGGCCCTGGGCGACCTGCGGCCGCGACTGGTGGAGGCGGTGCCGTCCTCCGGCGGCTGGCTGGTGCACGACCGGGCGCGCGCGGACTTCATCGCCCGCTCCGGGACGCACTCGCTCATCGTGACGCCGCTGACCGTCCACGGGCTCGTCATGGGCCTGGCCAGCTTCTACCGGGGCGACCCGCGGACGTCCTCCTTCGACGAGCAGGACCTGTCGCTGGCGACCCAGCTCGCCACCTGCACCGCGATCTGCGTCGACAACGCCCGCCGCTTCACCCGCGAGCACACGGTCGCGACCACGCTGCAGCGCAGCCTGCTGCCCCGCATGCCGCCCGAGGCGGCGGCGGTCCGGTCCTCGCACTGCTACATGCCGGGCCGCTACGGCGCCCACTGGTTCGACGTCCTGCCCCTGTCGAGCTGCCGGGTGGGGCTGGTCATCGGGTACGTCCCCGGCGAGGACCTGCAGGCGTCCACCGCGATGGGACGGCTGCGGACCGCCGCCTCCACGCTGGCCGCGATGGACCTCCCGCCCGACGAACTGCTCGCCCACCTCGACGACGTGGGCCGCCGGCTGGCACTGGAGCAGGACGCGGACCCCGTCACGCTGCACCGCGCGCGGCCGCCGTTCACCGCCTCCTGCCTGTACGTGACGTACGACCCGGTCACCCAGGAGTGCGCGGCGGCGACCGCCGGACATGCCGCCCCGTTGGTGACCGCCCCCGACGGGGTGGTGAGCACGCTGGAGGTGCCGCCCGGGGCGGAGCTCGGCCAGGGCTCGCCCTACGAGACGGTGACGAAGCGGCTGCGGGCCGGGAGCCTGCTGACGCTGTACTCGGACGGCAGCAAGCGGCGGCACCCCGCCGAGGCCGAGGAGAGGCTCAGCCGGCTGCACGAGGTGGTCGCCGATCCCTGGACGTCCCCCGAGGAGGTGTGCGACCAGATCGTCTACAAGGTGCTGCGCGGTGCGACCCCGCAGGACGGCTCCGCCATCCTGGTGGCCAGGACCCGGGTCATCGAACCCGGCCACATCTCCTGCTGGACCTTCCCCGCGGAGGCGTCCTCCGTCCGCGAGGCCCGCCGTGCCGCGCACGGCCGGCTCGCGGAGTGGGGGCTGGAGGACCACGCACCCGTCACCGACCTGGTGGTCAGCGAACTCGCCACCAACGTCGTCCGGCACGCGAAGGGCCCCATCCGGCTGCGGCTGATCCTCGACCGGGCACTGACCGTGGAGGTGCACGACGACGCCGACACCGCGCCGCACCTGCGCCACGCCCGGCTGCAGGACGAGGGCGGCCGCGGTCTCTTCCTCGTCGCCTCCCTCACCCAGCACTGGGGCACCCGCTACGACGAGACCGGCAAGACGATCTGGGCCGAGCAGGAGCTGACGGACGCCTGACGCGGGCAGGGGCCCTCTTCGTCCGCACGCCGCCCTCCCGCCCTCCCGCCGCCGCCCTCCCGCCCGGACCCAACCGGTGGCGGGGAGGGCTCATGTCCGGGATCACGCCCGCCCCGGACGCAGAGCCGAACCCGTCGCGGACGCGCCCCGGTCCCGGGCGGTGACCTCGGGGTACCCCGGCGTGGTCGTTCCGCTCCTCCCGGGTACGACCGCCCTCCGGCCTCCCGGGGTGGCTGCTAGGGTGGCGCGGATCTCCGAATCGGGAACCAAGGGAGTCAGAACGTGGCGGGTGACGACGACATCTCCGGGTGATACCGGGTGTCCTCGGCCACCGGCGGGTGCGCACGATGCGCCGGCGCCGTGGCCGTTTCGTCATGCCTTCCCACACCTCCCTTCCCGCACGGCGGCCCCTTCGCCGTGCGCGGCGACCTCCCGAGGGCCCACCCATGTCCGACGCGTACGCCATCTGCGCCCATCTGCGCTTCTCCTTTCCTGACGGCACCCCCGTCTTCCAGGACCTGTCCTTCACCGACGGCGGCGGGCGGATCGCCCTGACCGGCCCCAAGGGCGCCGGCCGGTCCACGCTGCTGCGCCTGCTCCACGGCGACCCCGAGCCCGGGGAGGGCGGCCTGGTCAGGCGCGCCGACGACCGCGTCGCCCACCTCTCGCAACGTCTCGACGGGCCGGACGCCGACCGCACGGTGACCGGGAACCTCGCGCGGTTCGCCCCGGCCGCACCGGAGGCCGAGCCGATGAACCCGCTCGCCCGCTTCTCGTTCCGGGGCTCGCGTGCGCACCTGCCGGTCGGGGTGCTGTCCGCGGGCGAACGCCTGCGCGCCGCCCCGGCCCGCTCCCTGTGCGCCGAGCCCGCCCCGCACCTGCTCCTGGACGAGCCGACCGACGACCTCGAGCTGGTCAGCCAGGACGAGCGCTGCATCGAGCGGATCGGCGCCGGGCGCCGACCGCCTCCGCCGGAGGGGCGGCTGCGGGACACCGGCGCCGCTCCCGCGTAGCCCGGCTCCGCGCCCGGCCCAGGTCCGCCCCCGCCGTCCTCCTCGCACCCCCCGTCCTCCCCGCCCCGGCCGCCGTCACGGCGGCCGGGGCCTGCGACCCCTTCCCCTGGTGATGCCGTGAACCAGCCAGTCCTGTCCGCCCTGTCCGCCCACGACCTCGTCCGCACCTTCGGCGGCCGACGTGTGCTCGACGGCTTCTCCCTCACCGCCGCCCCCGGGCACCGGATCGGTCTCGTCGGCGAGAACGGCGCCGGCAAGTCGACCCTCCTCGAACTGCTCGCCGGAGTGGCCGAACCCGAGGCCGGCACCGTGGTGCGTCCTCCCGACCTGGGCTTCCTGCGCCAGGAACTGCCCTTCCCCGGCAGCGCCACCGTCGGCGAAGTCCTCGACGACGCCCTGCGCGAGGCACGCCGGTCGCTGGCCGAGCTCGACCGTCTCGCCGACGCCCTCGCCGCGACCCCGCAGGACGCGCCCGGCCACGGCGAACTGCTCGACGCGTACGCGGCGGCGCTCGACACCGCACAGACCCAGGAGGCCTGGGACGCCGACCGCCGCGCCGACGTCGTGCTCGCCGGTCTCGGCCTCGGGGACGTCACCCGCGACCGCGAACTGGCGCGGCTGTCCGGCGGCCGGCGCGGCCGGCTGGCGCTCGCCGCGCTCCTGGTGCGACGGCCCACCGCGCTCCTGCTCGACGAGCCGACGAACCACCTCGACGACACCGCCGCGGCCTTCCTGGAGGAACAACTGCGCGGCCTGCCGGGCGCCGTGGTGGTCGCGAGCCACGACCGGGCCTTCCTCGACGCCGTCTGCACCGATGTGATCGACCTCGACCCGGCGGCGGACGGCCCGGTCCGCCACGGTGGCAACTACAGCGCCTACCTGAAGGCGAAGCACGCGGAACGGGCCCGCTGGCAGCGGCGCTTCGAGGCCGAGCAGGAGGAACTCGACCAGCTTCGGGGGTCGGTGGAGGTCACCGCGCACCGGGTCGCGCACGACCGGCCGAAGCGCGACAACGAGAAGATGGGGTACGGCCACTCCGGCGGCCGTGTGCAGCAGCAGATCTCCCGCCGCGTGCGCAACGCCGCCCGCAGACTGGGCCAACTGGAGCGCGACCAGGTCGCCAGGCCGCCGGAGCCGCTGAGGTTCCGCGCCGCCGCGCTGGCCGCCCGGTCCGCCGAGGGCGTCCTGCTGGCGCTGCGCGACGTCCATGTGCCCGGCAGGCTCACCCTGGACCGCCTCGACGTGCCGGCGGCCGACCGGCTGCTGGTCACCGGCGTGAACGGCGCGGGGAAGTCGACCCTCCTGGCGGTGCTCGCCGGGCGGCTGGCCGCGGCGGGCAGCGTGCGTCGCAGGGAGGGCCTGACCGTCGGGTTGCTCACCCAGGACACGGTCTTCGAGCGGCCGCACCGCACGGCACGGGAGACCTACCTGGCGTCGCTCGGCGCCGGGCGCGCGGAGGCGGTGCCGCTGGCCGACCTCGGGCTGCTGGGCGCCCCGGAGCTGGACCGGCCGGTCGGGCAGCTGTCCGTCGGGCAGCGGCGCCGGCTGGCCCTGGCCCTGCTGGTGGCCGACCCGCCCGAGCTGCTGCTGCTCGACGAGCCCACCAACCACCTCTCGCCGCGGCTCGCGGACGAACTGGAGGACGCGCTCGGCCCGGGACCGGGCGCGATCGTCGTCGCCAGCCACGACCGCCGGCTGCGTTCCCGCTGGAGCGGCCGCGAACTGCGGCTGGACGTCTCGTGACCCGTACCGGGCCCGCCGCGCCCCACGCCCCGCGGGTGTAACCTTCAAAAACGCAATGGAGGGTTACCTGGGAACGGGGGCGCCGAGCATGACGGCCGGTACGACGGACGACGACTTCCTGCTGGAGCTGCTCAACACGACCCCGGTCGTCGACGGGACGCCGGTGGACGAACTGGCCGGCCCGGACGCCGGCCGCCGCTGGCTGCGCGCCCACGGCGGCACGGGGACCGCCCCGGAACTGCGCCACCTCCTGGCGGCACGCGACGCGCTGCAGGGCGTCACGCGCGGCGAGGGGGATGCCGCGGACCTCCAGGAGCTGCTCACCGGCGTGGCCCGGGTACCGCGGGTGGGCGCGCACGGCATCGACTGGGTGCTGGAGGCGCCCGCCGACCGCATGCCGGCCGTCCGCGCCGTCACGGCCTGGGGCGCGCTCCAGGAGGGCAGGCCAGGACGCCTGCGGCCCTGCGCCAACGACGAGTGCCGGCTGTTCCTGCTCGACCGCAGCAAGGCCAACACCGCCCGCTGGTGCTCCATGGCCGCCTGCGGCAACCGCATGAAGGCCCGGCGGCACCACCGCCGCGCCCGCGCCACGGCCGCCGACTGAACGACCGGCGGGGCGTGCGACCGGCGGAACGTACGACGGCGGCCCGGGACCGCAGGGGTCCCGGGCCGCCGAGGGCCGCCACGCCGCCCGAGCCCGTCACCAGGGCGGCGAGGCGGGGCCGGTCAGTCCTTCGCGCGCACCGGCAGCCGCCAGTTCGGCCGCGGGAAGTGGCAGGTGTACCCCTCGGGGTAGCGCTCCAGGTAGTCCTGGTGCTCCGGCTCGGCCTCCCAGAACGGCCCCACGGGCTCGACCTCGGTGACGACCTTGCCGGGCCACAGGCCCGCGGCGTCGACGTCGGCGATGGTGTCCTCCGCGACGCGCTTCTGCTCGTCGTCCACGTAGTAGATCGCCGAGCGGTAGCTCAGGCCGATGTCGTTGCCCTGGCGGTTCAGCGTCGACGGGTCGTGGATCTGGAAGAAGAACTCCAGCAGCGCCCGGTAGTCCGTCGCCTCGGGGTCGAAGAGGATCTCGATCGCCTCGGCGTGGGTGCCGTGGTTGCGGTAGGTGGCGTTGGGCACGTCGCCGCCCGTGTAGCCGACGCGGGTCGCGACGACGCCGGGCTGCTTGCGGATCAGGTCCTGCATGCCCCAGAAGCAGCCGCCCGCGAGTACGGCCCTCTGTGTCTGTCCTGCCATGTCAATCCTCCGAATCGGTCCTGTCACCATTGTCGAACAACCCGAGGTAGGCCCCGTAACCTTCCCGCTCCAGGTCGTCGGCGTGGACGAAGCGCAGCGAGGCGGAATTGATGCAGTACCGCAGGCCGCCGGTCTGCCGGGGGCCGTCGGGGAAGACGTGCCCCAGGTGGCTGTCGCCCACCGCCGAGCGGACCTCGGTGGCCAGCAGCCCGTAGCCCGGGTCCGGGCGCTCCACGACGGTGGTCCGGTCCAGCGGCCGGGTGAAGCTCGGCCACCCGCTGCGGCTGTCGTACTTGTCCACCGAGGCGAACAGCGGCTCTCCGGAGACCACGTCGACGTAGATCCCGGGCTCCTTGTTGTCCAGGTAGGCGCCCGTGAAGGCGCGCTCGGTGCCGTTCTCCTGTGTCACGCGGTACTGCTCCGGTGACAGTCGCGAGACGGCCTCCGGGTTCCTGCGGTAGCCGGTCACGGTCCCTCCTTGCTCGCGGCTCTCTTTTTTCCGTACGCCCATTGGTGGCACGGAAGGGCCGGGTCTTACCTCCCGGGAGCGGGCGGTTTCCGGCGGCCGTTCCCGGCGGGTGCGGCGGGGCGCCGCCGTGGAGGTGGGGGCGGGCGGCCGCGTCTAGGATCGCTGCATGGGTTCCGCAGAGAACGACGGCCGGGCCGGCGACGGCGACCGCGGCGGCCGCCCCCTGGACGCGGAGTCCGCGCAGTGGGTGCGGGCGCTGACCGCGGACGGCGAGGTCCACGAGGAGGCGACCGGCCGGCTGCACGCGCTGCTGCTGCGGATCGCCTACGCGGAACTGAACCGGCGCGGGTCGCGGCACGGCATCACCGGGCCGGAGCTGGACGACATCGCCCACCAGGCGGCGGGCGACGCCCTGCTGTCGATCACCCGGAAGATCGGCGAGTTCCGCGGCGACAGCCGCTTCACGACCTGGGCGTACAAGTTCGTCATGTACGAGGTGTCGAGCAAGCTCGGCCGCCACTTCTGGCGGACGGCCGGCGTGCAGCTCGACCCCGAGGCGTGGGAGCGGCTCCCCGACCGGCTCGGCATCGACCCCGTGCACCAGAGCGAGGCCCGCGAGCTCGTCGAGGCCCTGCACGAGGCCGTCGACAAGGAGCTCACCGAGCGGCAGCGCCGGGTCTTCACCGCGCTCGCGGTGAACGACGTCGACGCCGACACCCTCGCCGCGGAGCTCGGCACGAACCGCAACGCGCTCTACAAGACGATGTTCGACGCCAGGCGTAAGCTCCGTGCCCGGCTCGCAGCCAACGGACATCTGCCCCTGACGACAGCGAGGCGCTCATGAACGCATGGCAGGGCCTGGACGACCTCCTGCGCAACGATCCGCTGGACCCCGGTTGCGACGCCACACTCGACCTGATGGACGTCTACCTGGAGCTGTTCCTGGTGGACGCGGCACCGGAGCGGAGCCACCCCGGTGTCGCCGCGCACCTGCGCGGCTGCCCGTCCTGCGCGGAGGACTTCCGCGGGATGCTGGCCGCGGTGACCGGCGGCTGACCGCGGTCAGGCGGTGAGGGGCGGGTTCCGCCGGTAGGGGAGGACGTCCTCCGCCCGGACCGGGACCCGCCCGTCGGCGACGTGCCGCGGGGTGAACCGGACCCGGCGGCCCGTGCCGCCGTCGTCGCCGGGGGTCCCGGGCGCCGTCCAGTCGACCTCGGCGGTGCCGGACAGCTGCAGCGTCGTCCCCGTGGGGAAGTCCACGAAGAGCAGGGCCGCGGCCGGATCGGCGGCCAGGTTGCCGAGGCTGTTGAACATGTTGTTGCCCGGGTAGTCCGGCCACCACAGGCCGCCGTCCTCCGTCACCCGGACGAAGCCCGGCGGGCCGCCCCGGTGGGAGACGTCCGCGCCGCGCACGGGGTGGGCGGTGCCGAGGAAGAAGGTGTCGGCCCGGGCGACCAGGGCGGCCTGCGCCGCGTCGAGCCGGTCCGCGGCCCGGGCCCCGCCGGCGGGCGCGTCCCCGCCGCCGGGGCCGCCCGCCGGTACGGGGCCGAGCACGCGCTGCTGGATGTACTGGGGGCAGTTCCCGTACGCCTGGTCGACGGCGAGCTCGAAGCCGGCGTCGCCGGCCGCGGCGAGGGTGCCGTTGAGACGCAGCCGGCGGCGGCTCGCGAAGTCGATCACGATCAGGGCCGCCGCCCCGCCGGCGGGAAGTCCGGCGAGCGGGTCGCCCGCGCCGGGACGGGCCGCGACCCGTACGGTGTCGCCCCGGGTGGTGAGGAAGCCGGGGGCGCCCGTGAGTGGGGAGGCCCACAGGCGACCCTGCTCGTCGTGTGCGCCGAGCACGGCCAGGTCGCGGTCGGCGAGGAAGAGCGCCACTCCGCCGCCGAGGCGCGGCGGGTCGAGCATGCCCCGCAGGCGCGCGGCCTCCAGTGCGACGCCGGCCCGTCGCTGGACGGCCAGTTCTCCCTCGTGGAAGCCGGTCTGGCGGGTCATGGCCCTCGCAATCGTCGTACGTGCGGTGTGTGGGGTGCGGGGGTGGGGCCTGTGGGGCGCGGGGCTCAGCGCGGCAGGCCGGCCCCGTCGAGGAAGCCCAGGACCAGTTCCGCGACGGGCTCGACGTGGGTCTCCAGGAGGAAGTGGCCCCCGTCGAGCAGGTGCACCTCCGCCCGCTGCGCGTCGTCGGCGAACGCCCGGGCGCCCTCGGGGCCGAAGACGGGGTCGTTCTCACCCCAGACCGCGAGCACCGGCACGGGGTGGCTGCGCAGGTACTCGTGCAGGCGCGGGTAGAGCGGGAAGTTCGTGGCGTAGTCGCGGAAGAGCGCGAGCTGCACGAGGTCGTTGCCGGGCCGGGAGACCAGCTGGAAGTCGTGGTGCCAGGTGTCGGGGCTGACGGCGGTCTCGTCCGGCACTCCGGTCACGTACTGCCACTTGATGCCCTCCAGGCTCAGCGCCGTGCGGACGCCCGCCTCGGTCTCGGGGGTCTGCGCGCGCTGGTAGGCGCGGACGTCGTCCCAGAACTCCTTGACGAGCCCCGCCTCGTAGCCGTTGCCGTTCTGGGTGACGATCGCGGTGACGGCGCCGGGGTCGCCCAGCGCGAGGCGCCAGCCGATCGGCGCTCCGTAGTCCTGGACGTAGAGCGCGTAGCGCGTGACGCCGAGCCCGTCGAGCAGGCCCTTGGTGAGGCCGGTGAGGGCGTCGAAGGAGTACGCGAACTCGTCGGTGCCGGGTGCGTCGGAGAACCCGAAGCCGAGGTGGTCCGGAGCGATGACGCGGTAGCGGCCGGCGAGCCTCGGGATCAGCTCGCGGAACATGAACGAGCTGGTCGGGAAGCCGTGGAGGAGCACGATGACGGGTGCGTCCGCCGGGCCCGCCTCCCGGTAGAAGAGCCGGTGCCCCTGTACCTCGGTCCATCGGTGGTGCACGGTGACCATGTCTAACCCCTTCGATTCGCTTCAACGGTTACATGCAAACAGGATCGGGGTAACCTGTCAAGCGAGTGATGAGGGTTAGCCCGGTGCCGGGCCGGCGCGGATGGGAAGCGATCGCGGCCCCCTGGCGTTGTTGATGGTCATAGGGGACTTCGGGCGCCCGCTGGACGTACGGCCGGCGGAGCCCGCGACAGGGACGGAAGACGCAGATGACTGGTACGGCCACGGCGCAGCGCGCGAAGGGCAACGAGGAAACCCGGATCGTCACCCCCCGGCTCGTCCTGAGGCCGTGGCGCGCCGACGACGCGGAAGCGGCACTGGCCGTCTACGGGACGGACGACGTGACTCGCTGGCTGGCCCCGGCGATGACCCGGCAGGCCGACGAGGCGTCGATGCGCGAGCTGATGCGCTCCTGGGACGAGGAGGGCGCCGCCCTGGAACGGCCGGCCGGGCGCTGGGCGGTCGAACTGCGCGAGACCGGCGAACTCGTCGGCGGAGCCGCCGTCCTGCCGCTTCCGCCGTACGGCGTCGACCTCGAGATCGGCTGGCAGCTCGCCCACCCGTTCTGGGGCCGGGGCCTGGCCAGTGAGGCCGGACGCGCCCTGGCGCGCTACGCCTTCGCCTCCGGCGTCGACGAACTCTTCGCCGTCGTCCGCCCGCGCAACGACCGCGGCGCCGCCACCGCCCGGAGCGTCGGCATGGAATGGGTGGGGGAGACCGAGAAGTACTACGACCTGCGGCTGCAGGTGTACCGGCTGCGCAAGGGGGAGTTCGAGGCCTCCGACGCACCGGGGCCGGCGGCCTGACGCGGAGCCCGCGCCTGACGCGGGGCCCACGCGAAGAGGCCGGAAAAGCCGGGTGCCGGACCGTACGGAGCACGGTCCGGCACCCTTGTGTCACACACGGCGCGTCACCGCGCCGCCGTCACTGACCTGGGTCAGTGACGGGCCGCTGCGCGACGCTTGCGGTTCGCGAAGAGCAGACCGCCGCCGGCGAGCAGCGCGACGGCCGCACCACCCGCGAGGAGCGGGGTGGAGCTGGAGGCACCGGTCTCGGCGAGGTCGCCGGCCGGGGACTCGTCGGTGGAGGGGGTGGAGGGCGCAGCGGAGGGGGCCGTGCCGGCCGACTCGCTGGGCGCCTCGCTGGGCTTGGGAGACTCGGTGGTCTTCGTCTCCGTCGGGGTGGGGGTCGGGGTCGGCGTGGGCGTGTTCTGACCCTCGCAGACCGGGGCGGTCTTGTTGTCCTCGAACGAGTAGCGGTCGCCGTCGCCGGCCTTCACGCTGAGGTGGAGCTTCACCTCGGCGCTGTGCGCCGGAAGGTCGACCGACTGGTCGAAGGAGGACCCGAAGGTCTCCGTCAGCAGGTCCTTGCCGTCCGCGGTGATCGTGACGGTGTTCTTGACGCCGCCGTTGTACGCCTTCAGGTGCACCTCCACCTTGGAGCAGTCCGCGCTCCAGTTGGGGGTGTGGGCGGACGCCGGGGTGGCGCACAGGCCGAGACCGATGACGCCGGTCGCGGCTGCTGCTATCAGGGTGCCGGGGCGGTACCAGGCACGGCGGGGGGATGCGGTCACGAGTTCTCCAGGCTGTAAATCCGATGCCAATGGCAGCCGCAATCTACTCCCCCTCTTCACACCGCTCACTGCCACCCCACAGCTAACGCGGAAACCTGTGGGAAAACGCCCGATTCGCCTGATGTGCACGGCTGTTGTCGGACCCCTGCTGAAGACTGCCGCCATGTCCTCGAACGACGCCACCGCCGCCCTGCCCGGCCCCGCCGCCCTGTTGACGGAGACGGACTGGGCCGCCCTCGCCCACGCCTACGGGCCCGCCGACGGCACCCCGGACGACCTGCTCGGCCTCCTGCACGACGACCCGGAGGTACAGGCGGAGTCGCTCGGCCGGCTGGAGATGTCCGTCCTGCACCAGGGGTCGTTGTACTCCGCCACGCCGCCGGCCGCGCTCTTCGTCGCGGGCATCCTCGGCGACCCCCGCACGCTCGCCGTCCACGAGAGCTGGTTCCCCTGGGACGACCGCGTGCGGCCGCTGCGTGCGGCGCTCCTGGAATGGCTGGGCGAACTCGCCGAGTCCGCGGCGTACGAGGACGAGGAGGCCGTCGACGACGAGGCCGCGTACGACGAGGAGTGGGCCGAGGAGATCGCGGCGGTCGAGGCCTGCCGTGCCGTCCGGCCGCGGCTGTTCGACGCGGTCGCGCCCTGGCTGGACGACACGGACGCCACCGTCGCGGAGGCCGCCCTCGGCGCGGTGACGCATCTGCTGCGGGCGCCCGAACTCGCCGACCGCGTACCGGTGGCGGCCGAGCGCCTGGAGCGGGTCGTCCGGGGCGGCGGCGAACGCCGCGAACGGGCAGGCGCGGTCATGACGCTGAGCGCCTGGGGTCACGACACCGGTGGCTTCCTGGCGGACCCCGACCCGGCGGTGCGTGCCTGCGCCGCCCTGGGCACCACCGGCCCTGGCGCCGTTCCGGCCCTGCTCGACGCGCTGTCCGACCCCGCTGCCGCCGACGCGTGGTTCGCCGAGCCACTGCCCCAGTTCGACGGCTGGTTCCGCTTCACCCTGCTCCGCGGACTGCTCGACCGCGCCCGGGACTTCGACGAGGTCCTCCCGGCGGCGCTCGCGCTGGCCCCGATGTGCAGCCAGTACACCGTCGACCGCGAGTGGGGCCCGCTGCTCGCGTACGCCTTCCCGGCCCCCCGTGCCCCCGGCCGGCCGCTGACGGAGGCCCAGAGCGCCTTCCTGCGGGCCCTGGTCGCCCAGGACGACTGCTGGGGCGCCATAGCCAACCGCGTCTCCTGGCTGCGGTCCGCGGGGCTCCCCACGGAGCGGGAACCGCTGCGTGCGCTCCTCGCTGCCGCGCCGCCCGGCACGGCCTGAGAACGCGGCCCGCCCCCGCGGCCCTTCGGCGCGCCCGCCGGAGGTCACGCGCCGCAGGGCGCGCGGCGTCGTCCCCGATCAGCCGCCGCCGCGCAGGTAGCTCGCCCGCCCGTCGTCGTCGAGCTCGAACGGCCCCTCGGGGACGACGCAGAACTCGTTCCCCTCGGGGTCGGCCATGACCAGGAACCCGCCCTCCGCGTACTCCTCGAGGACCCGCCCGCCCAGCGCCTCGATCCGCGCCCGCTCCGCCCCCGGATCCGCGGCGGCCACGTCGAAGTGGACGCGGTTCTTCCCGGCGGTGGGCTGCTCCGTCCGCTGGAAGCCCAGGCCCGGCCCCTCGCCCCGCGCGAGCCACACGTACGGCCCGATCCGCGCGACGACCGGGCGCCCCAGGAGCTCACCCCAGAACGCCGCCAGCCGCTCCGGATCCACGCAGTCGACCACAAGGTCCTTGACGCTCAGATGACTTCCGCTCATGATCCAATGCTCGCAGACCCGTTTCCGGGACTCGGTGGGAATGGCGCTCTGTGGGGGCGGTAACGGTTGTCATGCTGGCCGCTGCCGGTCGGTGGACGCGCCGTGACGAGCAGCAGTTGGCGGCCCGGCATGCAGGTGCTGGACTACCGGACGCACGACGGCGATGAACTGCGGATCCTTCATTACGAGGACGACGTCGAGCTCGTGGTGCGCTACCTGCGATGCGCCGAAACCGTGGGTCGCTGAGCAGCGCGTCCGCACCGACGCGGCATCGGCTCCGCGTGCCGCGTCAGCTCCCGTCGAGGGGGAGCGACGCCACGAACTCCGCGAGGCCGGCGGCCCGCAGGGCTTCGGCGCGGGGGAGGAAGCGCCGGTAGTGGCCGGCGACGAGGCGGCGCAGTTCCGGCTCGTCGGGCGCGGCGCCGGTGAGTTGGAGGGTGACACGGTGGGGCTCGCCCGTCATGCCCAGGGGGCGCGCCCGCGCGTCGAATCCGCAGGTGTACTCCTCCGGCAGCTCCCAGTAGGCCTCGGCACGGGCGACGTCCGCCAGGACGTACATGTGGAAGTCGTCGTCGAAGAGGATCACGGGTCCGGTCGGTGCGGTCATCCGGTCAGCTTGGCGGAGGCCGGCGGCCTCCGCCAAGCAGTATGACTCGGGAGGGAGGGTGTCAGTCGGCGGCCGCGGGCTGCCAGGGGACGCCGGGGACGACGAGTGGGCTGCCGGTGACCGGGTCGGGGACGATGACGGACGTGAGGCCGAAGACCTCGTGGACGAGTTCGGCCGTGACGATGTCGCGGGGCGGGCCCTCGGCGACGACGCGGCCGGCCTTCATGGCGATCAGGTGGTCGGCGTAGCGGGCGGCCTGGTTGAGGTCGTGGAGCACGGCGACGACCGTGCGGCCGCGCCCGTGGTTGAGGCGGCGGACCAGGTCCAGCACCTCCACCTGGTGGGCGATGTCGAGGTAGGTCGTCGGCTCGTCCAGCAGGAGCAGGTCGGTCTCCTGCGCGAGGGCCATGGCGATCCACACGCGCTGGCGCTGTCCGCCGGACAGCTCGTCCACCGGCCGGTCCGCGAGGTCGGCGGTGCCGGTGTGCTCCAGCGCCTCCGCGACGGCGCGTTCGTCGGCCTCGGACCACTGCTGCCACCACTTCTGGTGCGGCTGGCGCCCGCGCGCCACGAGGTCGGCGACGGTGATGCCGTCCGGCGGCGTGGGGCTCTGCGGCAGCACGCCGACGGTGCGGGCGATCTGCCGGCCGGGGATGCGGGCGAGTTCGGTGCCGTCCAGCAGGACCGTGCCGGAGCGCGGCTTGAGCAGCCGGCCGAGCGCGCGCAGCAGCGTGGACTTGCCGCAGGCGTTGGGGCCGACGATGACGGTGACCCGGCCGTCCGGGATCTCCAGGTCCAGGCCGTCGACGACGGTGCGGTCCTCGTACGCCAGGGTCAGCCCGCGGGCGGTGAGTCGGCTGGTACGGCTCATGGGGTGGTGCCTCCGGAACGGCTGCGGGTGCGGGCGATCAGCCACATCAGGTACGGGGCGCCCACGGCTGCGGTGAGGACGCCGACGGGGAGTTCGACGGGGGAGAACAGGCGCCGGGCCAGCAGGTCGGCGACGACGACCACGAGCGCCCCGGCCAGCGCCGAGGACAGCAGCGGGATCTGCGCGGTACGGGTCAGCCGCCGGGCGATCTGCGGGGCCAGCAGGGCCACGAAGTCGACCGGTCCGGTGGCACCCGTCGCCACGGAGGCCAGGACGATGCCGAGAGCGGTCAGGCCGAGCCGTACCCGGTCCAGGCGGATGCCGAGCGCCACCGCGGTGTCGTCGTCGAAGGACGCCCCGCGCTGGGCCCTGGCCGCCCACAGCACCGCGGGGACCGCCAGGAGCAGCACCGTCGCCAGGGGAGCGGCCTGGTCGTAGCCGCGGCTGTTGAGCGAGCCGGTCAGCCAGACCTTGGCCTGCTGCGCGACGAGGAAGTCGCCCTTGGTGAGGAAGAGTTGCGTCAGGGAGCCGAGGGCCACCGAGACGCCGATCCCGACGAGGACGAAGCGCGACGCGTGCAGCCCGCGGCGCCAGGCGAACACGTAGACCAGCAGCGAGGCCGCCAGGCCGCCCGCGATCGAGACGTACGGGAGCGCGGTGTGCGAGGCCAGGCCGAAGCTCATCGCGGCGACCGTCGCCGCGCCCGCGCCGTGCGTCACGCCGATGACGTCGGGGCTGGCCAGCGGGTTGCGCGCGACCGTCTGGACGAGCGCCCCCGCGACGCCGAAGGCGAGCCCGGCGAGCAGCCCCACGACCAGCCGTGGCAGCCGCAACGTGCCGACCACGAGCTGGTCGGGGCTGGGCCGGCCGAGGAGGACGTTGACGACCTCCACCGGGGAGACGAAGGACTCGCCGACGCAGAGGTAGACCACGACGGCCGCCGCCAGCAGCACGGCGAGCACGACGGAGACGAGGACGGCCCTGCGGTGGACGAGGAAGCTGCCGCGCCCGCGGCGCAGCACGGTGTGCCCCACGGGGCGCACGGACCGGGCGGCGACCGCGGAGGGGGCGGGCGAGGGGACGGCCGGTCCGACGGCCCGCGCGGTCTTCGTGCCGCTCGTGGCGTCCGTGGGGCCCGGACCGTCCACACCGTTCGTGCGGCTCGTGCGGCTCGTGCGGCTTGTGCGGCTCATGCGGCGACCACCGTCCGGCGCCGTACCAGCGCGATGAGGAACGGCACGCCGAGCAGGGCGGTCATGACGGCCACCGGCACCTCCGAGGGCGGGAAGACGATACGGCCGAGCACGTCGGAGGCGAGGATCATCACCGGTCCGAGGAGGGCGGCCACCGGCAGCACCCAGCGGTGCGCCGCACCGACCAGGGCCCGGGCGATGTGCGGAACGGCCAGGCCGGTGAAGGCGATCGGACCCACGGCCGCGACGGCGGCGCCGGTCAGCACGGTCGCCCCCACGGCGCCCAGGACGCGGAGCAGCGCCACGTTGTGGCCGAGGCCCTTGGCCGCGTCGTCGCCGAGCGCGAGCGCGTCCAGGCCCCGCGCCATCAGCGCGACCAGCAGCAGTCCGGCCGCCACGAACGGCCAGATCTGGCCGATGACATCGCTGCCGCGGCCGCTGATCGAACCGACCTGCCAGAAGCGGAACTCGTCCAGGGCGTGGGCGTCGGTGGTGACGATCCCGGAGACCACGGAGGCGAGGAAGGCGTTCATCGCGGCGCCGGCCAGCGCGAGCTTCACGGGGGAGGCGCCGCGGTAGCCGCCCGCGGCGACGGCGTAGACGGCGACGGCGGCGACCGCCGCGCCCACGAAGGCGAACCAGACGTACCCGGTGAGCGTGTGCACGCCGAGGAACGCGATCGCGCACACCACCCCGACGGACGCGCCCTGGCTGACGCCCAGGATGCCGGGTTCGGCGATGGGGTTGCGGGTGATGCCCTGCATCACGGTCCCGGCGACGGCGAGGGCGGCGCCGGCCAGTACGCCGATGACGGTGCGCGGCACGCGCAGCGCCCGCACCACCTGGGCGTCGTCACTGGTGCCGCCGTGCAGCAGGGCCTGGACCACCTCGCCGGGGGCGATCTGACGGCTGCCGACGGCCAGGCTCAGCAGGACGGCGATCAGCAGCATCGCCACGCACCCCGCCAGCCAGGCGGTACGGCGACGGGTCGGTCGCGCCATGCGCCGCGCTCACTCTCTCTTTCCGGGTCGTGTCGTACGGGCGCCGGGCGCCGGCGGGCTCGTCGGCCCGCCGGCGCCCGGCGTTCGGCTTGCTCGGCCTCACCGGCTCACGCCGTGAGGTGCTTCTCCAGGTCGTCCAGGACCGCGTTGGCCGCGGTGACCCCGAGCCCGAGGTACCAGGTCTCGTCCGGGACGTCGAAGGCGTGGCCGTCCTTGACCGCCTTCAGGTTCTTCCACAGCGGGTTGCCCTGGGCCTTGGTCTTGTCGGTGGCCTTGGGGTCGCCGTACACGCCGGTGAAGATGTAGTCGGCGTCGGCCTGGTCGATGTTCTCGGCGCTGATCTCGGCGGCCAGGTCCTCGATGTCCTGGTTCTTCGGCCGCGGGATGCCGACGTCCTTGAGGATCGTGCCGATGAAGGAGTCGTTCGCGTAGAGGCGGATCTTGCCCTCCGGCATGTAGCGCACCATCGACACGCTCGGCTTGTCGGCGCCCAGCTTGGTGCCGAGGGCCTGCGCCTTCTTCGCGTACGCGGCCAGGTTCGCCTTGGCCTGCGCGGTCTTGTCCAGCGCGGCCGCGTTGAGGAGGTAGTTCTCCTTCCACGTGAAGCCGGGGCGGATGGAGAAGACGGTCGGCGCGATCTGCGACAGCTCGTCGTAGGAGTCCGCGGCGCGCAGCTGGCTGCCGAGGATCAGGTCCGGCTTGAGCGCGGCGATCGCCTCGAGGTTGAGGCTGTTGATGGTGCCGATGTTCGCCGGCTTGCCGGCCTCGCCCTTGAGGTAGGACGGCAGTTCGGGCGAGCCCTCGGTGGGCGCGAGGCCGACCGGCTTGATGCCGAGGGAGACAACGTTATCGAGCTCGCCCACGTCGAGGACGACCACGCGCTTCGGCTGGGCCTTGAGGACGGTGCTGCCCATGGCGTGCGTGACGGTGCGCGGCCACTCGCCCGGCTTGGCGGTGGTGCCCAGGGCGGCGGTCTTCTCCGCGGCGTCCCCGAAGTCCTCGCCGCCCTGCGCGACGGACTTGGAGTCCTTGGACCCGGCGGTCGCGGAAGCGGCTGCGCTGCCCTCCTTCCCGTTGCTGCTGGACCCGCCGCAGGCCGCGAGGGACAGCGCGGCGGCGATGAGGACAGCGACGGCGGCTGTGCCGCGGCGCCGAAGAGACATGTGGAGACTCCTGTACGTGGTTCACCTTTGAAGTATTAGGCGAGCCTAACCTTATGCGCTGCCTGTGTGCATCCCGCAACCGGGGGGTCCGCGGGCGTCGCCGTCACCCTCGTTTGAACTGCACGGGGCCCCGGTCCATGACGATCGTTCCGTCCGTGTGCAGGACGGGACGGTTCTCGGACCAGCGCCGGCTGTAGCGCTCGACGTGCTGGATGCCCACTCCTCGCGGATCCGTGAAGTCGACGAAGGCGATGGCGACCCAGTAGGCGAAGTTGTTCTCCTCGTACAGGGGAACCGTCACCGTCGAGCCCCGGCCGTCGGTGACCACCGCTCGGGCGCCGTAGCTCCTGAAACTGCCGAAGCCGTTGGACACGGCGCTGTACGCGCAGATCAGCGCGTATCCCTGCTCGGAGGCCCGCCGGACGCGGATGGTCTCGGTGCCGGGCTCGCGGGAGTCGCCGTCGAGCCGGATGAACGGCGCCTGGTCCAGGGCCCCGAGGTCCTTCCAGAACACGGCGTGCCCGGCGTCGACACGCGCGGCGAGCTCGGCGCCGTGCGCCTTCCTCGCCTCCCGGGCGGCTCGGTTCAGCATCCCGCCGGATGGACGCTCGAAGACGTGACCCGGTGACGGTTCCGCCCCGCGGACGGCCTCGGCGGCCGGGACGAAGAGCGCGTAGAGGTCAAGGTCCGCACCCTGGCTCCGGCGTGCGTCGCTGCCGCCGTCCCATTCGAGGGACGCCACGATGGTCAGTTCCGGGTCCTCCTTCTCCAGCGGGATGGTCGCCCTTGATCCCTTGTCCAGGCTGACCCGGCCGATGGGCTGCTTGCTGAGGTCCATGACTCTCCCTGTCGCACGGTGCGGCGGTGACGTCCCACAGAGACTGGCGCAGAAGGGCCCCGGCGTCACCGGGATCGAAGATCGCGGTCCGGCGGGGCCGCGCGCCGGGAGCCGGGTCTTGGCCTGGTCTTGACCGGCTCTGGACAGTTACATCAGATTGATCAACCTACTGTTACTACACATGGATGCGAAGGCACTCGAAGCCGGTGACCCGACCGAGGTCGGGGCCGCGTTGCGGCTGAGCGTGGGGCGGATCGCGCGGCGGCTGCGGCAGGCGCACGCCGTGGGGGACGTCACCCTGTCGGAGGTGTCGGTGATCGCGCGGCTGGACCGGGACGGCCCGGACTCGCCCGGGTCGCTGGCCGAGTTGGAGCGGGTACGACCGCAGGCGATGGCGACGACGCTGGCCGGGCTGGAGGAGCGCGGGCTGGTGAGCCGCAGCCCCGACGCCCACGACAGGAGGCGCGTCGTGATGACGGTGACCGGGGCGGGGCGGAAGGTGCTCGCGGACCGGCGCTCGGAGTCGGTGCGGCGGCTGGCCGCCGTGCTGGACGGGCGGTTCACCGCCGAGGAACGGCGGCAACTCGTCGACGCGCTGCCGCTGCTCGACCGGCTGGCCGAGGAACTGTGACCGCCACCCCGGCCGACGACGCGGGCCGCTACAAATGGGTGGCGCTGTCGAACACGACGCTGGGCGTGCTCATCGCGACCATCGACGCCTCGATCGTGATCATCTCGCTGCCCGCCATCTTCCGCGGCATCGGCCTCGACCCGCTCGCCCCCGGCAACATCGGCTACCTGCTCTGGATGATCCTCGGCTACTTGCTGGTCTCCGCCGTGCTCGTGGTCGTGCTCGGCCGCCTCGGCGACATGTTCGGCCGGGTCCGGATGTACAACATGGGCTTCGCGATCTTCGCCGCCGCCTCGCTCGCGCTCTCCCTCGACCCGCTGCGGGGCGGGGGCGGCGCCCTGTGGCTGATCGGCTTCCGGATCGTGCAGGCCGTCGGCGGGTCGATGCTGACCGCGAACTCGGCGGCCATCCTCACCGACGCCTTCCCCGCCCGGCAGCGCGGCATGGCGCTCGGCATCAACCAGATCACCGCGCTCGCCGGCCAGTTCCTCGGGCTGATCGCGGGCGGGCTGCTGGCCACCATCGACTGGCGCGCCGTGTTCTGGATCAGCGTGCCCATCGGCGTCGTCGGCACCTTCTGGTCGTACCGCAGCCTCCGGGAGACCGGCGCGCGCAAACCCGGGCGCATCGACTGGGTCGGCAACCTCACCTTCACCGCCGGGGCCGGCGGGCTGCTCGCCGCCATCACGTACGGCATCCAGCCCTACGGCGGCCACCCCACGGGCTGGACCAACCCCTGGGTGCTGGGCGGCCTGGCGGCGGGCGTACTGCTGCTCGTCGTGTTCTGCCTCGCGGAGACCCGGGTCGCGGAACCGATGTTCCAGCTCGGCCTGTTCCGCATCAGGGCGTTCGCCGCCGGCAACCTGGCGGCACTGCTCACCGCGATCGCCCGCGGCGGACTGCAGTTCACGCTCATCATCTGGCTGCAGGGCATCTGGCTGCCGCTGCGCGGCTACGACTTCGAGCAGACGCCGCTGTGGGCGGGCATCTTCATGCTGCCGTTGACCGTCGGTTTCCTGGTCGCGGGACCGCTGTCCGGGTACCTGTCGGACCGCTTCGGCGCCCGGCTGTTCTCCACCACCGGACTCGTCCTCGTGGCGGCCTCGTTCGTCGGCCTGCTCGCCCTCCCGGTCGACTTCCCGTACCCCGCCTTCGCGACGCTGCTGCTGGTGAGCGGCATCGGCCAGGGCATGTTCTCGGCGCCCAACACCTCCGCGATCATGGGCAGCGTCGCGCCCGAACAGCGCGGAGTCGCCTCCGGCATGCGCTCCACCTTCCAGAACTCCGGGACCGCGCTCTCCATCGGCCTGTGCTTCTCGCTGATGATCGCCGGACTGGCCGGTTCGCTGCCGCAGACGCTGGAGAACGGGCTGCGGGCGAACGGCGTGCCCGCCGGGACCGCGGAACAGGTCTCCGGACTGCCTCCGGTCAGCACCCTGTTCGCCACGTTCCTCGGCGACAACCCCATCGGCCACCTGCTCGGGCCCAGCGGGGTGCTCGCCACCCTGCCCGAGCACCAGGTGCGGATCCTCACCGGCACGGGCTTCTTCCCCACCCTCGTCTCCGGCCCCTTCCACCACGGTCTCGTCACCGTCTTCGGCGCGGCCACCGTCATGGCCCTGATCGCCGCGCTCGCCTCGGCGCTGCGCGGCCGCCGCGACACCCCCGCGGGCAGCGGTCGCGGTGACGACCCGAACGGCACCAGCAAAGGACAGCAAGAATGGCGCACAGCGCGCTCCTCGTGATGGACGTCCAGCGGGCCATCACGGACCGCTTCACCGGCGACGACGGCTACCTGCCCCGGGTGCGTGCGGCGATCGACGCCGCGCGCGCCGCGGACGTCCCCGTCCTCTACGTCGTCATCGGCTTCCGGGCCGGGCACCCGGAGGTCAGCGCCCGCAACAGGACGTTCGGCGCGCTCGCCCGCGGCGGCGGCTTCGCCGCGGGCGACCCGGGTGCGGAGATCCACCCCGACGTCGCGCCGGCGCCCGGCGACGTCGTGGTCACCAAGAGGCGCGTCAGCGCGTTCGCGGGCAGCGACCTGGACATGGTCCTGCGGGCGGGCGGCGTCGACAGTCTGGTGCTGACCGGGATCGCCACCAGCGGCGTCGTCCTCTCCACCCTGCGCCAGGCCGCCGACCTGGACTACGGCCTCACCGTCCTGTCCGACGGCTGCCTGGACTCCGACCCCGAGGTGCACCGCGTGCTCACGGAGAAGGTGTTCCCGCGGCAGGCCGACGTCGTCACCGTGGCGGCGTGGGCCAAGTCCGTCATGCAGTGACTCCCGTGGACTCCCCGTGCCCGCCGAGGGCGCGGGCGAGCCGCTTCCACTGGGTGACGGTGACACCGGCGTTCCGCAGCAGCGGGGACTCCCGCAACGCGGTGTCCACCGGCGGGGGCGCGTCGCCACCGCTGAGCGGCGAACCCCACGCCGGGTCGTGCCAGGCGTCGGGCCGCAGCCCGCGCACCAGGCACCCGGCTGCGAGCGCCGCGGTCCCCTCCGGAGCCCCGATGCCGACGAGCGCGTCCGCGATCCCCGGCCCCGCCTCCGCCACGTGCCGGTCGCCGTCGACGAGGAAGGGCAGCAGGAGCAGCAGCCGGGCAGCGGGATCGAACACGCCCGGGACCGCCCCGGACCGCGGAACGTCCGCGGCGACGTGGGCCAGTTCGCGCCAGTTCGGACCGCTGCCGTACCAGTCGCCGTTGTACGAGGACAGCTCCTCGGCGCGGGCCCAGCCGGGATGGGTGAGCAGGAAGTCGAGCCCGGGGTCACCGTCGAGGTTCCTGTACACCACGACGGCGCAGTGCCCGTCCCCGAACGGCACCCGGAACACCGGCCAGGCACGCTCGTTGTGCAGCACCTCGGTCAGGGCGTCGGCGTCCGCCCCGTCGTCCCCGAACCACTCCGGCTCGGGGCGCCCGCCGTCCGGCCCGGCCTCGCACCACCCCAGGAGGTGGTTCGTCCAGAAGCCGGGCCGGTCCGTCAGCGGCTCACCGGCCGTCAGGGGTCCGTGGTCATAGCCCTTGATCAGCACGCCGCACAGGATGCCACGCGCCGCAGGCAGGTCAGCCCAGCGGCACGGTGCCCTCCGAGGACGCCGCGGCGGCGACGCGGCCGCGCAGGTCGAGGCGGAGCCGCAGGAAGTCGACGCCACCCGGGCCCGGGCGGCGGCCGCCCTCCGGGACCCAGCCCTGACGGGTGTAGAACGCGAGGGCGCGGCTGTTGCGCTCCCAGGCGTCCAGCAGCCCCGTCTCCAGGGAGGATTCGCGCAGGAAGCGCACGAACTCGGCGTGCAGCTGCCCCCCGACGCCGCGGCCCCAGCGGTCCGGGCGCACATGGATCCGGTGCAGCTCACCACACGAGGGAGCGGCCTCCGCGCCCTCCTTGGGCGGTCCCATGGCCACCACACCGACCACCTCGGTGTCCTCGACGGCGCACAGCACCGTCGTCGCGCTCGACTGGATGGCGTGCGCCCAGGTCGCGCGGCGGCGTGCCCACCCGTCGGGGCTGTCGATCTCTGATCCGGGCAGGCCGCCCGCCTGGTAGTACGCGGCACGTGCCTGCGTGTGCACGTCCACGATGGCCGCCAGGTCGCCGAACCGCGCCGGGCGCATCAGGGCTGGAGAAGTCGTCACCTCCTGTCAGACGTGCGCGATGTGGGACGGGTTCCCGGCGCGCCGGACCGCCGTGGCGGCCACCTTCCGGGTGGCCGCCACGGCGGCGCGAGCGGCTACGCCTGCGCGGTGACCGCGGGCACGTTGTAGCCGTCGACCCGCAGCTTCGGCCGCTTCGACGGCAGCGCCCCGGCCGGCCAGGACAGCGTCACCGTGCGGCTCTCACCGGGCAGCAGCCACAAATAGTTGTCGCTGTACAGCGTCGGCAGGACCCTGTCGCCGCTGCGGGAGTCCAGCAGGGAGAGCCGGACCAGGGCGGCGACCGAGGAGCCCCGGTTGCTCACCCGCGCGGTCAGCCCGTGCCGGTCGCCCGACAGGTCGGTGTCCGTGACGTCGGCGGAGACCCGGGTCCGCGCGGCCTTGTTGAGCGCCTGCATGTGCTCGGGCTTGCGGTACCGCCAGTAGACGTTCTCCGACAGCACCTCGCCGTGCCGGTCCGCCAGCCGCAGCCGCAGCAGGTGGAAGTCCGGCAGGTCGTCCGTCCAGGCCACGGTGAACGCGTCGGCCTTCTCGGACGCCGCCACGTCCAGCGTGCCGCGCCGCTCCGCGGAGAGCGGACGGCCGGACAGGTCGAGCAGACGGGCGGTGACGGTCACGCCCTTCAGCGCCCGCGGCGTGTGGTTGACCGCCACGACCTTCCCGCTGACCGGGTCGGCCTGCACGTGGACGGGCTCGGAGGCCTTGCGGACGCCGTAGTAGGCGCCGTTGACGTCGAAGTCGTAGTCGTACGTCTGCCACACCGTGCTGTACCAGGCGGGGTGCGACATCCACAGCATCAGGCCGGAGGCGTCCTCCCACAGCCGGCCGTTCCAGGCCTCGAACATGGCACGGAAGTTCTCGTAGTTGACGAACTGCGCCTTGCGGGCGAAGTCGTCGAGGTCCGCCGCCGCACCGAGCCGGCCCTCGATGGCCGCGCGGTAGTTCTGCGGGGCCTGGTTGCCGCGGGTGCTCCAGTCGTGGTGGTACCAGACACCGCCGACCGGCCACTCGGGTTCGTCGCCCGCCATGCGCCGCATGGTCTCGGCGGTCGACACGACGGGCATGCCGATCTCGGTGTGGAACCCGAAGCTGCCGCTGCCGTACGTGGACGCGGAGTAGTACCGCTCGGGCTCCACCCAGCCGTAGGGGCCGCCGCCCGAGACGATGCCGCCCGCCGAGTTGTTCTGGTAGAGCAGGCCGGGCGCCTCGGCGCGCACCGCGGAGCGCATCCCGTCGTCCACCGGTCCCGGGGGGTTGCCCTCGTTGGCGCCGCACCACACCACGACGCTGGGGTGGATGCGGTAGCGCCGCACGGTGTCCCGCGCCAGGTCGAGGAAGGCCTGGCGGTTCGGCGGGTCCATCCCCCAGGCGTTGGGGAAGTCGTTCCACACCAGGATGCCGTGCTCGTCGCAACTGGCGTAGAACTCCTCACGGTTGCTGCTGCCGACCCAGTTGCGGATCATCGTGAAGTTCATGTCGCGGTGCATGCGCACGGCCGCGTCCATGCGCTCCGCCGGCATGCGGCGCAGCAACTCGTCCCAGCCCCAGTTGCCGCCGCGGGCGAAGACGCGCACGCCGTTGACGCTGATCTTGAGGGGGACGGTGGAGTTGTCGACGGACTTCACGTCGGTCCAGTCGTCGCCGTTGTCGGAGACCTGGACGGTGTAGGTCTTCGCGTAGGCCTGCTCCCAGGTGATGACGACCCGGTCGAACCGGACCGCGGAGCCCAGGTCGACCCGGATCCACTGCTCGTCCTCGTACTTCGAGGACCAGCGGGTGCCGGGCTTGCCGTCGACCGCGTTGCCCGGCCCGCTGCCGTCGCCCTCGGAGGACGAGGCGGTGGCGTCCTTGCGCAGCGCCAGGTCGGTGCCGGGCGTGGCGCTGTCGACGACCGACAGGCCCCACATCGACGCACCCCAGCTGGTGGCACGCGTGTGGCACAGGATCCGCAGGTAGCGGGCGGTGGTCGCGGCGAACTCCACGTCTTGCAGGCTCGCCGAGCCCGAGGTCTGGAAGGGCAGCGGGACGGCGGCGTTGTCCACGGACGCGGCGTCGGTCCAGTCGTCGCCGTTGTCGGAGACCTGCACGGTGTACGTCTCCGCGTAGGCCTGCTCCCAGGTCACGACGACGCGGTCGAAGGAGACCGCGGAGCCCAGGTCGACCCGGATCCACTGGTCGTCCTCGAACTCCGAGGACCAGCGGGTGCCCGGGTCCCCGTCCGTGACGTTGCCGGGACGGTTGTTCGGGTCGTCGGTGGAGGAGGCGGTGGCGTCCTTGTGCAGGGCCAGGTCGAGGTCGGGCACCATGCTGTCGGCGACCGACAGGGCCCACATCGACGAGCCCCAGTCGGTGGCCCGGGTGCGGCACAGGACGCGCACGTAGCGGGCGGTCCTGCGGGTGAACGTCACCGTCTGGGCGTAGGCGTTGGAGCCGGACTGGAACGTCAGCGGCACGTCGTACTCGTAGCCGAACTGGCGCATGCCGAAGCGCGTGGTGCGCCGGTCGCTCTCCTGCCCGGCCACGGAGGCGGTGAGCGTGAGCCGGTGCAGCTCCGGCTCGCCGTAGCCGTTGGGCCACCACAGCTTCGGGTTCCGCACGCGCAGCTTCGGGTCGGAGGCCGGGTCGAAGACGACGTCGGCGCTGCCGCCCCCGGGCACGGTGACCGTGCGCTGCACGCGTACGTCGCCGAACGCCGCGGTGACGGTCACGGACCTGGCGTCCGCGGCGGCGTTGCGGACCGGGACGACGACGGTGACCTCGGCCGTGCCGGTGCCGGGCAGGTCCGGCAGGACGGTGTCGACGCGGGCGTCACCGAGGACGGCGTCGCCGGTGGAGCGCAGGCGTACGTGGTTCCAGATGCCGGCGGCCCGGTCGCGTACGGCGGGCATCCAGTCCCAGCCGGAGGAGGCCAGGTAGGTCGGCGAGTTGCGGTTCATCATGTTCGCGCCGGCGTCGACGAAGGCGAGCCCGGCCGGGCCCTTGTCGCCAGGGCTGCCGGGGAGCGGCATGGGGCTGATCCGCACCGCGAGGGCCTGCGGGCCCTCGGCGGCGAGCAGCGCGGTCACGTCGTAGGCGGCGCGGGCGAAGGGGAAGGTGAGGGTGCCGGCCTGCTTGCCGTTGAGCCAGACGTCGGCCTCGTGGTTGACCCCGTCGAACTCCAGCCAGACGCGGCGTCCGGCCCCGGTGCGCAGGCCCTTGGGCAGGCGGAACTCGCGGCGGTACCACCAGGAGTGACGGGAGAGCGCCTCGGGGACGTGCAGGTTGGCGAAGCCGGCGACCGGGTCGGGCAGGTGGCCCTCGGCGACGAGCGAGGACAGCACGGTCCCGGGCACGACGGCCGGCAGCCAGGCGCTGGTGTCCACGGAGGGCGCCGACAGCTCGGCGGCTGTGCCGCCCGCCCAGTCGTCCATCGTCAGGTCCCAGCCGGACTCCAGCGGGACGGTGCCGTCGTCGGCGACCTCCAGGGCCGGGGGCGTGCGGTGGTGGGTGCCCCAGTCCGTCCAGCCGGTGGCCTCGGGGCGCCTGCCGCGCGGGGTGCCGTACACCTGGAGGCCGTTGAGGCCCAGCGGGTTGGCGTTGGAGCGCTTGGTGACGGTCATCCGCACCCAGCGGGCGGTCACGGGCTTCGCGAGGGCGATCTCCACGACCCCGCCCTTGCCGTCGTCGGTGCGGTGCACGACCGTCCACGACTTCCCGTCGCGGGAGGTCTCGATGACGAAGGCGACCGCGCAACTCGACAGGACCTCCTGCCCGGTGGTGTTGTCGCGGGGGTTGCCCCCGGTCCCGGGGGTGAACGGCGGGTCGTCGGCCGTCGCCTCGAAGGTGAGGCGGACCGACTCGACCTCGCACAGGGCCTCGAGGTCGACGGCTATCCACTGGGGGTCGCCGTCGGCGGCCCGCCACCCGGAGCCGCGGACGCCGACCCGGTCGAGGCCGTCGACGGCGAACTCGGCCGGTGTGGGGGCGTAGTCGGTGGAGGACACGGTGACCGGGCGGTACGCGGCGAGTTCGCCCCGGGACCCGGCCGGGTCCGAGGGCCGCGTGTGCGCGCCGGCGGCGGCGGGGAAGGCCATGCCGAGCCCGAACCCCGCGAGGAGGGTGGAGCCGGTGGAGAGTACGGCGCGACGAGAGGGCAGGGCGGACATATCCGGCATGAACAGCGGCTCCGTTCAGGGATGTTCAATGACGTGACGGCCTGGCATCATGGCGATGACAACGTTGCCATCGCGATGACAACGTTGCCGAACATGCACCCGCCGGGAAGAGCCTGTCAAGGTTTTGGGCACGCCGCGTTCCGGGTTTCTCCTAAATTAGGAATACATATTGACTTGAGTCGGGCTTCGCGTCAGAGTCGTTGGTCCGTCCGCGCCGGAAGCCGTCCAGGACCGGTGGTGTCACCCGCCGAGTGGTCGTCAGGGACGCCCGTACGACCGGGAGAAGAAGGATCGTGCTCCTGGGCGGGCGGGTTCTCCGTGTCGCCGCTCGACGCGTACGTGCCGCGCACCGGCACCGCCGGTGGTGACCCGGAGGCGTACGTCGACGCGTTCCTCCGCGAGGCGCACGACGCGGGCGCGCCGCTGCGCGGCATCGGCGGGGGCGTCACGTCGTACGGCGGCGACCCGGAACGCGGCGCCCGGAACCGGCCCCGCTCCACCCGAAGTCACCGCGCCCGACGAGAGCCCGGCCCGCCTGCTGGGCTCAAGTCAGGTGCCGACTGTGCGGCGGCTCGGATCCCGCGGTGTCCCCGGAGGGGTGCCGCCTACAGGCGCTCGCCGCCGGTGGCGTTCGGCATCGCCGTCCAGGCCACCGGCGGCCTCGGCCCCGACGAACTCGAGGACGTCGCCGAGATGGGACTGGAGTGCCGGCCCCCGACGGGCGTGTGACGGACGCGCACGGGGCCGTTCCGGCCGGCACCACGCAGCCGGATCCGACCGGTCGTGAGGCGCGGCCGCCGCCGGACACGGTGGGACGGCCGGCTCGGGGATGAGGCTCGCCGCCCTCTGCCGAGGCCCACCGCTCGTCCTTGAACCGGGCGAGCTCGCGCGTCTTCCCGACAACGACCCTCGCCGGCCCCGCTACCCGGCAGGTCGCGGACCCTGGTGGTCCGGCGGGCCCCCGGCGTTGTCGGCGGGGCGGTCGGGGAGGTCGGGGCGGACGGCGATGTGGTCGGGTTCGAGTTCGAGCATGACGCGGTTGCGGATGTCGAGGGCGTGGGTGAAGTCGCGGGGGAGCTGGAGGCGGCCGGAGCGGTCGACGGTGGCGTACTCGCTGGCGTGGACGGTGGTGCGGCCCTGGTCGTCGGTGCTGGTGCGGCGGACGACCTCGGAGGCGGTGCGGCCGTCGCGGATGGCGACGGTGCGGTCGACGGCGGTGGCGACGGCCTGGTCGTGGGTGACGACGACGATGGTCGTGCCGAGTTGCTCGTTGGCGGTGCGGAAGGCGCCGAAGACCTGCTCCGCGGTGGCCGAGTCAAGCTGTCCGGTGGGCTCGTCGGCCAGTACCAGCGAGGGGTGGTTGGCCAGGGCGACGGCGATGGCCGTGCGCTGCTGCTCACCGCCGGACATCTGCTGGGGGCGGCGGTCGGCGCAGTGGCCCACGCCCATCATGCCGAGGAGTTCGGCGGCGCGCTTGGTGCGTTGGCCGCGGCCCTTGACGCTGCCTGCGAGGCGCATGGGCAGGACGACGTTCTGCAGGGCGGTGAGGTAGGGCAGCAGGTTGCGGGAGGTCTGCTGCCAGACGAAGCCGACGACCTCGCGCTGGTAGCGCAGGCGGGCGCGGGCGTCGAGGTCGAGCAGGTCGAAGCCGGCGACCGAGGCGGCTCCGGCGGTGGGGGTGTCGAGCCCGGCCAGGATGTTGAGCAGGGTGGACTTGCCGCTGCCCGAGGCGCCGACCAGGGCCATCAGTTCGCCCTGCTTCACGAGCAGGTCCAGCCCCTGCAGGGCCTGGACCTCCACGCCCTGGGCGGTGAAGATCCGCACCAGCCGGTCGCAGACGATCAGGGCGTCGTGCCCGTAGGCGGGCTCCTCCCGGCTCTCGGCGACGCGCCGTTCCAGCTCCGCGAGCGTCGTGGTGCCGGGCTCCGCCGGCCCCGGTGTGTCCTGGCTCATTCCCTTTCCCCCATCCGCAGTTCGGTTCCCTCGCCCCGCCGTCCGGTCAGCCACGCCTGGCCCGCGAGCACCGCGCAGGCCAGGACGACCAGCGCGGCCGACGGCAGCAGCAGCGAGAGCGGGTCCGTGCGCAGCACCGTCCCGGAGACACCGCTGACCGGCTTGGCGGCGGAGAAGGCCAGGGCGGTCAGATCCACCCCCTGCCGTAGCAGCGGGACCGTGGCCAGGCTGACCAGGATGCCGCCGAGGGCGCCGAGCAGGACCTGCGGCAGCGTCTCCAGGACGGCCAGCCATTGCCGCTGACCGCTCGTCATGCCCATCGTCCGCAGCCGGGCGAGCAGCGCCTTGCGCTGCGGGGTGTGCACCATCAGGGACAGCAGCAGGGCCAGCGCGCTGTAGCCGGCGCCCGCGGCCACGGCGGCCAGGTAGACGCGCCGGGCGCCGCTCTGGAGCGAGGAGGAGGTGAACGAGGCGCGCTCCTCGGAACGCAGGACCGCCGTCAGGTCCGTCGCGGCGGTGCGTGCGACGGCCTCCAGCGCCCGGCCGTCCACCTGCGGGCCGGTGACGTAGAGCGCGGTCGGGGCCTGGACGGGGGAGTGGGCGGTCTCGGGGTGCGTGCGGGCCACTCCGGCGGCGGAGACGATCACGAAGTCGCCCCCGAGGACGGCCGGCGTCACGTCGCGCACGGCGACCGTGCGCACCGGCGTCGCCCCGGCGGAGGCCTGCACGGTCGCGGTCGTCGTGCCGAACTCCCCCGCGAGGCCTGGGGAGACGATCGCGGGGAGCGGCCCCCTGCCGTCGCCCTCCAGGCGTGCGGCGGCGAAGGGGGCGCCGATCCCCGTGGCCGACACCAGCGCGGCGTAACGCGCCGGATCCACGATCACCAGGTCGTACGGGGTCCCGGCGGGCGTCGTCGACAGTCCCGTCTCGATCCGCACGGGCGAGGTGCCGAGCACGCCCGGCACCCGCCGGACCCGTGCGTCGAGCCCGTCCGGGAGGGTGGTGAGGGATTCGAGCCGCGCGTCGCCGCCGACCGCGCGCGTGGCGGCGCGGTCGCGGCCGCTCTCGACGCCGGTGAGGACCGAGCCGCCGAACGACGTGACGGCCAGCGCCACCAGCACCGCCACCAGGGGCAGTGCCGTGGCCGAGGGCGTACGGCCGGCCCGGGCCAGACCCAGGTACAGCACGGTGCCCCGCAGCCGGGCCGCGGGGCGCGACAGCAGCCGCAGCGGCAGCGGGTAGAGCCGCAGCAGGACGAGCGCCCCGACGACCGCGACCAGCACCGGTGCGGCGGCCGTCAGCAGGTCGGCGCCGCCGTCGGCCGTCCCCCGGCGCCGCAGCGCCACGACCGCGCCGGTCACCACGACCGCCACCGTCAGCTCCGCCACCGTACGGCGGCGCGAGGGCCTGGCCCGCACGAGGTCGTCGCGCCGTTCCGGGCCCAGCCGGCGGACGAGCGCCACCGCCCGCAGCGGCAGCGCCGGCACCGTGACGGCCACGACCAGCGCCCCCGCGAGCACGGAGGCCGCCGGGCGTCCGGCCGGCACCAGCAGCAGCGCGAGCAGCACCCCGGCCGCCGCGCACGGCACGGCCACGACCGCGCTCTCGGCCAGCAGCCGTGCGCACAGGCCCGTCAGGCTGCTGCCGCGGGCCCGCAGCAGCCGCAGTTCGGTACGGCGACGGGTCGCCGACAGTCCGCCCGCCATCAGCAGCACGATGCCCGCCACCGCGCCCACGCCCACCGCCGCGATCAGCACCAGGGGCCTGGCCGCCGTCCGCTGCCGCTCGAACGGGCCCAGCAGTTCGGCGAGTCCCTCCTCGTCCACGGTGATGGAGCGATTGCCCGTCAGCAGACGCAGCCGGGTGGAGTCGGGCCCTCCCGACAACGACGCCAGCCGGTCGCGCAGCGCGGGCACGTCGCGGGCGGAGAGGGCGCCGACGTCGGCGGGGTGGTGCCAGTACAGCCGGGCGCCCTCGGGCAGGTCGAGGACCACGCCGGCCGCGTCCTGGCCGATCAGCGCGGTGAAGTGCCAGTAGTGCTCGGGGTCCTCGCCGGGTGGCCCGGGAACGCTCACCAGGGTCGGGGAGAGCAGGTCGGGCTCGGCGTTCCAGAATGCCTCGCCGGGGGAGCGGGGTTCGACGATCCCGGTGATCCGCACGGTGAGCCCGGCCCCGGTCGTGTCCAGCAGGTGCACGGCGGAACCCGCGCGCAGCCCCATCACCTTCGCGGTCCGGGCCGTGAGCACCGCCTCGACCTCGCGCTCACCGGAGCCGGCCGCGGGCATGCGGCCGGCGACGAGCCGGGAGCGGGCCGCGAGACCCGGCTGCGAGACGAGCGTCGCCCGCGGATCGCGGTTCCCGGTCGGACGCGGCAGGCCGGGGTCGGTCACGGCCGCCGCCACCGCGTTGCGCACCCCGTACACGGTCTGCGCGGTGTCCAGCACCAGCGGCGGCCGCACCACGGTACGGAAGGTGTCCTCGGTCCTGGCGAGCGCGCTCGCCTGGAACGGCGAGCCGTTCCCGACGCGTTCGCCGGAGAACGACACGTCCAAGGTGGCGGTGACGCTGCGGTCGCTCAGGGAGGCCCGCCGCAGCGTGTCCCGGAGCGCGGCGTCCTCGTACGCCTCGACGGTACGCGGCAGCGCCGCCGCGAGGAACGCGGTCACCAGCACCAGGGCGGCCAGTGCCAGCGCACCACCGGGCGCGGCGCGCAGGCGGGCACCGGTCCACGAGCCCGGCCGGGCCGAGGGCGCCTCGGACATCTCACTCCCCTCCCTGCCGGCGCAGCGCGCGGGCCGGATCGGCCGTGCGCAACGCCGCCACCGCCACCGCCAGCAGCGGCAGCACCGCCACCGCCGCCAGCAGTTCCAGCAGCGGTACGGCCGGCAACTCCACCCGCACCGCGGGCACGGGGCTGTCCGCACGCGCCGTCAGCACGATCAACGGCACGATCGAGCGGGTCAGCACCCCGCCGAGCAGCGCCCCCACCGCCACCGCCGTGAGCACCAGCAGCCCCTGCTCCGCGGCGATGACCCGGGCCAGCGACCTCCGCGGCGCCCCCAGCGCCCGCAGCACCGCGAACTCCTCCGAGCGTTCCCGTACCGCGCCCGCGGCGGCGACCGCGAACCCCACCGCGGCCAGCACCGCGGCCGCCACCACCGCCGCTGGCAGGGCCGACAGCGGACCCGCGCCCAGCGGGTCGCGCCGCAGCTCCGCCCGCGCCTCGTCACGGACCACGATCGTGGCGGCGTCCCCCCGGGCCCGCAGCGCCGAGGCGACCCGGGACGCGCCGTCGGGGCCCGCGGCGAGCCACCACTCGGTGGGCTCCAGCGCCCGCTGCTCCTGGAAGACGAGCGCGCGGTCGAGGCTCGCCAGGTCCAGCAGCACGGCGCCGCCGCCGGTGCCCGCGGAGCCGTCGCGTCCCGTGGTGGGCAGCGCGTGGACCGACGCCGTGATGCGCAGGGACAGGCGTGTGCCGCCGAGTTCGACCGGGACGGTGCTGCCGGGCTTCGCGTCGACCGCGGTCAGGAAGGCGTCGGTGACGACGGCGGGCAGCACCGCGGGCGGCCGGGGCCCGGCCCGCAGGGTGAGGGAGGCCGTGTCGGCGCCGCCCGGGGTGTCCTTCTGGAAGGGCTCCTCGCCGGTGTCGTAACGGACGGTCAGCGGGGTGCCCGCGGCGGAGCGCGGGGTGCCGGCGTCCGCGGGGCGGTAGCCGAGGCCGGGGCCCTCGGGGAAGTCCGGGTTGTCGATCCGGGTGCGGGCGGACCAGGCCGTGGCGGTGGGGGAGGGCACCTCGTGCACGCCGCCGGCGGTCACCGCGCGTACGCCGGTGACGGTCAGGACGTGCCGCTCGTTCCGCCGGGGCACCTGGTACTCGGCGCCGAGGCCCGTCACGCGCAGCGGCCCCGCGGGTCCCGCGCCGGGTACCCGGCCCGTCGCGGACGCGAAGTCGGCCTCCAGCGCGTGCTCCCGGCCGTCGGCCGCGACCTCGCCCAGGGGGAGGGTGTAGGGGACGCCGTAGCGGTCGGTCAGTGTCACGGACAGCCGGTCGGTCACGGTGCCGGCCAGGGCGCGGTCCCCGGTCCCCACGGCACGCAGACGGACCGTCAGGCGGAGCCGGTCCGTGCCGTCGGGCAGGACGAACCCGGCGCCGCGGGCGGCGGGGCCGCCGTCCGCGCGCAGGGGCCGCATGAGGTCGGCCACCGGCTCGGCGGACAGGTCGTCGCGCAGGCGCAGGACCCGGGCGGCGGCAGTGGTGTCGACCGCCACGACGGTCGCGTCGCGGTCGCGGGGGAGGGACACGGTGTCGCGGACGGCCGGGGTGACGGCCGCGACGCCGGGTACGCCGTCGTAGCCGCCGCCCTGCCCGAACGCGGGCGTCGCGGAACCGGACACGCGCAGGTCGGCGCCGACGGCGAAGTCCGCCTGGTCGGCCTGCGACCGGGTCCAGGTGCTGTTCTCCCCGATCGCGAACATGCTGATCGACACGGCGAAGACCAGCAGCAGGGCGGGTCCCGCCCCGCGTCCCGGACGGCGCGAGAGCTGCCAGCCCACCAGGGACGCCGGCAGCCCGCGGGCCCTCGCCGCGCGGCGCTCGCCGAGCCGCGCCGCCAGCGGCAGCAACCGCAGCGCCAGCACCGCGCCCGCCAGCAGGCACAGCGCGGGGGCCCCCACGAGGACCGGGTCCAGCCCGAGCCGTCCCGAGGTGTCCGTGCTCAGGGCCCCGCTGCCCGCCTCGCGACGGGACAACTGCCAGAAGGCCAGGCCGGCCACCAGCACCAGACCCGCGTCCGCCCCGGCCTGCGCGGCGGCGGGCAGCGCCCGCCGGCGGCGCCGCTGCGAGTGTTCCTGCGCGTACGTCCCCGCGCGCCGCAGTACGGGGCCGACGACGGCGAGGGCGCAGGCCAGCGAGGTGAGCGCCGCCACCCACCAGGCGGTCGCCGCGGAGGGTTCCAGCCGGACCCCCGCCCGGGCGAGTGCCCCGTGACCCGCGAGCAGCCGGACCAGCCGGCCGGACAGCAGCGGGGCCAGCACCGCGGCCGGTACGGTCAGCAGCACGGCCTCCGCAGCGGCGAGCCCCGTCATCTGGGCGCGCGAACCGCCGCGGGCCCGCAACTGCGCGGTCTCGCCGGAACGTTCCTCCGCGAGCAGCCCTGCGACCAGGAGCAGCGACAGCGCGGCCAGCAGCATCAGCTGCAGCACACTGATCAGCAGGGTCGACCGGCTCACCAGCAGGGTGCCCCGCAACTCATCCAGCAGATCGGGGAATTCGCTCTTGGCCACCAGGGAGTTCGCGGCCTCCAGGGCGTCCAGCCGCCCCACCGCCCGCTGGACGCTCGCGCTGACGTCGTCGGCGCGGGCCGTGGTCATCGCACCGAAGTCCCCGTGCGTCTGCCACGCCATCTCGACCGCCGGGACACCGCCGGCGCCGAAGGCCGCGGGGTCGGTGAGCAGGGGACCGTAGGTGGTGAACGAGAGCGTGCGCACGCCGCGGCCGTCCAGCGGGTCGAGCCGCCAGTACAAGGCATACCGGTCGACCGGCCGGTATGTCCCGGTCACGCGGACCCGCAGCGTTCCGCGGTGCAGCCGGTCGGCCAGGGTGACCACCTGCCCGGTGCGCACCTTCAGCACCGCGGCGGCCGCCTCGGGCAGCGCGACCGGGACCGGGCCGCCGTCCGCCGGCGGACCGGGGAACGCGCCCTCGGTCATGGTCACCCGGGCCCGGTCCAGGGTCGACAGCACCGCCAGGTCCGGGTCGACGGTGCGCGGGGCACCGGCGGGCCGCAGCGCCGTCGGCAGCCCGTACGGGCCGGAGCGGGTGACCCCGGTGACGGAGACCGGCAGGCCGTCGTAGGCGCCGGTGACGGTCGCGCGCACGGCCTCGTCCGCCGCGCCCGGGTCCTTGCCGTCGACGTCGGCCGTGATCTCGACCAGCGTCCGCGCGGCCGACTGCTCCTGCAGCGCGCGGCGCAGACCCGCGTCCCCCACGGCCGAGCTGAAGGCGGCGAGCGCCGCGACCGCGCACGTGGTGAGCAGCACCGAGAGCACGGCGGCGCCCAGCAGCAGACGGTGCGCGCGCAGACGCAGCAACACGAACCCCGGCACCACGCCCCCCGTTCTCGATGGCCCGTGCAATGAGATGGCACAGACTAACGCCCTCCCGGCCCCGGGGAGAGGCCTCGGCCGGCACCGGTTCCGGCGGCAACGACGCCGGTTCCGGGCGCCGTTGGACGAAGGGCGCGAACGGCACCTCCCGGCCGTCGGCCGGGAGGTGCCGGGGCTGTGCCGGGCGGGTCCGTGCCGCGTGGTCAGCGCAGCGCGCGCCGGGCCCGCTCGTAGAGCGGCTTGGTGACGGCGGAGGTGAACTGCGGACCGACGAGGTGGCGGGTGCAGCCCGGGGCCGGGTCCCAGGGGTCGCAGGCGTTGCCCCCGGCGTCGAGCCTGCTGCCCTCGGAGTTGTCGCCGACGACGGTGCCCACGCCCGACTCCGGGTCGAGGCCCGCTATCCGCGGGCCTCCGCTGGAGCCGCCGCCCATGACGCACTCGGTGCCCCACAGCCCCTCGGCCGCGGGGAACTCGGGCGTGCCGACGACCTGTTCGGGCCGCCCGGTGCAGTGGGCGAGCCGCTCGCCGGTGTACTCGGGCAGGCCCTCGCGGTCCGGGTCCGAGGCCGAGCGGGGGTAGCCGAACTGGTGGGCCGTCCGGTCGCCCGGCCGGTCGAAGCCGATCCGCTGCGCCGCGCCGGCCGCCTCCTGCACGGTCCGGCCCCGCGCGTCCGTGTTGAGGACCACGAACGCCTGGTCGTAGGCGCCGTACACCTCACCGTGCTGCTGGTCGTTGGCCAGCCAGGTCGGGGCGACGACCCCCAGCCGGCCGGTGAACTTCCCGTAGGGCGCCCGCCCGTCGCGGTAGCCCGGCACCAAGAGCACGTTCCGCGTCCACTGGTTGTCCTCACCGATGAGGTCGGTGTTGTTCACGCAGTGCCCCGCGGTGACCAGGGTGCTGCCGTTGGGGCTGTCGACGACGGTCGCGGTGCAACTGGCGTCCTCGCCGTGGTCGGTGAAGAACAGCCGGCCCACCGTGCGGGCGAGCGCGTTCCGTCCCGTCCACGGGGCGCCGTCGGGGCCCGCCTTGGGCGGGTTGCCGGACGACGGCTGGGTCAGCGCCGCGATCCGCTCCGGCGTCCAGTAGCCGAGGACCGCCTTCTGCTCGGCCCCGGTGACCGCCTGGTCGTGGGCGGCCACGGCGGACGTGGCCGCCGGGAGGGACGGGACGGACAGGACGGGCCCGGCGGCCGACGCCTGCGGGGCCGTGACGAGCACGGCCGCGGCGACGAGGGCGGCCGCCAGGAGCGGCCGGTGGAGACGGGCGGAACGGGGTACGTGTTGCGACGGCATGCCTGCTGCTCCTCGGGACGTCGATCGCACGCCCGGAGGCCGCGTGCCGGCGGCACGGGTCCTCCGGGCATGGGGACGTGCGATACAGACGTCCGGGAGGGGCGGTCGGTTGGGACGGATCGCCGCCGCCCCGCGCGCCCGCGGCGGGTCAGGCCTTCGGCTGGGTGAAGCGGATGCTGTTGCCGAAGGGGTCGCGCAGGCCGCAGTCGATGCCGTACGGGCGCTCGGTCGGCTCCTCGGTGAACTCCACGCCGAGGTCCCGGAGCGTCTCGTACGTCTTGCGGCAGTCGTCGGTGGTGAAGATCAGGTGGCCGCCGGTGGCGCCCTTGGTGAGCAGCTCGCGGACCTGCTGGGCGGTCTCCTCGGACAGCGCGGGCGGGCCCGGCTTCTCCAACAGGATCTGGCGCTCGGGGTGACCGGGGACGTTCACCGTGAGCCAGCGCATGAAGCCCAGGTCGACGTCCGCGTTCACCTCCAGGCCGAGCTTGCCGACGTAGAAGTCGAGGGCCTCGTCCTGGTCGAGGACGTAGATCTGCGAGTGCGTGATGGCGTTGAACATGTGCATCACGCTAGTCGCCGGGCGGCCGGGAAACTTATCCAAAACTGCTCAGTCGCCCCGGCGCGCCCGGCCGACCCGGCCGCAGGTCAGGCACGCGGCCTCAGCCACGCCTTCGCGAAGCACGTCGGCACGTCCACCGCCGTCGCCTGCTTGCGGTACGCCCGCGGTGACGTGCCCACGATGTCCCGGAAGGTGCGGCTGAACGTCCCCGGGCTGCCGAAGCCGACCTCGAAGCAGATGTCCGTCACGCTGCGGTCGCTCTCCCGCAGCAGGAACATCGCCCGCTCCACGCGGCGGCGCTGCAGGTAGCGGTGCGGGGTCTCTCCGAAGGTGGCCCGGAAGGTGCGCGTGAAGTGCGCCGCCGACACGTGCGCGATCCGCGCCAGCGCCGGCACGTCCAGTGGCTGCGCGTAGGAGCAGTCCATCGCGTCCCGTGCCCGGAGCATCCGGCGGTTGGTCTCTTCGGTGGCGCTGCTCACACCGCCCATGAGACCACAGGTCGCCGGAGCCCCGGCGCGGGGGACGGCGGGCGGCGAGCGGGGACGGCCGTCCTCAGCCGGGATTCACCAGTCCCGGCACTCGTCCCGCGAGTCGACCGGCTGGTCGATCACCGCGGTCGAGGTGCGGGGCAGGCAGTTCGGTGAGCCCGGCCGGTGGGCGTGGTCGTCCCGGCACGGGTCGGTCCCCCAGGGGCAGTACGGGGTCCCGGTCACGGTGACCGTCCCCTCGTCGTTGGAGGCGTAGCAGTTGGCGTTCCCGTTGTACGCGGCGGTGACCGTGTGGACGCCGGCCGTCTTGAACCTGGCCGTGTACGTCGCCAGTCCGTTGGCCGCCACCGGCACCGTCGCCATGATCTCCCCGCCGTCGAAGAAGGTCATGCCGACGTCGGTGACGCCGCTGGGGTCGCCGGGGCAGACCACCGTCGCGGTCAGCTGCACGGGAGCCCAGACGGCGGCGGTCGGGGGTGACACCTGGAGCGTCGTCGTCGAGTCGACGGCCGCCGCCGCCGGCGAGGCGACACCCACGACCGCGGCTATCGCCGCGAAGGCTCCCGCCGTCCATGTCTTTCGCGCATTCCAAGATTTCACGGAACAGGCTCCTTGTTCGACTGTGAGCCGATGGTCACAGTTGGTCATGGAGCGTCACGTTACGTGTGTACCGCAGGTCCCGCACGCGGAGTGAGCGGCCCTCCGCCCCGGGACGTCCGGCGTCCGCCCTAGGCCGTGTCGTCACATGCCCGCCTGCCCCACGGCGCCTGGCACGGCACCTCGCTGCGTTGTCGAATCGTCCGAGTAGCCCACTACGAGGACGACTCTCCGCCTTGCGATGCACCGCACCAGACACCGTGGGGCCCGCCCTCCGGGCGGCCGGCGCTCATTTGACGACACGCCCTAGATGACGGGCGGCGCGACCCGCGTGTACGTCAGCGAGTTGCTGGTGCCGCCGGTCGTGGTGACGCTGACGGACACGGCGCCCGGGGGACCCGCCGGGGCGGCGGCGGCGACGGTCGTGTCCGACAGCACGTTGAACGCGGCGGGCGTGGCACCGAAGAGGACCGCGGTGGTGGCGGTCAGCCCCGTCCCGGTGAGGGTGACCCCCGATCCCGCGCCGGTCGGCCCCAGGGCGGGGGTGAGTGAGGTGAGCACCGGGGACCCCACGTAGCTGTAGGCGACGGAGTTGCTGGTGCCGCCCGGTGTGGTGACGGTGACCGCGACCGTTCCCGTTCCGGCGGGGGCGACCGCGGTGATCCGGGTGGGGGAGTCGACGGTGTAGCCGGTGGCCGGCGTGCTGCCGAACCTGACGGCCGTGGCCCCGCTGAGGTCGGTGCCGGTGAGGGTGACCGTGGTGCCGCCGGCGGCCGGTCCCTGGCTCGGTGCGAGGGAGAGGAGGACGGGCGTGTTCAGGTAGAAGTAGGAGACGGCGTTGCTGGTGCCGCCCGCGGTGGTGACCGTGACGGGCACGGCGCCGGTGCCCGCCGGCGCGACCGCGGTGATCTGGGTCGCCGAGTTGACCGTGTACGAGGTCGCGGCCGTGCTGCCGAAGCGGACCGCGGACGCCCCGCTGAACCCCGAACCCGTGAGGGTGACCGTCGTGCCGCCCGCGGTCGGTCCCTGGCTCGGCGAGACGGAGACGAGGACGGGCTGCGCCGTGTAGGTGTACGTCACCGGGTTGCTGGTGCCGCCCGGAGTGCTGACGGTGACGGCGACGGCCCCGGTGCCCGCCGGCGCGACCGCGGTGATCTGGGTGGCCGAGTTGACCGTGTATCCCACGGCCGCGGTGCTGCCGAACCTGACGGCGGTGACACCGGTGAAGCCGCTGCCGCCCAGGACGACGTTGTTGTTGCCCGCGGCGGGGCCGCTGTTGGGGACTGCCGAGTTGAGGACGGGAGCGGCGGCGACGGCGGTGGGTCGCGCGGCCGGCTCCGGGCGTGCTGTGTCTTTCACGGGATCTCCGTACGGTGTGGGACCGGCCGGCGGCCTGTCGTTGGCTTCCTCGGGCCCGCACGGGCCGGGGGCCCGTGCGGGGTCGTCCGGGCCGGGGGCCCGGGAGGTGCGGGTGGGCCGGACGGGTCAGATGCCCGGACCCGCGACGTAGGTGTACGCGGCCGACATGGTCACGCTGCCCCCGCCGGTGGTCAGGACGACGTCGACGGCACCGACGCTCCCGGCCGGGGCGACCGCCGACACCACGGTGCCGTTGACCACCGTGAAGTTGGCCGGGACGCCGCCGAAGGTGACCCCGGTGGTGGTGGTCAGCGCCGTGCCGACCAGCGTCACCGAGGTGCCGCCGGTGGTCGGTCCCGAGGCCGGGGTGATGTTCGTCAGCGTGGGGGCGTCGACGTAGGTGTAGGTGAACCCGTTGTTGGTACCGCCGACGGTGGTGACGCTGACGCTCACCGACCCGGCCGTACCGGCGGGCGCGGTGACCGTGATCTGCCCGTCGGACACCACGGTCGGCACAGCGGAGTTGGCGCCGAAGGCGACGCTGGTCGCGGTGAACAGACCGGTGCCGTTGATGGTGACCGTCTCCCCGCCCGCCGTCGATCCGCCGGTCGGGCTGAGGCTCAGCTTGAACGGCGCCCCGATGTAGTAGAAGGGCAGTGGGTTGCTGGTGCCGCCCGCGGTGGTGACGGTGACGTCGACCGCCCCGCTGCCGGAGGGCGCGGTGACGGTGACGCTCGTCGGCGTGTTGCCGGTGATGGTCGCGAGCCGTGTGCCGAAGCGCACGGCAGTGGTGCCTGCGAGGTTGACGCCCGTGATGGTGACGACCGTGCCTCCGGCGCTGGATCCCTGGTTGGGGCTGATCGGCATGAGGTGTTCCTCCTCGCTCGGAATGCCGCTACATTGCCGAGCAGTGATGAAGGCCTTCGGTCCGCACACGTATCCGGTGGTGCGAGCCGGCTCTCGTGCCCACTGGCCAAGTGGTGACCGGTGGCCCCGATCTCGTGGAAAGGCCGAGCGGGGACCTGCCGGGAGAACAGCCTGTCAGGTGTGAGACGCCGCCTGAACAGGGGCTTGCCCACGTCCGTCTGCAAAGTCGAATGCCGTTGATACGGACAATCGAAGTAACCCATAAGGGTGATTGGGCGACAAGGCTTCGGTCTCGAAGTAGCTCTTTCCAGTGAGCGCCACGGCGTGAATCGAGGCGCCTTTGTCGGCGTATTCACGATTGTCTTTTCATATGCCAACGGGTGGGGCCGAGGTAGCGCCAGGACGCCGAGGCGCCTCAGTGCGCGGACGCCGGTGGGCCGCCCATCATGCGGAGCATGCGGCGACCGCCCGTGGTGAGGAAGCGGAGCAGCAGGACGGCGGCGAGCGCGAGGAAGACGAGGTTCAGCCACGTCGTGTGGTCCCAGTGCACGCCGCCGCTCGGGACGCGGGCGTCCGACCGGTCGGGAACCAGGCCGAGCGCGCCGAAGAGGACCTCGACGACGTAGCCGGCCACGGCCATGGCGACGTAGAAGGTGCCGAGGAGCAGCAGGGCCGTGCGGCGGCCGTAGTACTTCCGGTAGATGTTCAGGATCGGCAGGATCAGCAGGTCGGCGAAGACGAACGACACCACTCCGCCGAAGCTGATGCCCCCGGTCCACAGCACCACTGCGAGGGGCACGTTGCCGACGGAGCAGACGAACGAGGCGATGGCGACGAGCGGCCCGACCAGCGGGCCCCACAGCTTCGCCGCGAGGGGATGCCCCTCGAAGAAGAACGCCTGCCAGAAGGAGTCCGGCACCCAGGCGGCGACGGCGCCGGCGACGAACAGGCCGATCACGAGGTCGCGCAGGATCGCCGCCCACTCCATCACGAAGACGTGCGAGGTGGCAGTGAAGCCCTCGGGCGACACCAGGCGCCGCAGGAACGGGCCCTCGCGGCGCACGGACATGTCCATCGCGGCGTGCCCCTCCATCGACCCGGCGAGCCCGCGGTCGGCCTGGGCGCGGGCCTCGCGCAGCAGGTCGGGCCGGAGCAGCCGCCGGAAGAGCAGCGCCAGCACGACGATCATGACCGGTCCGCCGACGAACCCCGCCACCGTGAACTGCCAGCCCATGAGCAGGGCCAGCAGGACGCCGAGTTCGACGACGAGGTTGGTGGAGGCGATCTCGAACGCCATCGCCGCCGTGAAGCTCGCCCCCTTGCGGAAGAGCGAGCGGGCGAGGGCGACGGCGGCGTACGAGCAGGACGAGGACGCCGCGCCCAGACCCGCCGCGATCACCAGCGTCCGCGGCCGGTCGTCGCCGAGCAGGCCGGCGACGCCCTGCGTGCGGGCCACGGCCTGGACGACCGCGGACAGCGCGAAGCCCAGGATCAGCGCCCAGGTGATGTCCCAGGTCATGGCGCCCGTGACGGACAGGGCGTGCAGCAGGGCGTCCACCGGGTCAGACCGCGACCGGGTCCGCCGCGCAGGCCTCCATCAGGTGGGCGGCGGTGTCCGGGGCGAGGAGCGCGGCCGCGGCCGGGGAGAGGACGCGGTGCGGGCGCCGCGGCCGGGTGAGGCCGTCCAGGGCGTCGATCAGCGTCCATGGGTCGGGGGCGAAGCGGGTCAGTCCCAGCGCGGCCATCCGGTGCGCCCCGGCCTTGCCGTGCCCGGGGATGGGACGGTAGCCGACGACGGGTAGTCCCATGGCCAACGCTTCCAGCGCGGTCTGCCCGGCGGCGTTGTCCACCAGCGCGTCCGCCGCGCTCATCAGCCCGGGCATGTCCCGTTCCCAGCCCAGCGCGAGCGTCCCCGGGACGCGGGAGAGCCGGGCCCGCAGCCGCCGGTTCTCGCCGCACAGCGCCACCGGCAGGAAACCGGCCCGGGCCAGCAGGGCCGCGGTGTCCGTCAGGTGCGTGCCGGCCCCCCAGGCGCCCGCGGAGACCAGGACGGCCGGCCGGTCCGGCGCGTGGGAACGGAACACCCGCTGCCAGGGCCCGGCGTCCGGGTCGGGCGCCAGGAAGCGGGAGGCGACCAGGGGGCCGGTCGCCGCGGCCGGGCGGCCGGTCGCCTCGCGCACCCGGCGGGCGGCGCTCTCCGTGAGGCAGCAGTACAGGTCGTTGCCCGGGTGCAGCCACTGGCTGTGGACGTCGAAGTCCGTGACCACCACCGCGCTCGGCACCGGCAGCGACCCGCGGGCCCGCATCCCGCCGGTGAGCTGCGCCGCCAGGTGGAACACCGGGACGACCAGCCCCGGCCGTTCGCGGCGGACGAGTTCGGCCAGCCCGCGCTCGGCGAGCCCCGCGAGCCCGCCGGGGCCGGGGGTGCGGCGCGACCCGCCAGGGCGCAGGAACGCCGCGTAGATCCCCGCGTAGAGCAGCGGGAGGTGCAGCACGGTGGCGCGGTAGAAGCCGCGCAACGCCGCGCCCGCGTGCGCGGGGAGGAGGTCGAGGACGTCGGCCCGGCGGGCCTGCCCGCCGCGCGCGGTGAGCCGTGCGACGAGCTCGTCGGCGACCGCGTCGTGACCGGCGCCCATGGAGGCGCTGAGCACGAGGAACCGCCGGGGCGCACGACCCGCCCGCCCCGTGTGCGTCACCGCGACACCACGTCCCGCCGCGAGCGAACGGGCTGGGCTGCTGCGAGCACATCCGGCACGTGATCACCTCGTACACCAGTTGCGGACTACTCGGGTCTAACCGATTTGCCCCGTCTTGAAACGAACCGCCCGAACCTGCCCGCCGGTCCCCACGATGCGCGGACCCGGCCCCGGCTGACCGGCGCCGGACGTGTTGGCGCGGGGGAAAGTTGTCGGCCCCGGCGTGTCGTGCTGGGTCTTCAGCGACGCCGAGGTGCGGCTTCCGCGACGGGCCCGGCGTGGTTCGCGTCGCCCGTGGCGGGTGCTGATCAGGGCGGGGCGTGGGGCGGCCTCGTGGGGGGCGCGTCCGGGCCGCTCGACCGGCCGCGTGTCGTCACAGGGGAATCCCCTCCGCTCTCCGTGTGTGCTCCGGGGCTTCGGCGACCGCCGCGCCGTACGTGGGCCCGGGGCCTGCGGCACTGGTCGGCGGACCCTCCCGCGGCTCTCGGGCGGGTCGCCCACAGAGCCGGTCCGGCGATCGGGCGGTTTACTGAGACCGGAGGGGGACGTGCCCCGGGGGAGCCGCACCGGCCATTCCGGGCGGCAGCTGCAGCGGCAGGGACAGAAAGCGATGCCATGACCTCTCACCCTCCCCAAGCGGTCTCCGGCGGCAAGGCGGTCCACGGCGAGCCCGTGCGCGGCCCGGCGGACCCGGCCGGCGGCCCGGCCCCGGTCGCGCTGGTCACCGGCGCGTCCTCGGGCATCGGGGCGGCGATCGCCGACCGCCTCGCCGCCGAGGGGTGGCGGTTGCTGCTCAGCGGCCGCGACCACGAACGCCTGCGGGCAGTCGCGGAGCGCACCTCCGGGACCGCGCTGCCGGCGGACCTCGAGCACCCCCAGGGCACCGGCCGGCTGGTGCGCGACGCCGCGCTCGTGACGGGCGGCCGGGTCGACCTGCTGGTGGCCGGGGCGGGCATCGGCTGGGCGGGCCCCTTCGCCTCGATGCCGCAGGGCCTCATCGAACGGATCTTCATGGTGGACGTCGTCTCCGCGATGGAGCTGGTCCGCCGGGTGCTGCCCGGCATGCTGGCCCGGCGCAGCGGCCACGTCGTGCTGATCGGCTCCTTCGCGGGCAGCGTCGGCGTCCGTGAGGAGGCCGTCTACTCCGCGGCCAAGGCGGCGCTGGGCGCCTTCGCCGACTCGCTCCGCTACGAACTGGCCGGCAGCGGGGTGCGGATCACCCACGTCGTCCCGGGCGTCGTGGACACCCCGTTCTTCGCGACGCGGGGCGTGGCGTACACCCGGTCCCGGCCCCGCCCGATGCCCGTCGAGCGGGTCGCCAGGGTGGTGACCGACGCGATCCACCGCGGACGGGACGAGGTGTTCGTCCCCCGGTGGCTGCGCATCCCCGTCGCCGTGCGCGGTGTCATGCCGTGGGTCTACCGGCGCCTCGCGGGCAAGTACGGATGACGCGGTGCCCGTCCTGACCGTCGTGCTGGCGCTGCTGGCGGCCCTCGCCAACGGCGCGGCCTCCGCGCTGCAGCGGCGCGCCGCCCTGCAGCAGCAGGAGGAGGAAGGTGCGGGGCACGGCGTGCGCGGGCGGCTGCGGCACCTGCTGGAACTCGTACGGCGCCCGTTCTGGGGGGCCGGGATGGCGGCCCTCGGGGTCTCCGGGGCCCTGCAGGCCAGTGCCCTGGCGGTGGGACAGCTGTCGGTCGTGCAGCCGCTGATGGCGACCGAGCTGCTGTTCACCCTGATGGCGGGAAGCCTCGCGTTCTCCCGGCGGCCCGACGCCGCGACCTGGTTGTGGTTCCTGGCGCTGGCCGGGGGACTGGCCCTGTTCCTCGGCGCCGCGCGGCCGTCCGGCGGCGAGGCGCAGGCCGTGCCCGGCACCTGGCCCCGCGCCGGTGTGCCGCTGGCGCTGCTCGTGCTCGTCCTGTGGCTCGTCGGGCGGGCGCTGAAGGGCGGTGCCCGGGCCTGCGTCCTGGGGTGCGCCACCGCCGCCTGCTTCGCCTGCACGGCGGCGCTGATCAAGGACGTCACGGGACGCGTCCCGGAAGGCCTGCCCCGGGTGTTCACCTCCTGGCAGCTGTACGCGACGGGCGCGGTCGGGCTGCTCAGCCTGCTGCTGCTCCAGGTCACCCTGCGGGCCGGCAGCCTCGCCGCGTCCCAGCCGGCGCTGACCATCGGGGACGCGGTGGTGAGCGTGGCCCTGGGCTGGGTGCTCTTCGAGGAACGGATCGCGCTCGGGGCGCACGTCGTGCCCGAGGCGGCCGGCGTCGCCCTGATGGCCGCCGGAGCCGTCGGGCTGTCGCGCTCGCCCGCGGTGGCCGGCGGCTGGGACGTCCCGGGCGGGGACCGTCCGGGCTCGGCGGAGGACCGGCACCGCACCGCCCACGGCGGGCCGCGATGAGGCGCGGCGGCGACGTACGGCGGGCCGTGCTCGCGGGCGGCGTCCTGGCCGCCGGGCACATCGTGCCGGCCGCCACCTGGCTCCCCGGGCTCCGCCGCCGGGCCTTCCCGGCCCTGGCCGGCCTCGGACGCCCCGACCACGTGGCCCTCACCTTCGACGACGGGCCCGATCCGGTCTCCACCCCGCGCTTCCTGGACGCCCTCGACGAACTCTCGGTCCGGGCCACGTTCTTCGTCCTGGGCGCGCGGGTGGACGGACACCCCCGGATCGCGCGCGAGGCCGTCCGGCGCGGTCACGAGGTGGCCGTCCACGGCTGGACCCACGACCGCCCCTGGCTGCCGGACCCGGCGCGCGAACGGTCCGGGCTGGCCCGTGCCGTCCGGACGGTCCGCGAGACCTGCGGCACCGTACCGCTGTGGTACCGCCCCCCGTACGGGATCCTCACCGGTGGCCGCTGGGCGGCGGCCGCGCACGCGGGCCTGACCCCCGTCCTGTGGAGCGCCTGGGGCCGCGACTGGACGCCCGGCGCCACCGCCGGGTCCGTGCTGGCGACCCTCCGCCCCGATCTGCGCGCGGGCGCCACCGTGCTCCTGCACGACAGCGACCACGCCTCCGCCCCCGGGTCCTGGCGGGCGGCCCTCGCGGCGCTTCCGGCCCTGGTCACGGCCTGCCGGGAGGCCGGTCTGACGGTCGGTCCCCTCGCAGAGCACGCGGTCGGCGCGGGCGTTTGACGACCGACCGGAGGCGACGGAGACTCGATTGATAGATGCCCGATACATTTCACCGGGAGTGACAACCGCGCCGCGGAGCCGGCAGGGCCGACCCGATCCGTGACGCAGCGGACGACGGTCGGGCACAGCTAGAGCCCGGAGGCATACGCATGTGCGGAATCGCCGGATGGATCTCGTTCCGCAGGGACCTGCGCGACGAGCAGGACACGGTCGACGCGATGACCGAGACGATGGCCTGCCGCGGGCCTGACGACCGCGGCACCTGGGTGCACGGGCCCGCCGCGCTCGGACACCGCAGGCTCGCGATCATCGACCTGCCGGGCGGCCGGCAGCCGATGAGCGCCGAGGCACCCGAGGGCGGCGCGGTGGCGATGGTGTACTCGGGTGAGGCCTACAACTTCACCGAACTGCGCGAGGAACTCGCCGCGCGCGGCCACCGCTTCACCACCACCTCCGACACCGAAGTGGTGCTGCGCGGCTACCTGGAGTGGGGCGAGGCCGTCGCCGAACGGCTCAACGGCATGTACGCCTTCGCCATCTGGGACAGCCGCGAACAGAAGCTCGTGATGATCCGCGACCGGATGGGGATCAAGCCGTTCTACTACTACCCGACCGACGACGGCGTGCTGTTCGGTTCGGAACCCAAGGCGATCCTCGCCAACCCGCTCGTCCCCCGCCGCGTCACCCTCGACGGGCTGCGGGAGCTCTTCGCCTTCGTCAAGACGCCCGGTCACGCGATCTGGGACGGCATGCGCGAGGTCGAACCCGGCACCGTCGTCACCGTCGGACGCGGCGGCATCCGCACCCACGTCTACTGGTCGCTGCGGACCGAGCCGCACACCGACGACAAGGAGGCCTCGATCGCCCGCGTGCGCGAGCTGCTCGAGGACATCGTGCGCCGCCAGCTCGTCTCCGACGTGCCGCGCTGCACCCTGCTCTCCGGCGGACTGGACTCCTCGGCGATGACGGCGCTCGCGGCGCGGCAACTCGCCGAGCAGGGCGAGAAGGTGCGCAGCTTCGCGGTCGACTTCGTCGGCCAGACCGAGCACTTCGTCCCCGACAGCCTGCGGGGCACGCCCGACACCCCGTTCGTCCACGACGTCGCCGCCCTCTGCGGGACCGAGCACCAGGACATCGTCCTCGACTCCGACCAGCTCGCCGACCCCGAGGTGCGGGCCAGGGTGATCCGCGCCCGTGACATCCCGGCCGGACTCGGCGACATGGACTCCTCGCTCTACCTGCTGTTCAAGGCCATCAGGCAGCACTCGACCGTCGCCCTGTCGGGCGAGTCCGCCGACGAGGTCTTCGGCGGCTACCGCCAGTTCTTCGACGAGGAGGCCCGCCGGGCCGACACCTTCCCGTGGCTGGTGCGGTTCACGACCGAGTTCGGCGACGACGGCAACATCCTCAACGACCAGGTGGCCAAGGCCCTGGACCTGGAGGGCTACGTCCACGACGGCTACCGCCGCGCGGTCGCCGGCGTCGACCGCCTCGACGGCGAGAGCGACTTCGAGTACCGGATGCGCGTCATCAGCTACCTCCACCTCACCCGCTTCGTGCGCATCCTCCTCGACCGCAAGGACCGGGCCAGCATGGCCAACGGGCTGGAGGTCCGGGTGCCGTTCTGCGACCACCGACTGGTCCAGTACGTCTACAACGCGCCCTGGTCCCTGAAGTCCTTCGACGGCAGGGAGAAGAGCCTGCTGCGCGAGGCCACCGCGGACCTGCTGCCGCGCTCGGTCTACGACCGGGTCAAGAGCCCCTACCCCTCCACCCAGGACCCGAAGTACTTCGTGGCCCTCCAGGAGAACGGCAAGGACCTGCTGGCGAAGTCCACGCACCCGGTGTTCGACCTGGTCAGCCGGACCTGGCTGGAGGACGCGGTCAGGACCGACACCCCGGTCAGTACGCACGCCGCCCGGCACGGCCTGGAACGCGCCCTGGACCTGGCGCTGTGGATGGACCTGTACTCGCCGACGATCGGGATTCCCTGACCCGACGCGGACGGAACGAGGGGGCGGACGATGGCGGTGGTCAGCGAGGACGACGCGCTGGACTTCGTGGTGTCCCTGCACCGCCTGGTGCGGCTGCTGCGCCGGGCCCGCCCCGAGCCGAGGGTGCAGCCGACCCCGCTCATCGTCCTCGCCCTGCTGAACCAGTACGGGCCCTCGCGCGTCGGCGTCCTCGCCGAGCGGGCCGCCTGCACCCAGCCCACGGTCACCGCCGCCGTGGGGCAGCTGGAGGCGGCCGGTCTGGTCCGCCGCGAACCCGACCCGGTCGACGGCCGTGCCACCCGGGTGGTCATGACCGCGCCGGGCCGGCGGGAACTCGTCCGGATGGCGCGCGGGGAGGCCGAGGCCCTCGCCGTGCGCCTCGTCGCCCTGCCCCCGGAGGACGTGCGCAAGGTCCTCGATGCCGGGCGGGTGCTGCGCCGCCTCACGGACTGCGACGGACGCCGGGACGACCCGGGCCGTACCACCGGCCCGGCCGATCACCGAAGGTGACGGGCCGTCGACCTGGAGTACGCTCCCCCGGGGAGGGCCCCCGCGGCGGAGCGGGCTCCGCCGCACCCGACGACGCGAAGCGGAGGCCCCGTGACGGGAACGGACGCCCGCCGGCGCGCCGACGCGATCCGGAACCGGGACCACATCCTCCGGGTGGCCCACGACGCCTTCGCCGAGTCGGCGACCACTTCGCTCAACACCATCGCCAAGCGGGCCGGCGTGGGTGCGGGCACCCTGTACCGGCACTTCCCGACCCGCGAGGACCTCGTCCTGGCCGTGTACCGGCACGACGTCCGGCGCCTGGCCGACTCCGTCGACGACGTCCTCGCCGCCCACACCCCGCTGGAGGCGTTCCGCACCTGGTTCGGCGACCTCGCCGACTGCGTCCGCGTCCGGCACGGGCTCGGCGAGGCCCTGCACGGGGCGGCGGCCCGGGAGGCGGCCGTCCACGAGACCTGCGCCCGCGTCGTCGGCGCCGTCGGCAGGCTGCTGCGCGCCTGCGAGGCGGAGGGCAGCGTGCGCCCCGGCCTCGCCCCGCAGGACGTGCTGCTGCTGATGGGCTTCCTCTGGCGCGTCGGCGGGGACACCCTCGGCCGCGACCGGGGCCACCGTGTCACCGACCTCGTGGTCGACGGCCTGCGCCCGCCGGGCTGACGCCGCGGCGAGGGACCGGCCCGTGCGCGTCCGGCCGTCAGGGGCGGGGAGCCGGACGTGGTGGAGATGACGGGCCGTCGCCGGGGTGCTCGCCCTCGGTGCACGGCCCGGGCGGCGGGAGGGGAACCGCCCCGGGCGGGCCGCTGTCGGTGGCGCGGCTCCTGGCCGCCTGGTCCTCGCCGTCGGGTCTGGTGCCGCCCTGACCGCGGCGCTGCTCCTCGCGCTGCGCGCCGCCGCGCTGCGGTCCCCGATCCTGGTGGACGGTGTCCTCGGCACGCCGGCGGTCACGTCTGAGCAGGGCGGCGCCCGAGTGGAGAACGGCGGGCTCGTCCAGGACCACGTAGTCGTACTCCAGGCCCTTGCCCAGGGAGGCCGGGACGAGGGTGCGCCGCCCCGGCTCCGCCGGGGGGACCCCCACCCCGAGGGTCCGATACGGCACGCCCGCCGCCGCCGGCGTTCCGGCCGGTTCGGGCAGCCGCGTGTCGGCGGCGATCAGGCCGATCGAGCCCTCGCGGTCCAGGGCCTGCCGGCGCCTGGTGGTCGAGGAGAAGGAAGCCATCCTCGACCTCCTGTGGCTGGTCCACGTCGACGAGGGCTCGGGCCTGACGACGCGCGACCGGCGCGTCGGCCACGTCAGCGGCGGCCACTACTCCCTGGTCGGGGCCGACTGGGACGGCTCGCACCGCATCCGGCCGACCCTGGACGACGGCGAGCACGACGAACCGCCGGCGCTGCCGGCGGACGCGGTCGACGTCGCCACGGTCTTGCGGGACCGGGTCGACCGCACGTACCCGCTGCCGGTCCTGCCGGCGCGCCGTCTGGCCGCCGTCCTGGCCCCGACGCACCTCGTGCTGGACCCTCGGAGGCGGGGGCTGAGCCCGACGGTCCTCAGCGCTGCCGGCGGGTCGCCGTCCCCTCGGGCGGCAATGCCGTGCGCAACTGCCGCCGCCCGGAGACGCCGAGCTTGGTGAAGACGTTGCCGAGGTGCCACTCCACCGTGCGCGGGCTGATGAACAGCTGGGCGGCGATCTCGCAGTTGGTGTGCCCCTGACCGGCCAGGGCCGCGATCTGCGCCTCCTGACCGGTCAGCCGCTCCGCCGCGCCGACCGTCCGCTTCCGTACGGTCTCACCGGTCGCGAGCAGCTCGCGGTGGGCGCGCTCCGCGAAGCCGTCCGCCTTGAGCCTGCTGAACACCTCGTGGGCGCTGCGCAGTTGGGTGCGCGCCTCCTGGCGGCGGTTGCGGCGGCGCAGCCACTCGCCGTACAGCAGGCGGGCCCGGGCCAGGTGGACGGCGATGCGGCAGCGGCCGAGGCGTTCGACCGCCTCCCGGTAGAGCGCGTCGGCGGTGGGCTCGTCCTCGCTCAGCAGCGCGCGTGCGCAGGCCTCCACGCCCAGCGCCCACTCGGTGCCGCTGGCGCGGGTGCGTTCGGTGAGCCGTTCCAGCGCGGTGGCGGCCGCCTCCGGCCGGCCGCTGCGGGCGGCCGCCTCGATCAGCTCGAACAGCGTCCACCCGAGGAAGCCCAGGTCCTCGTACCGGCAGGCGCGCGTCGCCGCCTCCAACGCGGTGTCGTAGCGGCCGAGTCCGTTGTACAGCACGGCGGTCGCGTACTCGGCGAGGCTGAGGGCGCGGCCCTCGCCGCGGTCGCCGACCTCCCGGATGTGGTGCTCGATCAGCTCCAGCGCCCGGGACTCCTGCGCCTGCCAGGCGGCCAGCAGCAGCGAGGTGTACACCATCGGCACGCTGCCCGTCGCCTCCGAGATTGCGTCCGCCTCGTCGATCAGGGCCTCCGCGGTGTCGAACTCGCCGGCGTGCACGTGGAAGCACGCCTGGTAGCTGAGCGCCATCGGGAGGACGGCGAGCGCCCCTCCCGCGCGGGCGACGCACACCGCGCCGGAGGCCAGTTCGCACCAGGCGTCGTCGTCCCAGAGCTCCAGCGCGAGGGGTTCGGGCGTCACCGGGCAGGCCAGCCAGAGCCATCGCCGGTCGCCGTCCACGCGGGCGGCGCCGGAGCGCAACTCCTGCCGGACGCGGCCCAGCGCGTCCCTGAGGGCGCCCACGCTCGCCGTGAAGCCGTCGAGGACCAGGGCCGCCACGCTGTCCAGGAGTACGTCGAGCGTCCGCGGCACCGGGGGCGGCGGCGCCGCGCGGGCCTCCGCCGCCACCTCCCGCAGTCCCGGCCCCTCGCTGAGGCCGCCGGCGAAGATCGCCGCGCCGACCGCCTCGAGCAAGGTGTCACGGGCCAGGGCGGCGTCCAGCGGCGCCAGGCGGTGTGCCGCGTCCAGCAGCAGCCGGGGCGCGACGCTCCCGCGCACCTGGGAGAACTCCAGCCGGGCCCGCAGCCGTTCGAGCCGGGCGCGCTGCAGGTCGTCGAGCGGGCCGTCCTCGGCCGTCGCCAGCAGGGTGCGGGCCCGGTCCACGCCTCCGGCGTCGATGGCGGCCTGGGCGGCGGCCAGCGCACGGCCGGCGCGGCGGGCGGGATCCGGGGTGAGCTCCGCCGACTGGCGCAGGAACGCGGCGGCGGCCGCCGCTCCTCCGCGGCCCTGCGCCCGGCACGCCGAACGCTCCAGGTCGAAGGCGACGCTCTCGTCGGGCCGTGCGGCGGCGTGGGCGCGGTGCCACGCCCGGCGGTCGGGGTCCCGGGCGGGATCGGTGGCCCCGGCCAGCGCATCGTGGGCCGCCCGGCGCTCCGGTGCCGGCGTCCGCTGGTAGACGGCCGAGCGTGCCAGGGGGTGGGGGAAGCGCACCGTGGCGCCGAACTCGACCAGCTCCGACGCCTCGGCGGCCGCCGCGGCGTCCGCCGGGATCCCTTGAGCGGCTGCCGCACGCCACAGCAGCCCCACGTCTCCGGTCGGCTCGGCCGCGGCGGTCAGCAGCAGCCTGCGGCTGTCCCGCGGCAGGGACAGGTACCGCTGGTGGAACGCGGACTCCACGTGGCCCGCCGCGGGACGCCTGCCGGGGAGCCAGAAGCCGCCCGCCAGCTCGGACGGGGTGAGGGTGCTCGGCAGGTGCAGCAGGACCATCGGATTGCCGTGGGCCTCGGCGACGATCCGGTCCCGCACCAGCGGGTCGAGCGGTACGCGGACGGCCGAGGCGAGCAGGGCGCGCGCGTCGGGTTCGCCGAGGCCGGTCACGGCCAGTTCGGGGAGCCCGGCCAGCCCCCGGTCGTCGTCGGGCTCCCGTACGGCCAGGACCAGGGCCACGGACTCGGCCACCAGCCGCCTGGCGACGAAGGCCAGCACCTGACGGGACCCGTCGTCCAGCCACTGCGCGTCGTCGACGAAGCACGCCAGCGGCCGTTCCCCGGCGGCGCCCGCCAGCAGGCTCAGCGTGGCCAGGCCCACCAGGAAACGGTTGGGCGCCGTGCCCTCCCGGAGTCCGAACGCCACGGACAGGGCGTCCCGCTGCGGTGCGGGCAGTCCGTCCAGCCGGTCCAGCAGGGGAGCGCACAGCTGGTGCAGGCTGGCGAACGGCAGCTCCATCTCCGCCTCGACGCCCGCGATGGCGGCGGTGCAGAAGCCGGTGGCCCGGGCCGCCGCGTGGCCCAGGAGCGCGGTCTTGCCGATCCCCGGCTCGCCGCGGACGACGAGCACCGCGCTGCCGCCCGCCCGGGCCGTGGTCAGCACGCCTTCCAGCGCGGCCAGCTCCCGATCCCGGCCCCGCAGTACGAGCTGTGAGTCGATGGCAGGCACGCCCATGGACGGATCTTCCTGATCTCCTGCGTGACGTGCCCATTTTAGTTCATTCGAGCTGCGCCGGGCGTTTTGTCCGTGACGCTCTCCCCGGGGATCGGCCGCCCCACCCGGGGGTCCCGGTCCCGGGGCGATCCCCGGGGTTTTCCCTGGGGCGACGCCCGCCCCCTTCGGGTCACTTTGGGTGAGCGGCGACGCAGGGTCGCCGTACACGACGAGGAGACCCACATGTCCTTCACTCCGCAGACCCCGGAGATCCGTCCGTTCACGTTCGAGTTCTCCGATGCGGACCTCGCGGACCTGCGTGCGCGCATCGAGGCGACGCGCTTCCCCGAGAAGGAGACCGTCGGCGACCAGTCCCAGGGCACCCAGCTCGCCACGGTCAAGGAGCTGGCGCGGTACTGGGCGACGGAGTACGACTGGCGCAAGGTCGAGGCGAAGCTGAAGGCGCTGCCGCACTTCATCACCGAGATCGACGGGCTGGACATCCACTTCATCCACGTGCGCTCCCAGCACGCGGACGCCCTGCCGGTGATCGTGACGCACGGCTGGCCGGGCTCGGTCGTCGAGCAGCTGAAGATCGTCGAGCCGCTCACCGACCCGACGGCCCACGGCGGCGACGCCTCCGACGCCTTCCACGTGGTGATCCCCTCGATGCCGGGCTACGGCTTCTCCGGCAAGCCCACCGCGAAGGGCTGGGGCCCGGAGCGCATAGCCGCCGCCTGGGGCGAGCTGATGAAGCGCCTGGGCTACACCAAGTACGTCGCGCAGGGCGGCGACTGGGGCGCCGTCGTCACGGACCTCATGGGCGTGCAGGAGCCCGAGGGCCTGGTCGGCATCCACACCAACATGCCGAAGGTCATCCCGCCCGCCATCGAGGAGGCGATCGTGGCGGGCAACCCGCTGCCCGCCGACGTCGTCCTCGCCGACGACGAGCAGAAGGCCGCGGTCGAGCAGCTCGACTTCGTCTACCGGCACGTCTACTACGCGTACATGATGGGTTCGCGCCCGCAGTCGCTGACGGCCCTGGCCGACTCCCCGGTGGGCCTGGCGGCCTTCCTGCTCGACCACGACAAGGCCAGCCTGGAGCTGATCACCCGCTCCTTCAACGGCGTGAGCGAGGGCCTGACCCGCGACGACGTCCTGGACAACATCACCCTGTTCTGGCTGACCAACACCGCGGTCTCCGCGGCGCGCCTGTACGGGGAGAACACGACTCCGTTCTTCGGTGCGAAGGGCGTCAAGCTGCCCGTGGCCGTCAGCGTCTTCCCCGACGAGCTGTACCAGGCCCCCAGGAGCTGGGCCGAGCAGGCGTACCCGAACCTGGTCCACTACAACCGGCTCCCCAAGGGCGGCCACTTCGCCGCCTGGGAGCAGCCCGAGCTGTTCGTCGACGAGGTCCGCACCGGCTTCCGCCCCATGCGCTAGGCACGAACTGGTCCGCGTTCCGGGTTGCGGAGTCCCACCGTCCTCGCGGACGGTGGGACTCCGGGCCCCCACGACAGAGCGAGGAGGAGGTTCCCCATGGACGTCCCGACCCTGGCCGGGCTCCTGCACGAGACCGAGGAGCGCCACGGCGCCTACGAGGCGAGCGCGCCCGAACACCACTGGTGGGACTGGTACGCCGCCTACCTGTACGCCCGTGAGCAGGGCCGTACGCCGGACGAGGCCGCCCGCGACGCCGCGGCCCACATGGAGGCGCTGGCGGAGTAGGGCGGCGCCGGGGCGGACGCGAGGCACTCGCGTCCGCCCGGGCGGGGCTCAGGAGGTGAGCGTCGCGGCCCAGTCCCGGAACCACTCCCGGGGCCGCAGTCCGGCGATCCCGCGGCGGCCGGAGACCCAGGTGGGCGTGGCATGGACGCCGTACCGCGCGGCGAGCGACCTGGCCGCGGCCAGCGCCGCAGCCGGCGCCGGGGTGTCCCAGGCCGCACGCGGCCCCGCCGCGTCGCCGCCCGCCTCCGCCGCGAGGGAGAGCAGCAGCTCCCGGGACTCGATGTCGAGGCCGTCGGCGAAGTTCGCCGAGAACACCGCGGCGGCGAAGCGGTCGGCGGCCTCGGGGGAGGTCGCGGCGAGCCACTCGTGGGCCGCGAGGGCCGGGCGGGAGTCGGCGATGCGGTCCGTCCAGCGCAGCGGCAGGCCCGCCGCCTCGGCCTCCCGGGCGAGGAACGCGTACCCGGGGCCGGTGCGCGGGCCGGCCGGTATGCCACCCGGACCGATCTCGGGATGGATCGGCAGCGCGTGCCCGACCACGTGGATCCCGTGTTCCCGCAGGATCCGGGAGCGGTCCTGGGCGACGTAGCAGTAGGGGCAGATGAAGTCGAACCAGTGCTCGGCCGTCGCGAGGGGCGCCGGCGAGCCGGTCCCGGGCGCGGGGGTGGGGGCGGGGGACATGGACATCCGGTCCTCCTCGCGGTAGCTATTACATTACATGTGTTCGCCGTAACGAAAACATCCCGGCGTTTCTTCCCGGCAACCCCCGCTGCCGCGCGGGCTCAGGAGGCGACGAGTGCGCGCAGCGCCGAGGCCACGAGTTCCGGGTCCTCCTCCGCCATGAAGTGGCCGCAGCCGACCGTGGTGTGGGTCAGGCCGGGCGCCCAGGCCTCCCAGAGGGCGCGGGCGTCGTAACCGAGGGCGGCCCCCCAGTCCTGCTGGAGGACCGCGACCGGCATCCGGAGCCGCCGGCCCGCGGCCCGGTCGGCCCGGTCGTGTTCGACGTCGACGGTCGCCGAGGCGCGGTAGTCGGCCACGATCGAGGGCACGGCCGCACGGGACGCGTCGAGGTACGCGGCGCGCACCGCGGGCGGCACGGCCTCCGGGGACCGGTTCCACGCGTCGAGGAAATGACCGAAGAAGGCGTCCGGGGCGGCGGCGATCATCTCCTCGGGCAGGCCCGGCGGCTGGGCCATCAGGTACAGGTGGAAGGCGACGGCCGCGTCCGCGCCGCTGAGGACGTCCCACATGTCCAGGGTCGGCAGCACGTCGAGGCAGGCCAGCCGGCTGACCGCGTCGGGATGGTCGAGCCCGGCGCGGAAGGCGACCAGGGCGCCGCGGTCGTGGCCGGCGAGCGCGAAGCGCTCGTGCCCGAGCGCGTGGGCCAGCGCGACGACGTCCGCCGCCATGGTGCGCTTGGCGTACGTGTGGGGGTCCGTGGGCGCCGGCTTGTCACTGGCGCCGTAGCCACGCAGGTCGGGGCAGATGACGGTGTGGTCGGCAGCCAGGTCGGCGGCGACGTGCCGCCACATGAGGTGGGTCTGCGGGAAGCCGTGCAGCAGTACGACGGGGCTGCCCGAGCCACCGACGGCGACGTTGAGGGCGACGTCGTCGGCGACGGGGACGCGGTGCCGGGCGAAGCCGGGGATGACGGGGGGTGTCATGGTGTGCGGTCTCGTTCCGTGGTCGGGGGAGGGGAGTGCCCGCCGGTGGCGGACGTCCCGAGCCTTCCGCCCGCGAATCAGCAACCGGTCAGCGCGTACCGTGGCAGCGGGGAGGACGGCCGGAGAGGTGGGCAGGGTGCGGGTCGTGTTCGGAGTGCTCGGGCCGGTCGCCGCCTGGGACGGCGACGGTCGTGCGCTCGCGCTCAAGGGCCCGCGGCACCGGGAGGTGCTGGCCCGGCTGCTGGTGGCGCGGCGCCGCGTCGTCCCGGTGTCCCGCCTGGTGGCGGACCTGTGGGACGAGCCGCCCGCCGGTGCCGTCGGGGCCGTGCAGACCTTCGTCGGGGCGCTGCGTCGCGAGCTGGAGCCGGAGCGGCGGCCCCGGTCCCCCGCCCGGCTGCTGGTCACCGCGGGCACGGGCTACGCGCTGCGGGCGGACCCCGACACCGTGGACGCCTGGCGGTTCGAGGCCGCCGTGGACGCCGCCGCGGCACTGCCGCCCGCGCGGGCGCTGGCCCGCCTCGACGAGGCCCTGGACCTGTGGCGCGGCCCCTCGTACGGCGAGTACGCCCACCGCGAGTGGGCCCGCGGCGAGCGTTCCCGCCTCGCGGAACTGCGGCTGCGCACGGTCGAACGGCGCGCCGTGGCCCGGCTGGAACTCGGCCTGGCGGCCGAGGCGGTGCCCGACCTGGACGCGCACCTGGCCGAGCACCCGTGGCGGGAGGACGCCTGGGGGCTGCTGGCGCTCGCGCTGTACCGCTCCGGCCGTCAGGGGGACGCGCTGGCCGTGCTGCGCCGGGCCCGGGCCATGCTCGCCCAGGGCCTGGGCCTGGACCCGGGACCTGCGCTGCGCCGCCTCGAGGCGGACGTCCTCGCCCAGGACCCGCGCCTGGACCCGCAGGCGTCCCCGCCGGCCGACCCGGCCGACGCGGCCGCACGGGTGTGGACGCGGGCGGCCGAGGCGTACGACCGCACGGTCGCCGCCGGGGCCCGCGCTCGTCTGGAGTCGACGGTGGGCCTGCTCCGCAATCTCGCGCTGACCGGGGGCGGTGGCCTGGAGGCCGCCCGGGAGCACCGCCTGGCCGCCGTCGAGGCGGCGGAGGAGACCGGCGACCCGGAGCTGACCGCGCGGGTGATCGGCGCGTACGACGTGCCCGCGATCTGGACCCGCGGCGACGACCCGGAACAGGCCCGGGGCATCGTCGCCGCCGCCGAGCGCACCCTGGCCGCCCTGGCCGCCCTGCCCGCCGGGGCCGCCCACGAGGCGGCCCGCTGCCGGCTGCTGGCCACGGTCGCGGTGGAGTCGCGCGGCATCCGCTCCCCGCGCGGCCCGCAGGCGGCGCGGCAGGCCGAGGAGACGGCCCGCCGGCTCGACGACCCGGCGCTGCTCGCGTTCGCCCTCAACGGCGTGTTCATGCAGACGTGCACCCGGGCGGGCCTCGCGCCGCTCCGGGACGCGGTCGGCGCGGAGTTGGTGGTGCTGGCCCGGCGGCACGGCCTGACGACGTACGAGGTGCTCGGGCACCTGATCCGCCTCCAGGCCCGCAGCGCGCTCGCCGACTTCGCCGGGGCCGATGTGCACGCCGCCGAGGCCGACGTCCTCGCCACGCACCACGAACTGCCCCTGGCGGGCGTGTTCACCCAGTGGTACCGCGCGCTGCGCACGGCCGCCTCCGGCGGCGGACCGCGGGCCGAGGCCGCCTACCGGGCCGCCGCGGCGCGGCTGGAGGGCGCGGGGATGCCGGGTGTCGAACGCGGCCTGCTCCCGCTCGCGCTGCTCTGCCTCGACGTGGCCGACGGCACGCTCCCGGTGGCGCGGATCGCCGAACGCGCCGACCCGGCCGCCGACTGGGGGCCCTACCGGCCGTGGGCCGCCCCGTTCCTCCTGCTCCGCGGCGACCGCCGCACCGAGGCCCTGACGGCCCTCCGGGCCCTGCCCGAGCCGCCTCCCGACCTGCTGTACGAGGCCCTGAGCTGCCTGCAGTCCGTGCTCGCCGTCGAACTCGGCGACCGTGACACCCTGGAGGCAGTGCACGCCCGGCTGCTCCCCGCCGCCGGTCAACTCGCGGGCGCCGGCAGCGGCCTGCTCACCGCGGGCCCGGTGGACCGCCACCTCGCCGCGATCACCGCGGCCCTCACCGGATAGGCCCCTGGGGGCCGCTTCCCCGGCGCGTTGCCGCGCCCGCCCGGCCGCGTCGCCGATCCGCTCCGGGATCGGGGCCTCGATCGCGGGTGCACCTGGACGGCGTGTCGTTGAGCAGCGCCCTCGGCGTTGCCGCGCATGTCCGCCGTGCGGTCAACGCGGGGGCGCCGACAGCGGCCTGCTCACCGTGGGCCCGGTGGCCCGCAACCTCGCCGTGATCACCGCGGCCCTCGCCGGATGGGCCCCGCCAGGCCGGTTCCCCGGCGCGTCGCCGCGCCCGCCCGGTTGCTTCCCGCCGCCGGTCAACTCGCGGGCGCCGGCAGCGGTCTGCTCACCGTGGGCCGGGTGGACCGCCACGTTGCGGCGGTCACCGTGCCCTGCAGGCCGGTTCCCCCGAGCGTTGCCGCGCACGTTCGCCGCGCGGCCGATGCCGGAGCCCCGGCGGCCGGGCGTCCCGAAAAGAGAAGAGCGGGCCGAATCGGGGGCGCCGGCGGCGGTCTGCTCGCCGCGGGCCCGTGGGCCGCCATCGGGCCGCGCCGCCGATCCGCTCCGGGATGGGGGCCTCGGCCCCGGGGGCGCCTGGGCGGCGCAGGCCGCCGTGCCGCGGCCCCGGGGGCCCGAACGCGAAGGGGCCGGCACCTCGTGAGGTGCCGGCCCCTTGCTTTCCCGAGGGGTCAGATCGGGAGGATGTTCTCGGCCTGCGGGCCCTTCTGGCCCTGCGTGACGTCGAAGCTGACCTTCTGGCCCTCCTGGAGCTCACGGAAGCCCTGGGTGGCGATGTTGGAGTAGTGGGCGAAGACGTCGGCGCCGCCGCCGTCCTGCTCGATGAAGCCGAAGCCCTTTTCCGAGTTGAACCACTTCACGGTACCGGTCGCCATGGGGATCTCCTTAGGGAGCAGTAAACGAAGGCCGCACTTTGCGGACTTCCGTCGCCGCAATGACCCCTCCGGAAGGACCGGAAAAACAAAAAATGCACCTGCGGTCGCATCCCGGCAGGTGCACAAGAAGTTCATGGGTACCAAAACTGCAACGCGATCAACCTAACACACCTGCTGCGGGACGACCGGGAGACCGGGTCCGGCACGCGTCGGGCGTGGCGGACCCGGCCCCGTGGGCCGTCGGTCAGTAGGTGAGGCGCTGGAGCCCGTTGGCCCAGGGGTTCACCAGGAAGACCGTGCGGGTGGCGGGGTCGAGGAACAGGCCGCGCCGGCTGGTGAAGTCGAAGTTGCTGGTGCTGAGGGTGGAGTTGACGAGGTTGGCGACGGGGTGCCGGGAGAGCACCCTGCCGGTGTCGGGGTCGAGGACGGTGATCTCGCTGAGGGCGTTGTTGTCGCCGGTCGTGGCCTCCTCGTAGAGGTGGGCGACGACGGCGACGTGGTGCCGGGTGTCGAGCGCCGGCCACATGACGCCCCGGGTGCCCAGGTCGGCCGGGGCACCGGTGGCCAGGCTCTTCTGGTCGGCCGTACGCCAGGTGGCGGTGGGGAACTCGCCGGTGGTGTAGCTGGGGGTGGCGGGTCCCGCGGCGACGTAGACCCGGTCGCCCTTGCCGTCGGGCAGCAGCCCGGCGGTGCAGGCCGGCATGGTGGTCAGCGGCGACACCTGGCGGGTGCCGGCGTCGACCGAGACGGCCCAGTAGGGGACGCGCCCGGACAGGCAGGGTCCCATGGTGCCGGTGGTGGCCACGAAGAAGGTGCCGCTCGACGCGTCGACGGAGATGTTGCCGAAGGCGCGCCCCGGGTTGTCCGCGTTGAGCGCGATCGGCGCGGAGACCTTGCCGGTGGTCATGTCGACGGTCCACAGCGAGGCGACCCCGGTGACCCCGTCGAAGGTCGTCACGGCCGCCCGGTGACGGGCCGGGTCGACGACCCCGCCCTGGTAGTACACCGACGTCGAGCCGGTGCCCGGGTCGAGGGTGCTGAGCCTCACGCGCCCACCCGTCGCGGTGTCGCGCAGGTCGACCTCGGGGAGGACGCCGCCGTCGAACGGCCGGTGGCCGATGAGGGTGTGTCCCGTGCCCGGGTCGGCCCCCAGCACCTCCTGCATCATCGAGGTGCCGGTCTCGCGGGACACCGTGGTGCCGAGGGTGCCGTCCTTGAGCGAGTACGCGGTGGTGGCCGAGGCCGCCAGGTGGATCCAGCCGTCCTCGCCCTCGGTGAACTCGTCGGTGGCGAGCAGCGCCTTGCCGCCGCTGACCTCGATGTTCTCCAGGGTGCCGGAGACCGTGTCGCCGTCGAGGTACTGCAGGAACGACGTGGGCGACGCCTGCCCCACCGGCTTGCCGTTCCGGGTGGGCAGGATCCGGACCGGGTACTGCAGTCCGGTCGGCAGACCGAGGGCCTTCAGGTCCAGCACCGTCCGGCCCTTCACCGACGGCAGGGGCCGCAGCAGGGTGGAGGCGTGGTCGACGCCGTTGTCGTCGCGGCCGCTGCCGTTCTGGTTGGTGGCGGTGTTGAGCGCCCCGTACAGCGTGGGCGCCGGGGTGAGGAACTCGATGGCGGCGCCGTCGGCGTGCCGTACCGAGGAGGCGTCCCAGGCGACCGTGAGCTTCGGTGCCGGCCGGCTCAGTTCCACGGCGTGCGCCGTGGCGGACGTGCCCTGCCCCAGCAGCGGCGCCTGCGGCCGCTGGTCGGCGCCGGGTCCGACGCGCAGGGCACGGAAGTCCCCGAAGACCTGGCCGTCGTAGAGCGTGACGCCGATGCCGTAGAGCCCGGCGCCACCCGGTTCGAAGGCCGAGGCGGGGATGGTCACCGTGCCCTTGGTGCCGGTGAGCGGGGTGCGCCACTGAGCACGCCACTTGTCGCTGGTGGTGAAGGGCGTCCAGTGACCGACCGAGGAGAGCACCAGCTCGGGCGCGGTGGCGTCGCGCAGGCCGGTGAGGTCGTAGTGCACGGTGACGGGCTTGCCCAGCGGGGAGGAGCCGGGCGCGGTCGGGGCCTTGGGCTGCACATAGGTGCCGTCGGCGGCGCCGAAGGTGAGCCGCTTGCCGGTCGAGGCCACGACCTTGTTCCCGGAGAGCGCCTCGAACGTCACCTGCACCGAGCGCGGTTCGCCGGAGGCCAGGGGCAGGCCGGCGGCGCCCAGCAGCTCACGCGGCAGGACACGCAGGCTGGGGCCCGCGGACGGGATCGTGCCGTGGTCGCCGACGCGCAGACGGTACGTCAGCTTCCGGTGGGCGCCGGTGAGGTCGAGGCCGAAGGTGACGGGCGAGACGGCGTTCTGCCCGGACGGGTTGCCCCAGGCGTCGGCGGGGCCCGCCAGGTCGATGGCGGAGGGGTCGGTGGCCTCGACGAAGGAGGTCGTCGGGCTCACCGACAGCAACTGGCGCTCGGCGACGGAGAGCCGTACCGCGGCGGGGGTGAGGTCGTGGCGCTCGGCGAGCACCTTCTCGACCGCCGCCGTGACGTCCAGCTGCGGGCCCATCCGCAGTTCCCGGTCGGCCTGCGGGGGCTGGGCGATCGGGCGGCCGGTGTCGACCAGCAGCTTCCTGACCTCGCGGGGGCTGAGCTCCTGCCCGGTCGCCTCCGCGGCCGCCAGCACGTTGGCCGCCGCGGCGGCGATCATCGGGGCGGAGGCGGAGGTGCCGCCGTTGAGCACCACACCCGGTCCCTCCGGGGTGTGGATCAGCGAGGGCAGGTTGTCGCCGGGCGCCGCCAGGTCGATCCGCGTGCCGAACCCCGAGGAGTAGCCGGCCGATCCGTTGTAGCGGGTCGTCGGGTAGACCGCGGTGCGCACGTCGTCCGAGCCCAGGGTGTCGTCGACGGTCGTGCCGCCGGCGGCGATCACCCCGGTGTCACGGACCAGGGTGGGGGTCGTTGTGGGGGCGACGTCGTCGATGGACGTCTGCGCGCGGCTGCTCGACGTCAGGTCGGTCGGGGTGCTGCCGCCGTCGGGGCCGACGGACACCGGCAGGCCCAGGCGGGTGCCGTCGTTGGACGACACGACCACCACGATCCCCGAGTCCACGATGGAGCGCAGGGTGTCCCTGATCTCGGGGTCGTCCTCCAGCCACCGGGAGGGGAAGCCGATCGAGCCGTCCGTGCCGAAGCCGAGGCTCGCGGTGATGACGTCCGGCCGGGGCTTCTGGGCGGCCGCGGCCCGCAGGGCCGCCGCGATGCCGACCGCGGAGGGCTCCTCGGGGATCACCAGCCGGTACTGCGCGCCGGGCGCGATGCCCAGCAGGTCGGTGGCGCCGCTGCCGGTGGCCTCGGGGCGCTGCCGGTCGTGCGGCAGCGGGGCCATCATCGAGAAGTCGAGCAGCACTTCGGCGAGGTTGGGGTCCTGGCCCTCGATGCTGCCGGCGGCGTCGAGACGGCCCTTGTTGTCGCTGGTGAAGGTCGGTATCAGCGGCAGGGAGGGGAAGTCCAGGTAGCGCTTGCCGTCACGGAGCACCGTGGTGGGGCCGTTGAGGCGCACGTACTCGTCGCCCGCGTCGGCCATGCCCTGGTCGGTGAGGTCGCCCAGCGACACGTTGGTGACGATCTGGCCCTCGCCGGGCAGCGCTCGCAGGTAGGTCGCGGTGTCCTGGAAGGCACCGACCGCGTTGACGCCGCCCGCGTTGAGGTACGACTGGAAGGACGTCGTCAGGCCCTCGTTGGCGGGCAGGTCCTTGGCGGCGGTCGAGGGGGCGGTGGTGCGGGCCGCGCTCCGGTCGCCCATGCCGCCGACGGCCGCGAGGACCTCCTTCGGGAGCTGCACGGCGCCGGAGTTCATCGTGCGGGGGCGGACCGCGGAGCGGGCGCCCGTGGACGCGCCCACGCTGTACGGGGTCAGCGCGGCGGCGTCGGCCCTGGCCTGGAGTATCCCGGGCGAGGGGGTCAGCGGGTCGCCGAACGCGCTGCGGCCCTGGGGGGCCACCACGGGGAAGGCCCGGGTGGTGCCGTCCTTGCGGGTCAGGGTGCCCGACCCGTCGTCGGACCAGCGCAGCACCGAGCCGTCGGAGAGGGTGAGGGAATGCGCCGCGGGAGCCGCCTGGGCCGCGGACCGGGACGCCGGGGCGTCCGGATCCGCGGCGTGGGCGACGGAAGGTGCGGCGGCGATCGTGGACAACAGGGCGGCGAGCGCCGTCAAGCGTGCTCGTCTGAAGCGGTGGGACATGCAACGCCCTTCGATGATCGGGTGAGGAACGTGCAGAGGGCCGGCGGGACTTCGGGACGCGGGACGGAGCTCACCTTGACGGTGCCACGTCACACCGGACAAGCTCCGGGAGCTGCGGGTTTGTGCAGTTGCCCACATGCGCGGGGCGCGGCACGCCGCCGCCGGGCGGTCACTGCTCGTCCCGCTCCGCGACGCGGACCAGGTGGACCGCCGTGCTGGCCCAGTCCCCGGGCGGCAGGTCCGGCGTGAGCCCGTACCCGCCGAGCACGGCCGCGTGGTGCACGGTCCCGGTGCGCGTGTCGCGGTAGCGGGCGCCGGGCGTGAGACCGCCCAGCCGCACCGGGCCCTGCGGACCGCCGTGCCGCCGGACGCTCTGCCAGACCAGCACCAGGGCCTCGCTCCCGTCGTGGGCGGCGTACTCCACCACCGTGGGACCCTCGTCGCCGCCCTCGCGCAGCCGGTGCAGCGCGCCGTGCTGGACGAGGTGCCGGACCCGCTTGTACTCGGCCACCAGCTCGGCGCCGGCGGCCAGTTCCTCCTCGGACCAGCGGCCGAGGTCGCCGCCGATGCCCAGCAGCCCGGCCATGGCGACATGGAAGCGGAAGCGCAGCGGCACCGTGCGGTGCGTCAGCTGGTTCGGCACGTCGGTCACCCAGGCGGCCATGGTGCGCGCCGGGTAGACCTGGCCGTAACCGTGCTGGATGGCCACGCGGTCGGCGGCGTCGGTGTTGTCCGAGGGCCACGCCTGGTCGGTGCGGGAGAGGATGCCGAGGTCCACCCGGCCGCCGCCGCCGCTGCAGGACTCGATCCGCAGCCGCGGGTGGTCGGCGCGGAGCCGGTCGATCACCCCGTAGAGGTTGTGCACGTACCCCGTCCACAGCCGGTCCGCGCCGTCCTCGCGGCCGGGCCAGCCGGCCTCGCTGAACGCGCGGTTCATGTCCCACTTGAGGAAGTCGACGCCGTTCCCGGCGACGAGCCGGGTGAGCCAGCCGTACGCCCAGTCCGCGACGTCCCGCCGCGCGAAGTTGAGGACCAGCTGGTTGCGCAGCTCGGTCCTGGTCCGGCCGGGGACGTGCAGCACCCAGTCCGGGTGCGTGCGGTACAGGTCGCTGTCGGGGTTGACCATCTCCGGCTCCACCCACAGCCCGAAGCGCATCCCGAGCCGGTGCACCTCGTCGGCGAGGGGGGCGAGCCCGCGGGGGAAGCGGTCGGCGGCCGGGGTCCAGTCGCCGAGGCCCGCGCGGTCGTCGCGCCGGGCGCCGAACCATCCGTCGTCGACGACGTACAGCTCCACGCCCAGCGCGGCGGCCCGCGCGGCGAGCGCCGCCTGGCCGGCCTCGTCGACGTCGAAGCCGGTGGCCTCCCAGGAGTTGTAGAGCACCGGCGCGATCTCCCGCGGGTGCGGCAGGACATGGGCCAGGGTGTGGGCGTGCCAGGCGCGGCTGGCGGCGCCGAAGCCGCCGTCGGTGAACACGGCGGCGAAGACCGGCGTGCTGAACTCCTCGCCGGGGGCGAGCGGCAGGCCCGTCCCGTCGTGCCCGGCGCCCCCGGTGAAGCCGGCCCGGCCGTCGTGCGTGCGCTGCGCGGTGATCCGCCAACTGCCGCTCCAGGCCAGCGCGGCGCTCCACACCCGGCCGTGGGTCTCGGTGGCGTCGCCCGCGTCGAGCATCACCCAGGGGTTGGCGTGGTGGCTGGTGATGCCGCGGCGGCTGGTGAGCACGGTATCGCCGTACGGCAGCGGGTCCCGGCGCAGCCGGCTCTCGGCGGACCACTGGCCGGTGACGTGGCTGAGCCGGTAGCCGGGCAGCGGCGGCAGGCTCCAGGCGGCGGAGTCGGCCCGGAGCAGGGTGAGTTCGCGGTCGCCCGCGTTGCGCAGGACGGTGCTGCGTTCGATGACGTCGCTGTCGTCGTGCACGCGGTACCGCAGGGTGACCTCCAGCGGGTGGACGCGGTCGCGGAACCGCAGCGACAACTCGGCCGTGCCGGGCGCCGGTTCCCGCACCTCGTGTCCCACCGGGAGCCACTCGAAGGCCCGGGTCCCGTCGGCGAAGCGGACCTGGAGCGAGGGCGGCCCGAAGCGGGCGCCGCCGTCGACGGGGAGCTCCTCGCCCACCGGGGGCCGGCCCTCGAAGCTGCTCGCGTCCGGCCCCGGGGGGACGGCGAGTTCCGCGGCCTCGTCGAGGGTCAGCCGCGGGCCCCAGGCGACGTGGCAGGGGGCACCGGTGGCGTCGACGCGCAGCGCGTACGACGTGCGCGGGGTGCTCAGCAGCCAGATCCCGGTGTCCGGGGCATGGGAGATCACGGGCATGGGTCCTCACGTTCGGGTGGTGCAGGGGAACAGTCGGCAGCCAATCCTTACCTTGGATCAGATGTCAACACCCACCCTGATCCGGCCTTTTCAAGCTGAGGGCACCTCATGGAGGCAACTTCCGAGGAACCTTGATTCTTTTATTGACAGCAGAAAAGAACCCACCTAGGTTCCCGGCCATGCGCTCGATCCTGCCGGGGGAGGCGTTCCCGGCCCACACGCCGGCCGCCGCCCAGATCTTCACCACCGTCCTGTGCCACGGTCCGCTCACCCGCACCGAGGTCGCCAGGCGTGCCGGGCTGTCCGCGGCCGCGGTCACCAAGGCGGTCCGGCCGCTGATCGAGGCCGGCTACCTCGTCGAGGACGTGGACGAGGAGGCCCGCCCCTCCCTGGGACGGCCGGCCAACCCCGTACGGGTGGACGGCGGCCGGGCGCTGTTCATCGGCCTCAAGATCACCGGGGACGAGATCATCGGCGTGCTCACCGACCTGTGCTGCCGGATCCGCACCTCCCGCCACGTGCCGCTGCCCGCCCCCGGCCCCAGGGCCGTCCTGGAGTCGGCGGCCGCGCTGGTGCACGAACTGCTGGCGGAGGCGGACGGCTTCGGCGTCGCCGTCAGCGGCCTGGGCATCGCGGTCTCCGGTGACGTGGACCGGGCCGGCGGCGTGGTGCGCTACTCGCCGTTCCTCGACTGGCGCGACGTCCCGCTGGCCGAACTGGCGGCGATGACCACGGGCCTGCCCGTCACCGTCGACAACGACGTCAGGGCGCTTACCGTCGCCGAGCAGTGGTTCGGCGCCGGCGTGGGCCTGTCCGACTTCGCCGTGGTGACGGTCGGCGCCGGCATCGGCTGCGGCCTCGTCGTGCACGGGCGCGTCGTCTCGGGCGCGTACGGGGTGGCCGGTGAGATCGGCCACCTGTCCATCGACCCGGCGGGACCCCTGTGCCACTGCGGCAACCGCGGCTGCGTGGAGGCGATCGCGGCGGACCCCGCCATCGTCCGCGCCGTCCGCGAGGCGACGGGCACCCCCGTGGCCGACGCCGCCGAGGCGCTGCGACTGGCCCACGGGGGAGACCCGGGGGCCAGGGAGGTGTACGCGCGGGCCGGCGAGGCGATCGGCCGGGCCATCGGCTCGGTGGCCAACCTCTTCGGCCCGGAACGCGTGATCATCTCGGGCGAGGGCCTGGTGGCCCACGACCTGTTCGCCGACCAGATCCTCGAGGCGTTCGCCGCCTCCGCCTTCGGCACCGCCGGGCAGTGCGACCTGCGGACGCGGCCGCTGCCCTTCGAGGAGTGGGCGCGCGGGGCCGCGGCCACCGCGATCCAGTCCTTCATCAGATCAGACACGTACTAGGAGTAGCGATGACGCTGCAGAGCCGCACCGTCCCGACCGCGCTTCAGCCCAGCCGCCGCACCGTGGTCGGCGGACTGTTCGGGCTCGGGGCCGCGACGCTCGCCGCCCCCCTCCTCACCGCCTGCGGCGGGGGAGCGACGGCCGACCCCAAGACGGTGACCTTCGGGTCCAACGGGGCCGACGCCACGCCCAAGTCCGCCTACGCCGCGGTCACCAAGGCCTTCGCCAAGGAGAGCGGCCTGACGGTCAAGACCAACACCGTCGACCACGACAGCTTCCAGAAGAGCATCTCCAGCTACCTGCAGGGCACTCCGGACGACGTCTTCACCTGGTTCGCCGGATACCGCATGCAGTACTTCGCCAAGAAGGGCCTGGCCACCCCGCTCGACGACGTGTGGGAGAAGATAGGCGGCGGCTTCAGCGAGGCCACCAAGCAGCTCTCCCGCGGCGAGGACGGCAAGTTCTACTTCGTCCCGCTGTACAACTACCCCTGGGGCGTCTTCTACCGGAAGAGCCTGTTCGAGGAGCGCGGTTACACCGTGCCCCGCACCTGGTCCGAGTTCACCGCGCTCGCCAAGCGGATGAAGAAGGACGGCCTCTCCCCGATCGCCTCCGGCTACGGCGGCGGCGACGCCTGGAGCATCCTCGGCGCCTTCGACTACCTCAACCTGCGGGCCAACGGCTACGAGTTCCACATGTCCCTGATGCGGGGCGAGGTCTCCTGGACCGACAAGCGCGCCGCCACCACCCTCGACCTGTGGCGCGAGATCAGCCCCTACTACCAGCAGGGCGCCGGCGGACGCTCCTGGCAGGACGCGGCCCAGTCACTGCTGGACAAGAAGTCCGGCATGGCGGTCATCGGCCTCTTCCTCGGCCAGCAGGTCTCCGACGAGGCGCTCCGCGCCGACATCGACTTCTTCCCCTTCCCCGAGATCGACCCGGCCAACGGCCAGGACGCCGTCGAGGCGCCCACGGACGGCTTCATGCTCAGCCGCCGTCCCAAGAACGAGAAGGGCGCCAAGAAGCTGCTGGAGTTCCTCGGCGGCGCCAAGGCCGAGGGCCTCTACATGGGCGTCGACCCCAGCAACGTGGCCGTCCACGCGCAGGCTGACACGGGTTCCTACAACCCGCTGCAGAAGAAGTCCGCCGAACTCATCGCCTCCGCCAAGCACATCACCCAGTTCGCCGACCGCGACAGCGACCCCGGGTTCATCTCCACGGTCGTCCTGCCCGGACTCACCCAGTGGCTCGGCCACCCGGACGACGGCGCCGCCCTGCTCAAGCGCATCGAGTCGCAGCGCTCGCGCTTCTTCACCTCCTGACCGGACCGGGAAGGTTCACCGTGCCCTCCGCGTCCCCCACCGCACCCCCCGTCCCCGGGCCGCAGGCCCCCGCCACCGCGGCGCCCCGGCGCCGCCCCCGCCGGCTCGGCCCCGGCGACCGGCTGTTCCTGACGGTCGTCGTCGGCGTGCCGCTGCTCGCCCTCCTGGTCTTCGTCTGGCTGCCGGCCCTGGCCTCCATGGGCCTGTCCTTCACCAGCTGGGACGGCATCTACCTGTCCGACATCCACTGGGTCGGGCTCGACAACTACCACCAGATCCTCACCAACTACCCGCCGTTCTGGCCGGCGGTGCGGCACAACGTCATCTGGCTGCTCTTCACCGCGCTGCTGCCCACCCCGTTCGGGATCTTCCTCGCCTACCAGCTCGACCGGAAGCTGCGCTTCACCCGGGTCTACCAGACGGCGATCTTCCTGCCGATGGTGCTCTCGCTGGCCGTCGTCGGCCTCATCTGGGAGATCATCTACAACCCCGACACCGGCCTGCTGGACGGCATCCTGAACGCGGCGGCCCCCGGCCACCACATCGACTGGCTAGGCGACCCCGACCTCAACCTGTGGGCCGTCCTGGTCGCCTCGGCCTGGCGGCACACCGGCTACATCATGATCCTCTACCTGGCCGGGCTGAAGGGCTTCGACCCGGCCCTGAAGGAGGCCGCCGCCCTCGACGGCGCCAACGGCCGCCAGACCTTCCTGAAGGTGGTCTTCCCCGCCCTCAAGCCGGTCAACGTCATCATCCTCGTCGTCACCGTCATGGAGTCCCTGCGGGCCTTCGACGTCGTCTACGTGCTCGGCGGCGGCGTCGGCAGCAAGCCCGGCATGGAACTGCTGTCGCTGCTCATCACCGACAACATCATCGGCGAGTCCAGTCACATCGGTTACGGCTCCGCTCTCGCGGTCGTCCTGCTCCTGGTCTCCCTCGCCGCCATCGGGACCTTCCTCGTCCAGACCTTCCGCAAGGAGGACCGGTGACCACGACCGCCGCCCCGCCCGTCACCCCGGCCCGCCCCCGCGACGAACCGCCGCACGGCGGCGGCGCCTCGAAGCCCCCGCGGCAGACCGGCCGCCACCTGATGCTCGCCACCATCGCGCTGCTGTGGCTGCTGCCACTGCTGTGGGCCGTGTACACCTCGCTGCGCCCCTACGCGGACACCAGCAAGCACGGCTACCTGTCCTGGCCCCGGGGCATCAGCCTGCAGAACTACACCGACGCCTGGAACCAGTCCGGCATGCCGCACTTCTTCTGGAACTCGGTCCTCATCACCGTCCCGTCGGTGCTGGGCACCCTGCTGTTCTCCGCCGCGGTCGCCTTCTTCGTCTCCCGCTTCGACTTCCGGTGGAACATCGCGCTGCTGATGCTCTTCACCGCGGGCAACCTGCTGCCCGCGCAGGTGCTGATCACCCCGCTCTACCGGCTCTACCTGCTGGTGCCGCTGCCGGCGTGGATGAGCGACTCGCTGCTGCTGTACAACTCGACGTGGGGCATCATCGCCATCCACATCGCCTACCAGTGCGGCTTCTGCACCTTCGTGCTGAGCAACTACATGAAGACGATCCCGGGCGAGATCTCCGAGGCCGCCCTCGTCGACGGCGCCCCGGTGTGGCGGCAGTTCTTCCAGATCATCCTCCCGCTGTGCCGGCCGGCCTTCGCCGCGCTGGCCACGCTGGAGTCGATCTGGATCTACAACGACTTCTTCTGGCCGCTCGCCCTCATCGAGACGGGTGACAAGCGGCCCATCACCTCGGCCCTGGCCAACCTGCAGGGCCAGTACTTCACCAACCCCAACCTCATCGCCGCCGGCGCCCTGATGACGGCGATCCCCACCCTGCTGGTGTACTTCGCGCTCCAGCGGCAGTTCATCAGCGGCCTGACCATCGGCTCCGGCAAGGGCTGACCTCGTCAGGCCCGGCACCCCCCACCCGCCGTACCCCCCACCCCCAGGAGGCCCGACCCATGCGGTCACCCTCGCGCTCCCCCCTGTCCTCGACCGCCGCCAGGACGCTGCTCGTCCTGGCCCTCACCGCCGGAGTGTCGGCGGCCGTCCCCGCGGCCGGGGCGACCGGCCCGGACGCCGCGCCCGCCGCGACGACCGCCACCGCGCACCAGGTCGCCGCCAAGCCCTACATGGGCTGGTCCAGTTGGAGCATGCAGTCCTCGAAGTACCCCGGTCTCAACCCCACCGGCGACTACAGCTACCTGACCGAGGCGAACGTCCTCAAGCAGACCGACGCCCTCGCCGCCAAGCTGAAGAAGTACGGCTACGACCACGTCAACCTCGACGCCGGCTGGTGGCGCGACCAGAGCTGGAAGCCCGAGTTCGACGCGTACGGCCGGCAGACCCCCGACCCGGAGCGCTTCCCGCGCGGCATGAAGGCGGTCGCCGACCACATCCACGGCAAGGGGCTCAAGGCCGGCATCTACCTGCCCGTCGGCCTGGAGAAGGAGGGGTACGGCGACGGCAAGCTGCCGATCTGGAACACCACCGACTGCACCACCGCCGACATCGTCTACGACGACCTGCGCACCACCAACGGCTGGGACAGCTCCTACAAGATCGACTTCTCGAACCCCTGCGCGCAGAAGTACGTCGACTCCCAGGCGCGGATGATCGCCGACTGGGGCTACGACTTCCTGAAGATCGACGGCGTCGGCCCCGGCTCCTTCAAGAGCGGTGACAACTACGACAACCGCGCCGACATCGCCGCCTGGCAGAAGGCCATCGCCGCCACCGGCCGCACCATCCACCTCGAACTGTCCTGGTCGCTGGACATCGGCCACGTCGCCGACTGGAAGAAGCTCTCCAACGGCTGGCGCATCGACACCGACGTCGAGTGCTACTGCGACACCCTCGTCAGCTGGGAGAACTCGGTCGACGACCGCTTCGACGACGCGGCGGCGTGGAGCCGGCACGGCGGTCCCGGCGGCTGGAACGACCTGGACTCCCTCGACGTCGGCAACGGGAGGATGGACGGCCTCACCAAGGCCGAGCGGCAGACCTACATGACGCTGTGGGCCATCGCCAAGTCCCCGCTGTACACCGGTGACGACCTCACCCGCCTCGACGACTACGGGCTGTCCCTGCTGACCAACCGCGAGGTCATCGCCCTCAACCAGTCCGGCACCCGCCCGGCCCGCCCGGTCACCCCCGCCGGCGACCGGCAGGTCTGGGCCGCGAGGAACGCCGACGGCAGCTACACCGTCGCCCTGTTCAACCTCGGCGACGCCCCCGCCGCCGTGACCGCCGACTGGACCTCGCTCGGCTTCTCCGGTCGCGCCCTCGTCCGCGACCTGTGGAACCACGAGGACCTCGGCGCCGTCAAGGACAAGGTCACCGCGTCCCTCCCCGCGCACGGCTCGCGCCTGTTCACCGTCACCCCGCACGGCCCCGCCGTGCGCACGACCGGCTACGAGGCGGAGGCCCCGGGCAACACCCTGGCCGGCAACGCCTCCCTCGCCGACTGCTCCGCCTGCTCCGGCGGCCGCAAGGCCGGCAACCTCTACCTCGGGGGCTCGCTCACCTTCGGCGACGTCGTGGTGAAGAGGGCCGGCACCTACCTGGTCGACGTCGCCTACGTGAGCGGTGACGCCCGCACCGTCCAGGTCTCCGCCAACGGCGGCGCCGCCACCGCCCACAGGTTCGCCTCCACGGGCGACTGGGGCACCGTCGAGACGGTCAGTGTCCCCGTCATGCTCAAGGCGGGCGCCAACACCGTCACCTTCGGCAGCGGCACCGGGTACGCCCCGGACATCGACCGGATCGACGTCCCCGAGCTGTCCTGACGTCCCTCGGGGCCCGGCACCCGCCGGGCCCCCAAGACAGGGCGGGCCGGCAGACACGGACGGGGGAGCGCGTATCTGCCGACCCACGATCACCATAGGGCCCCGAGGGGGGACGCCGCCCGCACATCGCGGATGTCCGCCGGTTTCGGCCACGAACCTGGCGCGGAGCGTTCACCGCCGTCCAACGGGCCCCGCGGGCCTCACACGCGTGCGGCGGAGCGCAGGTCGTGGTCGAAGGCGCGGATGTCCTCCGTCGTGAGCGTGGTGCGGGTGCGGGCGACGGCCTGCAGGTAGTCCTCGGTGCGGTGCGTCAGATCCGCCGTGGTGCGCGGATCCGTCGCCAGGTGCCGTTCGAAGGCGGTCTGCGCGGCGGCCTGGGCCGCGTACTCGATGTCCGCCGGCGTGAAGCGGTCGCTGGCCTCGACCAGCGCGTCCAGGTCGATGTCCGTGACACGGTCCGGCCCGATGTAGCGGACCCAGATGGCCCGGCGGGCCGCGGGGTCCGGCGGGCCGACCGGGATCAGGAAGTCGAAGCGGCCGGGGCGCAGGAAGGCCGGGTCCAGCGAGCGCACCGCGTTGGTCGCGCAGATCAGCAGCCGGCGCTCGCCGCGCCGGAACTGCGGGATGAGCTTCAGGAGCTCGTTGGTCACCCGGTGGGCCAGGGTGGACGGGTCCTGCCGCTCCGAGGCGATCTCCTCCGCCTCGTCGAAGAAGAGCACCACCTGCTCCAGGTGCTCGACGCGGGCGAACAACCGGCGCAGCCCGTCCGCCACCCCGTGCGCGTCCTCCGCCAGCCGGTACGGCAGCACCTCGATGAACGGCCACGCCAGCCGGGACGCCACCGCCTTCGCGAAGGTCGTCTTGCCCGTGCCCGGGGGACCGAACAGCACCACGGCACGCGGTGGGACGAGGCGGTAGCGCTCCGCGACCCCCGGGTTCTCCAGCGGCAGCACCAGCCGCCGCTCGATGAGCGTCTTCTCCGCGGCCATGCCCGCGATGCGGTCCCACAGCCCCTCCTCCGGGACCGCGCCACCGAGCTGGTCCAGCAGCACGGCCTCCGCGGAGTCGGCCGACAGCAGCTTCTCGAAGTAGCCCAGCCCGGGGCGGAAGGAGTAGCCCGAGTTCCGGAACGCCTGCTCGCCGACCTCGCCCGCCGGCAACAGCGCCCCGATCCGGCGCACCCCTGTCTGGCCGAGGCTCTCCTCCAGGGCGGCCAGCAGCGCCGAGCCCATCCCGTGGTGCCGCCACTGCCGGGCGATGGCCAGCCGCAGCACCCAGGCGCGTTCCTGGGCCGTCGACGACACGGCGGCCCCCACGACCCGGTCACCGACCACCGCCACCACCGCGGGCGCCCCCACGCGCAGCGCCCCGACCACCTCCGCGAGGGTCACCGCGGGATCCTCGGCCGTGTCGCGCGACTCCTCCCAGATCCGCACGACCTGGTCCAGGTCGCCTTCCTCCAGATCACGAACCCGCCAAGGCGTCATGGCGCTCACCTCCCGACCATTCTGGCCCAGCCGGCGCCGGAACGCTCAGCCGGCGGGGTGGCTGACCTGCTCCTCCGAGTGTGTGGCCGGGGCGTCGGCCTGGCGGAGTTCGGCGAGCAGCTCCGTCTGGCCCGCGAGCAGTTCGGTGAGGATGCGGCGGGCCGCGCGCAGGAGTTCGGCGACGTCCCCGCCGGCGAGGGCGTAGCTGACGGTGGAGCCCTCGCGTATCGACACCACGATGCCGGACCGGCGCAGCACCGCGAGCTGCTGCGACAGGTTCGAGGGCTCGATCTCGATCTCGTTCAGCAGGTCCCGCACCGGCACCGGGCCGTTCTGGAGCAGCTCCAGGACCCTGATCCGCACGGGGTGCCCGAGCATGCGGAAGAACTCCGCCTTGGCCTGGTACAGGGGTACCTGCATCGTCTGATCGCTCCTGCCCGGATTCCGACGGCCCTTCCCGCACCCGCCGGCGGCGGCTCCCCGCTCCCACCGGCGCGATGCTGCGTCCAATCCTTCCCCCTCGGGGGCCCGTGCACCGCCGTGCTTGTGCGGATCAGGATGTGCCGAATTGAAGGATTCTTCAATTCCCGGGCACACGGGACCCCGAGGAAGGACCGGCGGCTACAGCTCGAGATCGGCCTCGATGCGCCGCAGGCGGTGCCGGGCCATCGCCAGGTTGGCGTTGCGCCGGTCGAGCACCAGGTAGAGGAACAGGCCGTTGCCGTCACGGCTCTTGAGCAGCCGGATGAGGTGGTACTGCGTGTCCATGGTGATCAGGACGTCCTCGATCTCCTCCTTGAGGCCCAGTTCCTTCATCGTCCGTGCCTTGGCGCGGACCACGTCGGTGTTGCCGGCGGCCGCGACGGTGAGGTCGAGGTCCTTGCCGCCACCGATCGTGCCCAGCGCCATCCCGCTGGTGTAGTCGACGAGGGCAGCACCCACGCTGCCCTCGATCGACGTCATCGTCTCCTTGAGGGAGGTCTCCACATTCGCCATCGGCGTCCGCTCCTTGCCGTCGCTCTCCAGGCGTCCGCGCGTCCGCGCGCCGCCACCCCGGTTGGTGACGGAGAAGCTACTGAACGTGACGCCTCCCGTGGGGGAATCACCGATGCGGGCGAGCGGCCCCACGGCCGCGGGTAGGATGCGCCGCCCGCAGGGTTCAGCGTTCCCCGACGGCGAGGAGTTCGCCGAGGACGTGCCGGGCGATGGACGCCATCCGCTCGTGGGTGTCCCGGTAGTGCAGCAGTTCCATCAGCGCGATCGACAGCGCCCAGCCGCGACCGCGCGCCCAGGTCGCCTCGTCGGTGCCCAGTGCCGTACGGAACGCGGCGCGACCCTCGGCGGGCAGCACGTACCAGGCGGCGATGGTGTCGACGGCGGGGTCGCCGAGACCCGCGCAGCCGAAGTCGATGACGGCGCGGAGCCCGCCGTCCGCCACGAGGAGGTTGCCCGGCTGCAGATCCGCGTGCACCCACACCGGCGGCCCCTGCCGTTCCGGAGCCGCCAGCGCGGCCTCCCACACCGCGTGGGCCGCCGCGGGGTCGACCTCCGGGCGCAGCGCGTCGATGGCGGAACGCGTCTCGCCGTCGCGCGCGGAAAGGGGCCCGGTGCGGTACGCGGGCGGCGCGCCGGCCGGGCCGACGCGCTGCAGGGCGGCCACGAAGGCCGCCAAATCCCCGGCGAGCGGGCCGGGTTCGGCGACACGGCCCACGGAGGGGTGCTCGCCCTCCAGCCACCCGTACACCGACCACGGCCAGGGGTACCCGTCGGCGGGCGCGCCCTTGCCGAGGGGCGCGGGAACGGCCGTGGGGAGCGCCGGCGCGAGCCGCGGCAGCCACTGGTGCTCCTTCTTCACGTCGTCCGCGGCGCCCGCGGTCCTGGGCAGCCGCACCGCCATGTCCGTGCCCAGGCGGTACATGACGTTGGCGGTGCCGGCCGACTCCGTGGCGGTGAGGGGGAGGTCCGCCCAGTGGGGGAACTGCGCGCGCAGCAACCGGCGTACCAGGGCCGTGCCGGTCCCGGACCGGTCGCCGCTCGGGGTGTGTGGGTGCATGTCCGCCTTCCGGAGTGGTCGCGCCGACCATGATGGGCCGACGGGGAGCGGGCGCGGCAACGGATTTCCGCACGCCCCGGCCCCCGGGTGCGCGGCCGGCGGGGCCATGGGCTTGGATGTGCGCGTGACCGTCCACGATGTTGCCCCGCTCCTGCCCTCCATCGCCGAACTGCGCGACCACTGCCGCGCCCTGGCGATGCTCGAGGCGATCCTCAGCCCCGAGTGGGAGACCCGCTACCACTCCTTCGACGCCGTGTGGGACGCGGACGAGGAGATGGCCTCCCTGCGCAACGGGTCGGGCGACGAGTACGCCATCGTGTTCTCCGCCGCCGGCGCCTTCATCCGCGGCTTCGACCACGAGTCGCCCGTCAGCCCCTACGGTTCGGAGGACCACGAACCGTGGCCGGGCGTCGTCGACGAGGTGCCGGAGGCCTTCCGCGCGTACGTGGAGGAGCCGGCGTTCTGCGACGAGGAGGGGGTGCCGGTCGCGACCGTCTGCCTGTGGCGCGGAGCCGGGGACGACGCGTGGCGGCACGGCTCCGTCGACCTGCCGGCCGACCGCGAGGACGCCGACGGCGCCTCGTACCTGTTCGAGATGCTGACCGACCGTTCCCCCGAGGCGTTCCGCTCCTTCGCCGAGGACTACTACGAGGTGCCGGTCGACCTCGACGCGGTACGTCACGTCAAGGCGCTGCGTCCGCTCACCGCGGAGGTCGTCGCGACGCTGAACGCGGAGGTCACGCTCGCGCAGCTGGCCGAGGACATCGAGGGCATCGGTTACCCGCGAGAGCGTATGTGACGGTCTGTCAGGGGTGGGCGGGGTCCGCCGCGGCCGGGCCCCGTGCGACGTCCCGCAGCGCGTCGAGCAGCCCCCGCAGCGCCGGTTGCAGCAGCGAGGTCTCGCGCACCGCGGCGTGGACCGCGCGGACGGGTTCCGGGCCGCGCACCCTCCGTACGACGACCCCGGGGTGGTGGTGCGCCAGGGCGGCCAGCGGCAGCAGGCTCACCCCGAGACCGGCGGCCACGAACCCCTGGGCGGTGGCGTAGTCCTCGCTCTGCACGACGACGTCGGGGCTGAAGCCGGCGGCGGCGCACGCCTGGAGGATCAGCTCCAGGCACGAACCGTCCGGGGACTCGCTGCCCACCCACGGCTCACCCGCGAGGTCGGTGAGGTCCAGCACCCGCTTCGCGGCGAGGCGGTGGCCCTTGGGGAGGACCGCCCGGTACGGGTCGTCCCGCAGGTGCACCAGGCGCAGCCCCTCCCGGCCCTGCCCTCGGGGCCGCACCACGATCGCCAGGTCCGCGCGGCCCTTCTCCACCTCCGGCAGCGGATCGCCGGGGTCGACCAGGCCGAGGTCGATCCGCACCCCCGGATGCTCACGACGCAGCCGCGCGACCGCCGGGGCGACCAGGTCCGCTCCCGCCGTGGGGAAGTAGCGCACCGTCAGCCGGCCGCTGCGGCCCGCGCGCAGGTCGGCGAGCGCCGTCTCGGCCTCGGCCACCTCCCTGCCGATGCGGGCGGCGTACTCGGTGAGCAGCAGTCCGGCGGGCGTGGGCTGGACGCCGCGTCCGACGCGTTCGAGCAGCGGGATCCCGGCCTGCCGCTCCAGGACGGCGATCTGCTGGCTGACCGCCGAGGGCGTGTAACCGAGATGGGTGGCGGCCGCGGTGACCGAGCCGCTGGTCACCACCGCCCGGAGGACCTGCATGCGGCGCACGTCGAGCATGTAGCCCAGCTTAACGGTAGCTCCGTGAACTTTCGCTTGTCGTACCAGAACACGGTGGGGGAACGTCGGGGGACGGTGACGTTGCGACGAGCGGAGGCGGGGATGTCCGGGGAGTCCGGAAGCGGTGGCGGTGGGGGCGCGAGGGCGCTGTTGCGGCTGGGGGTGCTGGCCCTCCTGTGGGGGTCGACCTTCCTCTGGATCAAGATCGCACTGGAGGGGTTGCCGCCCGCCTGGGTCACCTTCCTGCGCTGCGCCTCCGGCGCGGCCCTGCTGCTCCTGCTCTGCCGCCGTGCGGGTCTGCGTCTGCCGCGCGGACGGGTGCTGTGGGGCCGGATCGCGCTGGCCGCGCTGCTCTGCAACGCGCTGCCCTTCCTCCTGTTCGGCGTCGGCGAGCAGAGCGTCGACTCCGGCGTCGCCGGCGTGCTCAACGCCACGACGCCGCTGTGGTCGCTGCTCATCGGCCTCGCCCTGGGCACGGAACGCGGCATCCGCGGACCCCGCCTCTGCGGGCTGCTCGCCGGCTTCGCGGGCGTCCTGCTGATCTTCGCCCCCTGGCACCGTTCGGGTCTGCCGGGCTGGGGCGCCCTGGCCCTGCTGGGCGCGGCGGCGAGTTACGCGCTCGCGTTCACCTACATGGGGCGCAGGCTCGTCGGCACGGGTACGGGCACGCTCCCGCTCGCCGCCGCGCAGTTGAGCGCCGCGACCATGTTGAGCGTCCCGGCCCTCCTCGCGACCGGCACCGGTGGGATCGCGCTGACGGTGCGTCCGGTCGTCGCGGTGCTCGTCCTCGGTGTCCTGTGCACCGGAGTCACCTTCCACCTGACGGTCCGCGTCATCGCCGACGAGGGCGCGACCGACGCGGCCACCGTCGGCTACCTGCTCCCTGTCGTGTCGGTGGGGCTCGGCGCCCTCGTGCTCGGCGAGCCGGTGGGCGGAAGGGTGGTGGCGGGCATGCTGGTCGTCCTCGCCGGGGTCGGGCTCACACGGTCGCGGGCACCACGGCTACGGCGGCGGCATGCCGACCGCGCGGGCGAGCGCGGCGACGACCGCCGGGGCGTGCCCGGGCAGACGCGACGCGGCCCAGCCGGCGCAGGCACGGAGGAACGCCGCCAGGTCCCGCTCGGCGTCGGCGATCCCCTGGCGCAGGACGTCGGCGGCCACCTCGAACGCCGGACCGTCGTCCCGCTCCGCGTCGACGGTCAGACGGACGACGTCGCCGCGCCGTTCGGCGAGCGGCCAGGGGCTGTGGCCGAGCCACGTGTCACCGGTGCCGTCGAGGACGCCGAGCCAGGTCTCCCGCCAGTCCTCCAGGCCGCAGCAGCAGCCGGGAAGCAGCACGGCCCCGCCCGCGGGGTCGGCGATCCGCAAGCCGCCGTAGCACTGGAGGTCCTCCTCGGACAGCAGCCCCAGGAGGAAGGCCTCCACCGGATCCCCTGAACGGGCGGGGAGGTCCGCATCGTCCGCCTCCGTGCCGTTGTACGCCGCGACGGTCATCACGGCCGTACCGATCTCGGCCGCCGACAGCCCGCCGTGCAGCGGCACGAAGGTGAACGGCTCCCACTCGGCCACCGGCCAGAGGGCGAAGCCGTCCGCGGTTCCGGTCTCCAGCACGGGCTGCACGACGATCACCGCCCGAGTCTGCACCGGCGCGACGCCGGGCCGCCTCCTGTTTTCCGGCTGCCCCGGGGCGGCGGACGTCACTTCGCGGGGGCGAAGACCCGCTGCGCGGCGACGGCCGCGCCCAACTCGGCCGCCGACAGCCCGCCGTGCAGCGGCATGAAGGTGAACAGCTCCCACTCGGCCACCGGCCAGAGGGTGGAGCCGTCCGTGGTTCCGGTCTCCAGCACGCGCTGCACGACGATCACCGCCCGAGGAAGCGGTCCGGGGCACCCCGGTTGCCTCACTGACCCCCACCGGCCGTTGTGCGCCCCTACCTCGGGAGGGGGTGTGGCGGGGTGCGCCTCCCGGCCGAAGGCTGGGGGAGGGCGGGAGGGTGGGGGCCGCCTCCTGCTCCCGGCCCCCCGCGCCGAGCGGCCCGCGCGGCGGACGTCACTTCGCGGGGGGCGAAGACCCGCTGCGCGGCGACGGCCGCGCCCATCTCGGCCGCCGACAGCCCGGCGTGCAGCGGCATGAAGGTGAACGGCTCCCACTCGGCCACCGGCCAGAGGGTGAAGCCGTCCGTGGTTCCGGTCTCCAGCACGGGCTGCACGACGATCACCGCCCGAGGTAGCGGTCCGGGGCGCCTCCGGACTGCCTCCATACCCCCCACCGGCCGTTGTGCGCCCATACGGCGGGAGGGGGTGTGTCGGGGTGCGCCCGGAAACGACGAGCGGCGGACGCGGTGCCCGAGGATGTTGGGGTGAACCGCGAGCGTTGAGGACGTGCGCCGGCGCGGCGCCGACCCCAGACGAACTTGCGCAGGCCCGCACCAATCGCGCCGGGCAATCGGGTGGGAGGGTGGGGGCCGCCTCCTGCTCCCGGCGCTCCGCGCCGAGCGGCCCGCGCGGCGGACGTCACTTCGCGGGGGGCGAAGACCCGCTGCGCGGCGACGGCCGCGCCCATCTCGGCCGCCGACAGCCGCCGTGCAGCGGCATGAAGGTGCCGCCTCCTGCTCCCGGCGCCCCGCGCCGAAGGCCCGCGCGGCGGACCTCACTTCGCGGGGGCGAAGACCCGCTGCGCGGCGACGGCCGCGCCGCCGCGTGCCCATTCCTCGAAGGGCAGCGGACGGACGACGAGGTCGCAGTCGGCCGCCGCACCGAAGGCGTGGTCGGCGAAGGTCTGCCGGATCTGGTCGGCGAACAGGTCGTAGGAGGCCACGCCCTCGCCGGAGATGATGATGCGTTCCGGGCCGATGAGGTTGGCCACCGAGGCCATCGCCAGGCCCATCACGTGCCCCGCCCGGGAGAAGACCGCGCGGACGGCGGTGTTGTCGGCGTGCGCCAGCCGTACCGCCTCCTCCATGGTGAGCGCGGGGTCGCCGGTGGCCTGCCGGGCCTGCTCGGTGATGGCGTGCGTGGAGGCCACCGTCTCGACGCACCCGGTGTTGCCGCAGGTGCAGGTGCGGTCGGTGCCGCCCACCGGCAGGTGGCCGACCTCGCCCGACACCCCGTGCGCCCCCGACACCACACGGCCGCCGATGGACAGCCCGCAGCCGATGCCCGCGCCGACCGTGACGAGGGCGAACGAGGACAGCCCCACGCCGGCGCCGAACCACTGCTCGGCGACGGTCAGTGCGCGCACGTCGTTCTCGATCACCGCCGGGATGCCGGAGGCCGACTCCACCAGCTGCGCGAGCGGCACGCGGCGCCAGTCGAGGAACGGTGAGTACTGCACGGTGCCGGTCTGCCCGTCCACGTCGCCCGAGATCGTGACGCCGACGCTGTGGACGGCGCCGTCCTCCTCCGCACCCGCGTCGGTGCGCAGCTGCCCGATGAGCCGGGCGATCGCCAGCACCACGGTCCCGACGTCCCGGGAGTCGAGTGCGGCGCGCCGGGAGGCCAGCGGCCGGGCGGTCAGGTCGGTGAGCACACCGATGAGTTCGTCGCCGGTCACCTTGACGCCGACGAACCGCGCGCGGTCGGCGCGCACGGCCATGGGCGTGGCGGGCCGGCCGCTGGCCCGCTCCCGGGCCGGCCTGCCGAGTTCGGTGATCCAGCCGTCCGCCAGGAGGGGAGTCGCGGCCTTGGTCACCGCGCCCGCCGACAGTCCCGTGCGCCGCCCGGTCTCGGCCCGGGTGAGGGGGCCGTGGACGAGCAGGGTCTGGAAGACCAGGACGGCGGCGGGGGGCTGGTCGGCGAGGCTCATGTCCCGGACCATACCTTTCCAAGGGAAAGTAAGGAAGGGGCTCGGCCGCGCCCACTCATCCCATCTTTCCCAGCAGAGGAGGGGGTTGCGGCCCAGGTTTTCCGGTGAAGGCCGAAGGCTCGGCCGGACAGACATCCGATTTTTGCCGCGGAATATGTTGACGGTGGAAGGAAAGCCTGGCTACATTCGCCGCACTCCTCGCCCGGAGCGGACGTAGTGCCCCCGGCCGAGGCGTGCGACCGGAGCCTCCCCCGGTCGCAGCACGTCCGCCCTCGGTGGTGTTCCGGGACGACCGCCACCGAGGGACGCGCCTTGCCTGCCGTACCCCCTGCCCACTCGAAGCGGACGCCGTCGCGCCGGGATGGAGTGCCCCCATGGCCCGTTCAGCTCTACTCGCACGTCTCAGATGGCCCGGGACCCGCGGACGCGGCGGCATGGGCAGGGCCGCCGTGCCCGCGCTCGTCGCCACCGCGCTCGCCACGGCCCTGGCGGTGCCCGCCGCCGCGTCGCCCGCCGCCGCGTCGCCCGCCGCCCCCGCGTCGGCGTCGGCGTCGTCCACGGCGTCGTCCGTCGCCGCCGCGTCCCGGGCCGGGGCCGCCGGCTCCGGTGCCGACCCCGTCGTGGCCGCCAAGCCCTACATGGGCTGGAGCAGCTGGAGCCTGGAGTCGACCAACTTCCCCGGCTACGGCGGCTCCTGGCTCACCGAGCCGCACGTGCTGCAGCAGGCCGACATACTGGCCTCGAAGCTGAAGCGGCACGGCTACGAGTACGTCAACGTGGACGCCGGCTGGAACGTCGGCAGCGCGACGAACAAGAGCCTCTCCGACGAGTACGGCCGCCCCGTCGCGGACCCCGTCAAGTTCCCGCACGGCATGAAGTGGCTCGGCGACCAGTTGCACGCCAAGGGCCTGAAGTTCGGGCTCTACCTGGCGGTCGGCCTGTACATCGACACGTACGACGACGGCAGGACGCCGATCCACGGCGCGCCGGGGTGCACGACCAAGGACATCGTCTACCCCGACCTCCGCAAGACCAGCGGCTGGGACAACGTCTCCTACCAGCTGAACTTCGCCAGCCCGTGCACCGAGAAGTACATCCAGTCCGTGGCCGACCAACTGGCCGGCTGGGGAGTGGACTTCCTGAAGATCGACGGTGTCGGCCCCGGCTCCAACCAGGGTGACGCGGCACACGACAACGTCCCCGACATCAAGACCTGGCACGCCGCGCTGGAGCGGACCGGCCGGCCCATCCAGTTCATCCTGTCCTGGTCGCTCAGCCACGACAAGGTGGACGTCTGGAAGGAGAACTCCAACGGCTGGCGCGTGGACACCGACGTCGAGTGCTACTGCGACACCCTGGTGACCTGGAACAACTCGGTCAAGCAGCGGTGGAACGACGTCGTCCCCTGGATCGACGACGCCGGGCCCGGGCACTGGAACAACCTCGACTCCCTCGACGTCGGCGCCGGCCCGCTCGACGGCCTCAACGAGGTCGAGCGGCAGAGCCACATGACGCTGTGGGCCATCGAGAGCGCGCCGCTCTACATCGGCGACGACCTCACCAAGCTCGACGCGTACGGCCTGTCGCTGCTCACCAACGACGAGGTCATCGCCGTCGACCAGGCCGGCAACCCCGCCAGGCCGCTCAGCCAGGACACCCCGCAGCAGGTCTGGTACGCCCGCAACGCCGACGGCAGCTACACGGTGGCCCTGTTCAACCTCGGCAAGGGGTACTCCGACGTCACCGCCGACTGGAGCGAGCTGGGCATCAGCGGCAAGCCCGCCGTCCGCGACCTGTGGAGCCGCAGGAACCTCGGCAGGGTCGACGGCGGCTTCACCGACAACCTGCCCCCGCACGGCTCCCGGCTGCTGCGCGTCACCCCGGCGAACGTGACCGGCAGGCCCGGCGTGCCGCTCGGCGTCCACGCCACCGCCGCCACGGCCGGCAGCGTCTCGCTCGCCTGGGACGCGGTGAACACCGGTACCGCCACCACCGGTTACGACGTGTACGCCGACGGAGCCAAGGTCGCCACCGTGGACGGTACCTCCGCCACCGTCACCGGCCTCCACGCCGCCACCGGCCACGCGTTCACCGTGGCCGCCCACGACGCCCGGGGCCGCACGTCCGCACCGAGCAACGCCGTCTCCGTCACCACCCCCGCCGCCGAAGGACCCACCGCCTACGAGGCGGAGGCCTCCGTGAACCCGCGTACCGGCAACGCGAGCATCAGCGACTGCTCCCGCTGCTCCGGCGGCAAGAAGGTCGGCAACCTGGGCGTCGACGCCTCCGTGACGATCAAGGACGTGACGGCGCCGGAGGACGGCACCTACCTGATGACGGTGGACTTCACCGACGGATCCTCGGGCCGCACCGCTGTGGTCACCGTCAACGGCACCGCCTTCCAGCTGCCGCTGCACGGCGGCAACGACAACGACTGGGGCCGCCCGCGCTCGGTCACCGTGCCCGTCCGACTGAAGGCGGGCGCCAACACGATCGCCTTCGGCAACCCGTCCGACTACGTGTCCGACGTCGACCGGATCACCGTCTGACCGGCGGTCAGGGCGGCAGCGGACACCGTCCCGGCCGCCCTGACCGCCCCAGCCCTGACCGCCCCAGCCCTGCCAACCGCTCGACCCGCCCCACCCGTTCGACCCGACGCACGTGAAGGAGAGTGCCGTGGTGGTCACATCGCAGGACAACCACACGACGCCGGTGGCACCACCGTCCGGCGCAGCCGGTGCGGGGGCCACCACGGCCTCTTCGGCCCCGAAGGCCCGCGGACCCCTGAAGGTCCGCAAGGACACCGGCCGCCGCCGGCCCCGGCGCGTGACCGCGACCCGGTCGGCGGCGGCCCGGCGGCGGGACCTGCCGGTCGCGCTGCTGCTGATCCTGCCCGCCGTCGTCGGGTTCGCGATCTTCTACGCCTACCCGACCCTGCGCGGCATCTACCTGGGCTTCACCGAGTTCCACGTCCTCACCCCGCCGCGCTGGGTGGGACTGGCGAACTTCCACGAGATGTTCGGGGACGGGGTCTTCTGGCACTCGCTCCTCGTCACCCTCTGGTTCGTCGTCCTGTCCGTCGTCTTCGGCACCCTGGTCTCCCTGGTGACCGCGGTGGTCCTGCACCGCGTCACCGACTCCTCGGCGCTGCGCGGCGTGATGCTGCTGCCGTTCCTGATCTCCAACGTGATCGCCGCGCTGGTGTGGCAGTGGATGCTCGACCCGCACCTCGGGGTCATCAACATCGTGCTCGACCACGTCATCGGCCACCCGGTCCTCTTCCTCGGCAGCGGCCCGTGGGCGATCCCCTCGCTCGCCGCGATCAGCGTCTGGAAGTGGATGGGCTACTACTCCCTGCTGATCTTCGCGGGCCTGCAGACCATCCCGTCCACCATCTACGAGGCCGGCCGGGTGGACGGCGCGAGCGAGTTCCAGATGTTCCGCCGCCTCACCGTGCCGCTGCTGCGGCCGATCCTCGTGATGGTGGTCGTCCTGACGGTGATCAACGCCTTCCAGGTCTTCGACATCGTCGCCGTCACCACCAGGGGCGGCCCCGCGAACGCCTCGAACGTGCTGCAGATGTACATCTACGACAAGGCCTTCCGCCAGTTCGACTTCGGCTACGCGGCGACCATGTCGCTGGCCCTGTTCGTCCTGCTCATCACGGTCACCTTCACCCAGCTCCGGCTCGCGCGGGCCGACGAATCCGACCTGAACTGAAGGAGGCCCCCGATGACGCTCCCCCTCGCGCCCCGTACGACGAGCGTGCGGCGCCCCCGCACCCGCAGGGCGACCCCCGGCCGGATCGTGGCCTGGGCCTACCTCGGCCTCGTCGCGCTGATCACCCTCTTCCCCTTCTACTGGATCCTGCGCACCGCGCTGTCCAACAACTACCGGCTGGCCACCGACCCCTCCTCGCCGCTGCCCGTCGGCTTCACCTTCGGCGCCTTCAAACGGGCGCTGGGCCTGGCCTCCCTCGCCGAGGCCCAGGCCCAGGGCGGCTCGGGCGCCTCCCTCGACATCGCGCTCTACCTGCGCAACTCGCTGATCTACGCATCGGTGCAGACCGTGCTCATCGTGCTGTTCTCCGCCTGCGCGGCCTACGCCTTCGCGCGCCTGCACTGGCGCGGCCGCAACCTGGTGTTCGGCGTCCTCATCAGTGCGCTGATGGTGCCGAGCGTCTTCACGCTGCTGCCGAACTTCGTCTTCATCAAGGACGTCGGACTCACCAACACCTTCGCCGGCCTCATCCTGCCCGGCGGGCTCTTCCAGGCCTTCACGGTGTTCTTCCTGCGGCAGTTCATGCTCGGCCTGAGCAGCGAGATCGAGGAGGCCGCGATCATCGACGGCGCGGGCCCGCTGCGGATCTTCTACCGCATCATCCTGCCGATGTCGGCGGCGCCGATCGCGACCGTGTCACTGCTGATGTTCGTCAACGCCTGGAACGACTACATGTGGCCGCTGCTGGTCACCAACGACCCCGGTGCGCAGCCGCTGACGCTCGCCCTCGGCGTGTTCAAGCAGTCGTCGCCGCAGGCCGCGCCCGACTGGGCGGGGCTGATGGCCGCCGCCCTCATCGCGGCGCTGCCGATGCTGCTGCTGTTCCTCGCCTTCGGCAAGCGGATCGTCAACTCCATCGGCTTCTCCGGGCTCAAGTGAGCGCGCCCGCGCACCAGGACGGCACCCCATGAACCCCACTGACCTGCTGCTCGGCTGGCCCGCGCCCGCGGCCGGCTGGAACGAGGCCGCACCCGTCGGCAACGGCCGGCTCGGCGCGATGGTCTTCGGCGGCGCCCACCGCGCCCGGATCCAGATCAACGACTCCACCGTGTGGTCCGGCACCCCCGGCGGCCCGGCGAAGGCGCTCGCCGACGTCCTCGCCGCCGGGGCCGGCCCGGAGCGCCTCGCGGAGGTGCGTGACGCGCTCCGGGCCGGGGACCCGCACCGCGCCGAGGACCTCCTGATGGCCTTCGAGGGCCCGTACAGCCAGGAGTACCTGCCCTACGCCGACCTGTGGCTGACGGTGTCCGGCGCGCAGGACGCGACCTACCGGGGCCGCACCCTCAACCTCGACAGCGGCGTCGCCGAGGACGCCTTCGAGTTGCGCTCCGGCACCTCGGTCGCCCGCCGGACCTGGGCCGACGCCACCACCGGGACGCTGTGCACCGACATGACGGCGCGCGGCGGCACCGTGGACCTGCGGCTGGAGCTCACCACCCCGCTGCGGGAGGTGCACCGCGCCGCCGGCCCCGAGGGGGTCGTCCTCGGCGTGGAGATCCCCGTCGACGGGGCACCCGCCCACGAACCGGACGTCCCGGAGCCGCTGCGGTACGCGGACGGCCCCGTCGACGGCTACGACCCCTTCGGCGCGCTCGCCCTGCGCGTGGCCACCGACGGAGAGGTCACCGCCGACGGGGGAGCGTTCCGTGTCACCGGCGCCACCCACCTCCTGGCCGTCGTGGCGAGCTCCACCGAGGCGCTGCGCCACTGGCGCGGCCTCGACACCCCGAACGGCCGGCCCGCGCACCTCGACGCCGCCGCCGACAGCGCCGCCCGCGCCGCGCAACGCGGCGCCGACGACCTGCTCAAGGCCCACGAGACCGACCTGCGCGCCCTCCTCGGCGGCACCTCGCTGCGCATCGGACCGCGCCGCACCGGTACCCACGACGTGGCCCGCGACATCCTTTCCGGCGAGGACGAACTCCTCACCGCCACCGTGCTGTTCCAGTTCGGCCGCCACCTGCTGGCCGCCGCCTCCCGCCCGCAGGCCGGACCGCCCGCCAACCTCCAGGGCATCTGGAACGCCGACCTGCGCCCCGCCTGGTCGTCCAACTACACGATCAACATCAACACCCAGATGAACTACTGGGGCGCCGAGGCCGCCGGCCTCGGCCCCTGCCACGAGCCGCTGTTCGACCTCCTCGACCGCGTCGCCGCGCACGGCCGGGACGTCGCCCGGCAGCTGTACGGCGCCCGCGGCTGGGTCGCCCACCACAACACCGACATGTGGGGCTGGGCGCTGCCCGTCGGCATGGGCCACGGAGCCGCGTCCTGGGCGATCTGGCAGATGGGCGGCGCCTGGCTCGTCCAGCACCTGTGGGACCACTGGGAGTTCGGCCAGGACACCGCCTTCCTGCGCGAACGCGCCTGGCCGCTGCTCAGCGGCTGCGCCGAGTTCCTCCTCGACTGGCTGGTCGACGACGGCACCGGCGGCGGCCGGCTGGACACCCTCCCCTCCACCTCGCCCGAGAACCTCTACCTCACCCCCGGCGGCTCCACGGCCTCGCTCACCCGCTCCGCCACCATGGACACCGCACTCACCCGGGCCGTCCTGGAACGCACCCTGCGCGCCGCCGCGCTCCTCGGCGTCGACACCCCGCTGACCGGCCGTATCGCCGCCACCCTGCCGCGGCTGCGGCCCTTCCGGATCGCCCCGGACGGCCGGCTCCAGGAGTGGGACGACGACCTCCCCGAGCACGACGCCCACCACCGCCACCTCTCCCCGCTGGTCGCCGTCCACCCGCTCGGCCAGGTCGACCCGGACCGCACCCCGGAACTCGCGGCCGCCGCCACGGCACTGCTGGACCGGCGCGGTCCCGGCGCGATGGGCTGGTCATGGGCCTGGAAGACCACCCTGCGCGCCCGGCTGCGCGACGCCGCGACGGCCCGCACGCTCCTGCTGGAGGCGAGCCGCCCGCTGACCGCCGACCCGGACACCGACGCCCCCGTCGACGGCTCGGAGTGGGGCGGCCTGCTCCCCAACCTGTTCTCCACCCACCCGCCGTTCCAGATCGACGGCAACTACGGCCTCATGGCCGCGGTCACCGAGATGGTGCTGCAGAGCCACGACGGCGCCGTCCACCTGCTGCCCGCCCTCCCCGCGCAGTGGACCGAGGGCGAGGCCTCCGGCCTGCGCTGCCGCGGCGGGCTGGCGGCCGACCTCACCTGGCAGGACGGCGCCCTCACCGCCGTCACCCTGCGCCGGCACGCCGGCGACGACACCGAGCCGGTGACGGTCCGCCACCGCGACCGCACCGCCCGGCTACGCGTCGCCACCGGCGCCGCCGTCACCCTCGACGCCGCCCTCACCCCGTACGAGGAGGCCCGGCCGTGCTGACCGAGGACGACGTCCCCGAACTGTGGGCCTACCGCAGCGCATACCGCGAGCCCGCCGACTTCGACGCCTTCTGGAGGGACACCCTCGACGCCGCCCGCGTCCACGAGCCACGGCTCGAACTCACCCCGGTCGACACCGGCCTGGAGACCGTGGACGTCTACGACGCGGTCTTCCCCGGCTTCGGCGGTCACCCGGTCCACGGCTGGCTGCGGTTGCCGCGCCACCGCAGCGGGCCCCTGCCCGCGGTCGTGCAGTTCCACGGCTACGGCAGCGGACGCGGCGCCCCCGTCGAGGACCTGCTGTGGGCCTCCGCCGGCTACGCCCACCTGCTGGTCGACACCCGTGGGCAGGGCGGAGCCTGGGCGGGCGGCGGCGCCACCGGCGACCCGGTCGGCAGCGGGCCCTCGCACCCCGGGTTCCTCACCCGCGGCATCGAGGACAAGGACACCTACGTCTACCGCCGGGTCTTCACCGACGCCGTCCGCGCCGTCGACGCCCTGCGCACCTCGCCGCACGCCGACCCCGACCGCGTCGCGGTGACCGGCCCCAGCCAGGGCGCCGGCATCGCCCTGGCCGTCGCCGGACTCCTCCCGGACCTCCGCGCCGCCCACTTCCAGGCGCCGTTCCTCTGCGACATCCGGCAGGCCACCCGGCTCACCGGCGAGCAGCCGTACGCCGAACTCGTCGGCTACCTCGCCGCCCGCCGGGACCGGGTCGAGCAGACCTTCCGCACCCTCGGCTACTTCGACGGCCTCGCCTTCGCCCACCGCGCCACCGCGCCCGCCTGGTTCTCCGCCGGACTGCGCGACGAGGTGTGCCCGCCGGCCACCACCCTCGCCGCCTACCACCGCTACGGCGGGCCGAAGCAGATGCGGCTGTGGGAGTTCAACGGCCACGACGCCGGCGGCCCCGAGGACCTGGTCACCACCCTGGGCGCCTTCCGCGCGCTCCTCAAGACGTCGTCCCACCACCCTCACCAGGAAACGTCCCGAAAGAAGGAATCATGAGAATTCGCAGAGTCGTCGCGCTGGGGGCCACGCTCACCCTCGCCGCGGTGCTGTCCGCCTGCTCCTCCGGCTCGGACTCCGCGGGCGGTTCGAAGACCGTCAACTGGTGGACCTGGGACGACAAGCAGGCCGCCGCGTACAAGACCTGCGCCGCGGACTTCGAGAAGGCCAACCCCGGCACGACCGTCAAGATCTCGCAGTACAACGTCGACGACTACTTCACCAAGCTGACCGCGGGCTTCGTCGCGGGCAACGCCCCCGACGCCTTCCAGAACAGCGTGCAGTTCTTCCAGGCGTACGCGAGCCAGCACCAGCTCCTGCCGATGGACGACTTCATCGCCAAGGACAACTTCGACCTCTCCCGTTTCTCCGTCGGCGTGAACGCCTGGAAGTTCACCGACGGCAAGCAGTACGCGCTGCCGCTGGACTGGGCCGCGGCCGGCCTCTACTACGACCAGGACGCCCTCACCAAGGCGGGCTACAGCAAGGCCGACGTCGACTCCGCGACCTGGAACCCCGACGACGGCGGCGAGTTCGGCAAGATGATCGCCCACCTCACGATCGACGAGAAGGGACGCCGCGGCGACGAGCGCGGCTTCGACAAGGCCCACGTCAAGACCTTCGGCTTCGGACAGATCGCGGCCAAGGACTTCATCGGCCAGACCTCCTGGAGCCCCTTCGCCTCCAGCACCGGGTGGCGGCTCGGCGACAAGGAGAGCTGGCCGACCGTCTTCAACTACGGCGACCCCCGCCTGGTGAAGACGCTGCACTGGGCGCGCTCCCTGACGGAGAAGGGCTACGCGCCCAAGCTCGGCGAGTTCACCTCCAGCGTCAGCGACGTCGACCTGCTCTCCTCCCACAAGGTGGCCATGGAGATCGGCGGTTCCTGGTCCGCGTCCACCTTCGCCAAGATCCCCGGCGTCAAGGCCGGCATCGCCGCGCCCCCGTACGGCCCCGACGGCAAGACCCGCGCGGTGATGAGCAACTCCAACGGCAACAACATCTGGGCGGGCACCAAGAACCCCGAGCAGACCTGGAAGTGGGTGTCCTACATGGGCTCCGAGGCCTGCCAGTCCAAGGCGGCGAGCAGCGGCTCGTTCTTCCCGTCCATCCCCGCCTCGATGGACGCCGCGACCAAGGCGCTGGCCGCCGACGGCGTCGACCTGTCGGTGTTCACCAGCATGCTGAAGGACAAGGTCCTCTACCCGTCCCCGGTCTACGGCAACGGCGCCGCCGTGCAGGACGCCCTCAACCCGCTCTTCGAGGGCTACTTCGCCGGACAGAAGGACGACTCCGTCTTCGCGGACATGCAGGACCAGAGCAAGACCCTCCTCGCGAAGAACTGAGCCACCGGAAGCGAACCGACGCACCCGCCGCCGGACGACGCCCCGAACCGGGGCCGTCCGGCGGCGGGGCACACCCGAAAGGAATCCCCCCATGGCAGACAGCACCGCGCGGATCGTCCCGCTGCGCGCGGCCGGCACCGCGTTCGTCGTCGAACTGACCGAGCCGGTGCCCAGGGTGCTCCACTGGGGGGCCGACCTCGGGCCGCTGTCCGCCGCCGACCTCGCCGCCCTCAGCCTGACCGCGGAGCCCGCGGTCCTCAACAACTCCCTCGACACGCCACGCCGCTTCACCCTCTGGCCCACCGAGGCGGACGGCTGGGCGGGCACCCCCGCGCACCACGGGCACCTCGACGGCGGCGCCGCCGCCCCCCGGCTGACCACGACCGCGACCTCCGTCCGCCAGGACGCCGAGGGCGGCGAACTCAACGTGGCCCTCACCGACGCCGCCGCGGGGCTCGACATCACGATCACCTACCGGCTGGAGCCCTCCGGCGTGCTCGCCGTCCACAGCGAGATCGCCCGGCAGCGGACGGCGGACCCGGCCCCGTACGACCTCGCGCAGGTCACCGCGCTGCTCCCGCTGCCCCGCCGGGCCGGCGAGATCCTCGACTTCACCGGCAAGTGGAGCCGCGAGCGCTCCCCGCAGCGCCGTCCCCTCACCCACGGCACCCACGCCCGCGACGTCCGGCGCGGCAAGCCCGGACTGGACTCGCCGTACCTCGTCGCCGTCGGCGTTCCCGGCTTCGGCTTCCGCGAGGGCGAGGTGTGGGGCCTGCACGTCGCCTGGAGCGGCGACCAGCGCTACCTCGTCGAGCAACTGCCCGAGGGCGCGGGCGTCCACGCCGCCGTCCTCGGCGGCGGGGAACTGCTGCGCGCCGGCGAGGTCCGGCTCGCCCCGGGCGACACCCACCGCACCCCCGTCTGCCACTACGCCTGGTCCGGCGCCGGCCTCGACGGACTCGCCGACCGCTTCCACACCCTGCTCCGGGACCGCCCGGTCCACCCGCGCCGCCCGCGCCCGGTCATCCTCAACAGCTGGGAGGCGGTCTACTTCGACCACGACCGGGAACGCCTGCTGCGGCTGGCCGACCGGGCGGCCGAGGTCGGCGTGGAGCGCTTCGTCCTGGACGACGGCTGGTTCCACGGCCGCCGCTCCGACCGCGCGGGCCTCGGCGACTGGACGGTCGACCGGGAGGTGTGGCCCGCCGGGCTGGCCCCGCTCGCCGACCACGTGCGCTCGCTGGGCATGGAGTTCGGCCTGTGGGTCGAACCCGAGATGGTCAACCTCGACTCGGACCTCGCCCGCGAGCACCCCGACTGGGTCCTCGCACCCGCGAGCGGCGCCGGCCCCGCGGCCCGCCAGCAGCACGTCCTCGACCTCTCCCACCCCGGCGTCGCCGCCCACCTGCTGGGGGCCCTGGACGCCCTCGTCGAGGAGTACGGCATCGCCTACCTCAAGTGGGACCACAACCGCGAGGTGCACGAGGCCGTGAGCGGCCCGGCCGACCGCCCCGCGGCGCGCGCCCAGGTCGAGGCGCTCTACCGGCTGCTGGACACCCTCCGGCAGCGCCACCCGGCCCTGGAGATCGAGAGCTGCGCCAGCGGCGGCGGCCGCGTCGACCTCGGCATCCTCGCCAGGACCGACCGGGTGTGGGCCTCGGACTGCAACGACCCGGTGGAACGTCAGTCCATCCAGCGGTGGACGGGACAACTCCTGCCCCCCGAACTCGTCGGCGCCCACGTGGGCCCCACGCCCAGCCACACCACCGCACGCGTCAGCTCCGACACCTTCCGGCTGGTCACCGCGCTCTTCGGCCACCCCGGCATCGAGCAGGACCTCACCCGCTGCACGCCCGAGGAACTGGCCCGGCTCACCGCCTGGACCGCCTTGTACCGGGAACTGCGCCCGCTGCTGCACGGCGGGCGCACCGTACGCGCCGACCTCGCGGGCGGAGAAACGCTGCTGCACGGCGTCGTCGCCCACGACAGTACGGCCGCGCTCTACTGCTGGGCCCGGGTGGCGACCTCCCCGGAGGGCCAGGCCGGCCGGGTGCCGCTGCCCGGCCTCGACCCCGCCGCGCGCTACCGCGTGCGCGTCCGCACCGACCTCGGCCTGCCCTCCTTCCACCAGCGGAGCGGCCCGGCCTGGCTCCCGGAGGCGATCGACGACGGCCTCACCCTCCCCGGCACGCTGCTCACCGCCGCCGGCCTCCCGATGCCGCAACTCGACCCCGAACAGGCCCTGCTGATCGAGGTGCGCCGGGACGAGTGAGCGGTGGGGAAAACCCGGCGGGCTACAGCGTCCCGGCGTCGGGCCAGTGGGACCAGTGGGTGTTCGGGGGAAGCGTCGGCCGGTAGCGGGACGGGTCCCCGGAGTCCAGGACCTCGGCCATCATCCGGAACGTCTCGCATCCCGCGGGCATGACCTCTCCCAGGTCCTCCGGCTGGTGCCATTCGTCCAGCCGCAGCAGCACCGGCAGGTCGCCGGGGACGCCGGCGCGCAGTTCGGCGCCGTCGGCCAGGAAGAGCGCGCGGTGCGCGGGCACCAGCTGACGGAACACGTCCTCCAGCGGTGTGCCGGCGGGGGCGTCGACCGGAAGCGCCTGCCCGCGCACCCTCACCGGAACCCCTCCGGCGTACACCTCGTCGTCGCCGAGGACGATCTCCTCCATGTTCTCCACCCGGTCGAGGAGGGCGCCGATTCCGGGCTCGCCGACGGTGAGGCAGTTGCCGAACCGGTGCACGACGTCGGTGAGGTTGCCGGCGCGCGGGGAGTACCCCAGCAGTTCGGCGACCATCGCCCAGCGGGTCGAGTCGCCGAACAGATGGATCCGGGTGTCGACCGGGTAGTAGTAGCCGTTCAGCAGATCGGGGAACTCGGCCCGATCCGCGATGAGGTCGAACTGCCCGAGGACGGAGGAGGTGGTCATCACCCGCCACACGGTAGGGCCGGCCACCGACAGCGGACCGGGCGGCCGGAGCGCCCGCGGGACCCCGCCTACTCCTCCTCGGCGTCACCCGGCGTCGCCGCCCCCTGGCGGCCGAGCCAGTACAGCGCCGTGTCGACGTCACGGGCGGTCCAGCCGTCCGTGCCGGGGCCGGAGCGGGCGAGGAGGTCGTCGAGGAGGTCCATGTAGCGGCCGTAACGGCCGGGCGCCGGGGTCAGTTGGTAGCCCAGCTGCTCCAGGCCGAACTGCGCGCGGCGGTCGTAGACGGCCATCCGGTCCGGCGCGGCGGCGGTGAGCAGCGCCGAGGCCAGCGCGTCGCCGGTGCGGCAGCCGGGGAGGGGGAGCAGGGCCCTGCGGCCCTCGCGGGCGGCGGCACCGCGCGGGGAGTGCGGGTCACGGACCGCGCGCACTGCCGCGGCCGTGACGGCCCTGACCTCCGCGTCGCGCAGGTTCATCAGCTCGACGACCCACGCGGTGCTCGCCTGCAGCCGCTTCCACACCACCAGCGCGGCGATGTCCGCCTTGCCCAGGCTGCCGGTGTCCCGGGCCCGCTCCGCGATCTCCGTCAGCACCTCGTCGTACGCGGCCGGGACTGCGGCGCGGTACGCCTCGCGGGCGGCGGTGAGGGTGGACCGTACTCCGTCGGGGAGCGGGGTGAGTGCGGCGGTCGCGGATGGGTTCATGGACCGATCCTGGCCCGTCTCGGCCCGCTCCAGGTGCACTTGACCGCTTGTGATCGGATCCGGTGCGATGTGCCGTCAGGAAGGATCAGATCCAGCCACGTGCGCCGGCCTCCACCCCTGCCTGGAAACGCGTCGTCGCGTCGAGCCGTGCCATGAGGGCGGCGATGCGTCGCGTCGCCGTCCGTGTGCTCAGCCCCAGCTGACGGGCGATCGCCTGGTCCTTGAGACCGGCGCGCAGCATCGTCAGCAGCGCGACCTCCTCGGCGGTGGGGCCCTCCTCGCCGGCCCCGGGGGCCGGGGCGCCGATCGGCTCGGCGCGTGCCCAGTACGCCTCGTACAGCTCGATGAGGGCATCCAGCAGGCCGGAGGGGTGCACGACGGCCAGGCTGTCGTAGACCCCTCCGACCAGCGGGACGAGGGCCACACGGCGGTCGATGACGTGCAGCTTGAAGGGGAGGCTCGGCAGCATCCGGGCCTGCTCGCCGAGCGCGGCCATCTCCAGCACCGTCTCGAAACGGCCGGGCCGCTCCATGGACTCCGGGCAGTAGACCGAGCGGATGTCCACGCCGCGGCGCGCCCAGGCGGCGGTCGACGCCTTCTCGGCCTCGTTGGTGTGGGGCAGCCCGTCCGCGCGGTCGAGGTAGGGCGGCTTGTCGAGGATCCAGATGTGCGTGCGGACCGAGCGGTTGAGCTCGTCGATGCGCGGCGCGACGACGTCGCGTCCCGACAGCACCTCCACCAGGCTGCCCGGATCGCTGCGCAGCCGCCCGGCCCGGTACTCCTCGGCGAGGTCGTCGACGACCGACCGCACCCCGGCGAACGCGGCCTCGGTCTCCAGCCGTCGCTGGTCGAGCAGGGCGGTGAGCGCGGTGCCGGGACCCACGGGCCGGTACTCGCCGCTGCCGTCGCGGCGCAGCAGACCGAGCCCGGCCAGCCGGGCGACGGCCCCGCGGACGCGGTCCGGGGAGACCCCGGCGGTCGCGGCGTACTCCTCGGTGCCGAAGCCGGCCCGGGTGAGGAAGGCCCGGTAGACGTCCTCGTCGAACTCGCTGATACCCAGGGCCTGCAGCACGTACGCGCTCCTCGTGATGGCGTGGTCCGCCAGCTGTCCGAAGACGCCACAAGATTATCTGGACATCGACCGGTCGTGGGCCGTTCACTTTTGAATCGTCCCAACACCCCCACCGGGGAGCGGCGGTCCGCCGGCCGCCCCCGCGCACCCCGCCGCGCCCGGACGCGCGGTGACGCCCCTGGCCTCTTCCCTTCTGGAGGACCGAACGTGACCTCGACGTCACGCAGCACCAGACCGGCCGCCCTGGTGGCGGCCGCCGCCTTCGCACTGGCCCTGTCGTCCGCCGTCCCCGCCCAGGCCGCCCCCGCGGCCGGCCCGAAGCCGGTCCCGGTGGCCGGCCACCTCGCCGCGGGCCGCTACGTCGTCACCCTCGCCGACCGGCCGATCGCCGCTTACCGGGGCGGGGTCGACGGCATACCCGGCACCGCCCCCGCGCCGGGCGCCAAGGTCGACCTCGCCGCCCCCGGCGCCGTGCGCTACCGCGCCCACCTCACCGGGGCCCAGCGCGCCGCGGCCGCCTCGGTCGGCGTGCGGATCGAGCGCGGGTACTCCGTGGTCACCAACGGCTTCACCGCGGACCTGTCCGCCGCGCAGGTGGCGGCGCTGTCGAAGACCCCCGGGGTGCTGTCGGTCGCACCCGACACCCTCAACAAGGTCTCCGACGACCGCAACTCCCAGGACTTCCTCGGCCTCACCGGGCGGCACGGGCTCTGGTCCGCCCTCGGCGGTGCCGAGAAGGCCGGCCGGGGTGTCGTCGTCGGTGACATCGACACCGGCGTCTGGCCGGAGAGCCGCTCCTTCGCGGCCGCCCCGCTGGGCACCGCGCGGCCCACGTCGAAGGACCCGTACCGTCCCTACCGCAAGGGTGACAAGGTTGTCATGCGGAAGGCGGACGGCGGCACCTTCACCGGAACCTGCCAGGCGGGCGAGGAGTTCACCGCCGGCGCCTGCAACGGCAAGCTGATCAGCGCCCGTTGGTTCGGCGACGCCTGGCTGGACAGGGTGCCGCCGGAGCGCCGCGCGGACTACGTCTCCGCACGGGACGGCGAGGGCCACGGCACGCACACCGCGTCCACCGCGGCGGGCAACAGCGGGGTCGACGTCACCGTCGACGGCCGGCACCTCGGCAAGGTCTCCGGGGTCGCACCGGGCGCCGCGATCGCCGTCTACAAGGCGTTCTGGACGGGCAAGGCGGCCGGCGACAGCGGCGGCATGACCTCCGACATCGTCGCCGCCGTCGACCAGGCCGTCGCCGACGGCGTCGACGTCCTCAACTACTCGGCCGGGTCGGTGATCGAGACGGCCCCGGACTCCCCGGTCCAGGCGGCCTTCCGCACCGCCGCGGCCGCGGGCGTGTTCGTCGCCACCGCCGCCGGCAACTCCGGCCCCGAGGTCTCCTCCGCCGACAACGTCGCCCCGTGGACGACCACGGTGGCCGCGAGCACCCTGGCGCCCTACGAGGCCACCGTGCGCCTCGGCAACGGGGACACCTACGTCGGCGGCAGCACCACCGTGGACGCCCCGCTCGGCCCCGAGCCCCTCGTGCTGGCCGAGAAGGTGAAGAACCCCGGCGCCTCCACCTCCGACGCCGCGCTGTGCCAGGACGGCACGCTCGACCCGGCGAAGGTCTCCGGCGCGATCGTCGTCTGCGACCGGGGCGTCAACCCGCGCGTCGACAAGTCGCACGAGGTCCAGCGGGCCGGCGGCGTCGGCATGGTCCTGGTCAACGTCAGCGACCTCGACACCGACGGTGACCTGCACGCCGTGCCCACGGTGCACCTCAACACCCCCGGTGCCGCCGACGTCCGGGCGTACGCCGCCGGCGCCGGGGCCGAGGCGAGCCTGATCCCGGGCGGCACGACCGGTCAGCCGTACCCGCAGATCGCGCCGTTCTCCTCGCGCGGCCCGTCCACGACGAACAACGGCGACCTGCTCAAGCCCGACATCGCCGCGCCGGGCGTCGGCATCCTCGCGGCCGTCGCGCCCGCCTCCAACTTCGGCCACGACTACGACTTCATGACCGGCACGTCGATGGCGACCCCGCACATCGCCGGCCTCGCCGCGCTCTACCTGGCCGAGCACCCCTCGTGGTCGCCGATGGCCGTGAAGTCCGCGATGATGACGACCGCCGTCGACACCAGGACCGCGACCGGCGGGAAGAACACCGACCTGTTCGCGCAGGGCGCCGGTGAGGTGCGCCCGGCGGACATGTTCGCACCGGGCCTGGTCTACGACTCCACCGAGAAGGACTGGCTGGGCTACCTGGAGGGCCTCGGCGTCGACACCGGCACCGGGGTGCGGGCCGTCGACCCCAGCGACCTCAACTACCCGTCGATCGCCATCGGCCGCATGGTCGGCTCGCAGACCGTGACCCGCACCGTCACCGCCGTGGCGGCCGGCACCTACCGGGCCTCGATCTCGGTGCCCGGGGTCAAGGCCACCGTGCACCCGTCCGTGCTGCACTTCAGCAAGGCCGGTCAGAAGGCGCGGTTCAGCGTCAGCTTCGAGCTGACGACCGGGCGGTCCGGCGAGACCGTCACCGGTGACCTCACCTGGCGGCACGGCCGCACCGGCGTGCGCAGCCCGGTCGTCCTGACCCCGTGGAGCCTGATCGCCCCCGACCAGGTGTCCGGCCCCGCGGGCAGCGGCAGCGTCTCCTTCCAGGTGACGCCGGGCACCACCGCGCTCGCGCCGGCCCCGCGCGGCCCGGTCGCGGGCACGCCCGTCCGCAACGCGGTCTCCAACGACAAGCCCGAGCAGGACTTCACGTTCACGGTGCCGGAGGGCACGCAGGCCGGGCAGTTCTTCGTCACGCCCGACAACCCGGAGGCCAGGCTGACCCTGCTGCTCGCGTACGACCCGGGCGACGGCCAGCTCCCGTACATCGTCGGGGACCTCGCCCTCGACCAGACGCGGCCGGTGGTGAGCCTGCCGAGCATGAAGCCGGGGAAGTACCTGGCCATGGTCATGACGCTGGGCGGCCAGCCGGAGCTGACGGACTTCCCGTTCTCCTTCCAGACCAACCTGATCGGCCCGGACAGCCCGCCGGCACAGGGCACGTTCACCGTGACGCCGCGGAACGCCGTCACGAAGCCCGGCGTCCCCCTGACGCTGACCGCCTCGTGGAGCGGCGTCCCCTCCGACCGTCCCGCCACCGCCTACATCGGCTACCCCAACGCCGCGGGCACCCTCGTCACCATCGGCTGACGGGCCCCGCGTGACGGTGCCGGCCCCCTCGCCACGAGGGGGCCGGCACCGCCGCGTCCCCCAGAGGGCAGCGCCGTCAAAGGCGTACGGCCCCCGGCCCGGAGGCGCCGCCCGGCAGGCCTCCCGGGGCCTCGGGGGAGCGCGCGGCGGACGGGGCGTCGTCGAGGTCGCCGCGGAGCGCCGCCAGGGCGAAGGCGACCGCCGAGGTCAGCAGCACCGCCGCGATCGGCCCCCAGATGGCCGGGATCGACCACATCGGCCACCCGCCGGCCGCCTGCGCCCAGAGCGTCACGATCGCCGCCACGCCCATCGGGACGCCGTGCCACCGCACCACCCTCGCCGCGCGTGCGTGCCGCGGCTCCCGCGTGAAGAGCGCCCACAACGCGCCGACGAGGGCCATCAGGCCGGTCGAGAGTCCGGCGAGCGCGCCGCCGAGGCGGTCCTCCGGCCACTCCAGGGGCCCGTCGCTCGTCTCCTGCCAGGTTCCCGCGGCGTCCCGCACCTCGACGACCTGCCCCCGCCAGATGAGGCCGACGACCTTGTCGTCCGGCTCCAGCTGCGAGAGCACCGGGCCCGTCCGGCGGAAGGTCAGGTGCCACGGCTTTCCGGAGGGCAGCAGGAAGTCCGCCTCGGGCGACTTCCGCCTGCCGCTGTGGGTGTCCACCGACCGTACGGTGAACCGCTGTTCCCACCGGCACTCCGACACCTCGACCGGTACCGAGGCGCACGGCGGAGCGGCGCGGAACTCCCGTTCCCGTTCCAGCGCGTCACGCGTGAGGAAGACCATCGCCACCCCGACGGCCAGCGCCGTCACGGCGATCAGCAGCCACACCACGACCGACGACCTGTTCCGTTCCACCCGTTCCACCGTGTCTCCCCACCCGCGTACGCCCCCCGCACCTCGCATCCGATCACGCCGGGCCGAGCGCCGGCCAGGTCCGCTGCCGGCAGCGGACGACCCCGCCCCCTTGCCGGTTCGGGGCAACGAACGGAGCGCCGGGGAACGGCAGCGCGGCCGGCCCCGAGGGGACCGGCCGCGCTGTGTTTCGCGCTGTGTGCGTCCGCGGATCAGGCCAGGCCGGTGGCCCGGATCACCGTCTGCGTCACGGTGTTGCCCCGCTTGTCCGAGGCACGCACGCGCAGCGAGAGGAACTCCGCCCGCCGCGGCGCGTCCAGACGGACCCGGGCGGCGCCGTCGTCCGCGCCGCGCAGTGCCGGCTTGTGCCACGTGCGGCCGTCGTCGTACGAGACCTCCACCGCGTCGGTGCGGACCCGCGAGGCCGGCGTGCCCGGCAACGCGGAGGCGCTTACCGTGAGTTCGGCGTCACGTCGCGCGGCGCCGCCCGCGTCGGTGCGGATCCCGTAGTCGAGCTGCAGGAGCGGCAGCACCTGCGGGTCGTCCGCGGCCGCCGTTGCCGAGGAGAAGCCCCACTCGGTCCGGGTGGCGGTGGAGTACGGGTACCCCTCCGTCCGCTCGGTGGCCGTCACCAGCCGGTACCGGCCCGACGCCGCCGGGACGTCCCCGCCCAGCCAGCCGCCCTCGGTGCGGGTGACCAGGTCGCCGCCCCGGTAGAGCTCGTTCACCTGGGAGGTGGTGCCCGGGCCGATCACGCCCGCGTGGTCGCGGCCGCCGTCGCCCCAGGCCGGGATGGTCACGTCCAGGACGTCACCGTTGCGCTGCGGCAGCCACTGGCTCTCGTTCATCCGCGGGTGCTCGACGGGCCCGAACCACTGGACGTCGGTGGTGCGCCCCGCCGGGTAGCCGACCAGCCCGGAGAACTGGATCGAGCGGATGCCGTTGGCGGCCTCCTCCATCCAGGTCGCCTCGTCCGACGGGGTGACCCAGTCGGTGCGCTCGGCGCCCGCAGTCGACAGCCGGGTGCCACCGACCTTGACCCCGAGGTACGGCTGGATGTCGTAGCGGAACTCGTCGACCTCCGTGCCGGGTTCGTTGCGGAAGCCGACGTCGACCCGGGCGAGCCGGTGCTCGGCCGGCGCGTAGCGCTGGGTCTGCGGGACCGTGCCGTGCCAGGTGTGCACCAGGTCGTACAGGTAGTCCGTCTCGGCGTGGCCGGCGACCCGCATCGGCACCGAGCCGGAACGGCTGTCCTGGATGCGGCCGATCAGGGCCTCGCCCTCGGTGCGGGAGACGCCGGCGACGACGACGGCGGTGCGGCGCACGGGTTCGCGCAGCCGGCCGTCCAGGTCGTTCACCACGACCAGCAGGGCGACGCCCGCCTTCTGCGCGTCGGTGATCTGGTCGTCGTCCCCCGTGTAGCGGACCACGGCCACCTTGTCCTTGGCGCCGGCGGCCGCGTACTCGGCCGCGGTGCCCTTGCCGGCGAAGACGGCGGGCAGCGTCCTGGTGCCCTCGGCGGGACGGCCGGAACCGGGCTGCAGCCACAGGTCGTCGAAGACCTGGTCGCCGGAGGACAGCGCCAGCAGCGGCTGCTGCATGCGCCAGCGGACCGTGTACGCCAGGTCGCCGCCGGAGGCCTTCGGCATGGGCAGCGCCCACACGCTGTCGAAGCCGTCGCCGACGGTCGCGGTGTCCGTGATCGCCGGCGAGCCGTCCTTGAAGGACTGGGTGAAGTCCATCCGGATGTCGCTGTCGGTCGAGGTCTTCGGGGTGACGACCTCGGTCCTGCGCAGCTTCGTCCCGTCCAGCGCCGTGTCGGTGTCGGCGTTGCCGACCACGACGCCGGTCCTCGCCAGCAGGGCCCGCCCGTAGGAGGACTCGCCGTGGACGCCGCGCACGGCGCCCCAGGTCCAGACGGTGTACGTGCCCGGCGGGACGACGGTGTCGAGCACGCCGTCGAGGTCGGTGTAGAGGGCCTGCGCGTACTCGTCGCCCTTGCGCTGGTACATCACCAGGCCGACCAGCGGGTCGCCGGCCCGGTCGGTGACGTGCACGCGCAGGTGGTGGTACTCGTCGCGGGTGCTGACCGCGAGCAGGGTGCGCGTGACGGCCTTGCCGTCGACGACGCCCTCGACGTGCCCGGTGAAGCGGGATCCCGCCGGGGCCCGGTCGAGCGTGGTGGTCACGGTGGTGGAGGCGGTGCCGTGGGCGGGGACGGTGACCTGACGGTCCGTCACGGTGAACAGGCCCTCGGGCACGCCCGGGGTGTCCAGGCGCGGGGTCACGGTGACGGCGGTGTCACCGGAGTTGGCCCACTCCACGGTCCGGGTCACGGTCCCGCCGGACGCGCCGCCCGGGGGGTGGATGCCGGAGTCCGCGGTGGCGGTGGCCACGAGCGTGCTGCTGGTGGCGGCGACCGCGTCCACGCGTCCGTTGCCGCCCGAGTCGGCGGGGATGTCCGGCGTCGCGACGGAGGTGGAGACCAGGGCGTCCTTGATCCGGGCCCCGTTCCAGTCCGGGTGCTTCGCCGCCACCAGGGCGGCGACGCCCGCGACGTGCGGGGTGGCCATCGAGGTGCCGCTGAGGGTGGCGTACGAGCCGGTCCCGAAGGGCGCCCACTGCGAGCGGGCGGCCAGGATGTCGACGCCGGGGGCGGTGATCTCCGGCTTCATCGCGTCGTCCCGGAAGCGGGGGCCGCGGCTGGAGAAGTCGGCGATGGCGTCGGCGGAGTCGACGGCGCCGACGGTCAGCGCGGCGTCCGCGGCGCCGGGCGCGGCCACGGTGCCCTCGTAGGGGCCCGAGTTGCCCGCGGCTATGGTGAACAGCGCGCCCGTCTCGGCGCTGAGTTCGTTGACGGCCTGGCTCATCGGGTCGGTGCCGTCGGTGGGCTGGTCGCTGCCGAGGCTCATGCTGACCACGCGGGCCCCGGCCTCACGGGCGGCCCACTCCATGCCGCTGATGATCCAGGAGTCGGAGCCGTTGCCCGCGTTGCTGAGCACCTTGCCCACGTGCAGGCGCACGCCGGGGGCGACGCCCTTCTCCTTGCCGCCGGACGCGGCGCCGTTGCCGGCGATGGTGGACGCCACGTGGGTGCCGTGGCCGTGGTGGTCGTCGATGTCCTCGCCGGGCACGAAGCTGCGGGAGTCGGTGACGACGCCGTCGAGGTCGGGGTGCCCGGGGTCGTAACCGGTGTCGAGGACCGCGACGTCCACGCCCTGCCCGGTGTCGCCCCCGGCCCAGACCTCGGGGGCGCCGATCTGCGCCACGCTGTCCGCGAGGTCGGCCTTGACCTTGCCGTCGAGCCACACCTTGCGTACGCCGCCGGTCAGCGCCGGGCCGCTCGCCACGGCCCTCGCTGCCGCCTGCGGCGCGGCGCCCTGGCCGGTCAGGTCGTCCCAGAACTCCGCCGCCTGGTCGTGGTCCTGCGTGGTGGCGGTGCTGTCGATGCTGGTCAGCGCCCGTGCACCGGTGGCCCCTTCGGGCAGCGACGGCGCCGCGAGCCTCCGGCGGGAGTCGGAGGAGTAGGTCAGGATGACGGGCAGGCCCTTGGACCGGGCGTCGTCGTAACCGTCGGCGATCAGCCGCGTGACGTTGAAGAGGTCGGTGTCGAGCAGCCCGGCCGCCACGTACCGTTCGGCGGCGAACGGGTAGACGTAGGTGTCGCCGTGCTGGGTGGTGATGCGGGCGTCCGCGCGGTGGCCGCGGGGGCCCTCGACGGTCACGGAGGCACGGCCGTCGCCGCCGGGCGTGACGGTGACCCGGTCGCCCGTGATGAGGGTGACGGTGCGCGGGGTGGAGCCCGCGGGGGCGCCGCCGGTCACGACCACGTCGTCGGGCGAGGGGGAGGCCGTGGCGTGGTCACTGGCAGCTGCCGGTGGGATCGCCATCAGCAGTGCCGCGACACCCGCGACGATCGGGAGGCCGGTTCGGCCCGGGAAGAGCGGTCTCACAGGGGATCCTTCACGTTAGATCCATCCAATGTCCGCCGCATGCTAGCGAGTTAAACGATTCAACGGACCGGTAAACGAGAGACGAACAGCGGCGTCTTTCCGCCCCCTGTCGGGATCACGACAGGGCGTGGACTTCGGCCGTGCGAACCTCCGCTCGACCGGGGGCGGTTCGCTCCGCCCGGTTTCGGGGCCGTCGTCCGCGGGTGACCGGTTCGGCGATCCGGCCTTCGGGCACGTGCCCGGGGTCCTCGTGCGGCGGCGGTGGCCGTGCCCGGCGGGGCCACGGACGGCCCAACGAGGGGATCGGCCGAAGGTCGCCGACCTCGCCCGTAGTTACGATCTTCCCGATATGGCCAATTTGACTGGATATGAGTCATGGCCGCGGCCGTCCGATCACCGGGAGCACACTTGTTCGCACTTCTGCTGTCCCGTCACCATGGACCGCGTCCCTCGTCCGCCGGGGTCCGGCACCCCTGGGGGAGCCGCGGCCGAATACGGCCGGGACGGGGCTCCCGCCGGTCCGGGCGGCTCGCGGTCGCGGGGCTCCTGGCCGCCGGTCCGTTGTTCGTCCCCGGCGGAGGAGCCGCCGCGAGCGTGCCGGTGACGATCACGTTCGCGTCTGCGGGGGAGCACACCTTCACCGTCCCCGCGGGGGTGTCCGCGGTGACGATCACCGCCGTCGGCGCCCGCGGGGGCAACGCGGGGGGACCGGGCGCCACGGTGACCGGGTCCGTCGCCGTGACGAGCGGCAGCACCTTCTACGTCCACGTCGCGAGAGGCGGAGCGGCGCCCGTCGCGGGGGGCGGGGCGGGCGGCGGAGCCAGTGACGTGGCCACGTGCGGCTCGGCCGACGCCGGGTGCGTCCTGACCGGTGATCCGGCCACCGACCCGCGGTTGATCGTGGCCGCCGGCGGCGGCGGAGGGGCGGCCGTATCCGGGGGCGGGGCGGCCGGCGGCGCCGCCGGCGACAGCGGCGAGGCCGGTGTCACCAGGGCGGTCCCCGACGCCGCGGAAGGCGGCGGCGGGGGGAGCTCCACGGGCGGGGCGGGTGGCGCGGCGTGCGTCGGGACCAACGGCGCCGCCGGGACCCCGGGTACGGCCGGAGCCGGCGGGTCCGGAGGCGGCCGCGGATTCGGCGGTGGCGGAGGCGGCGGCGGGTGGTTCGGCGGTGGCGGCGGAGGGAGCTGCGTGGTCAGCGGCTCGGATTCGCTGGGCGCGGCCGGCGGCGGTGGCGGATCGAACCGGGTCCCGGCCGCCGGGACGTCCGCGACGGCGACCGAAACGGCATCCGTGAAGATCACCTTCCAGGTGCCCGACCTGGTGATCACGACCATGTCCCTTCCGGACGGCGTGACCGGCATCCCCTACTCGGCGGCGATCGCCACCGCCGGCGGCGTCGGCGCACCCTCCTTCGCGGTGACCTCGGGCGCGCTGCCGCCGGGTCTCACCCTGGACGCGGGCACGGGGCGGATCAGCGGGACCCCCACCGCGTCCGGCGCGTTCACCTTCACCGTGACCGCCTCCCAGACCGCCCCCGCGCAGACGGCCGCACAGTCCTTCACGCTGACGGTCTCCGCCGCGACGTGCGCCACGGGTGCCCCGACCATCACCGGGACCGACGCCGCCAACGTCATCATCGGCACCCCCGGCGATGACGTGATCTTCGCCCGGGGCGGCAACGACGTCGTGGACGGCCGCGGCGGCAACGACCTGATCTGCGGCGGGGCCGGCAACGACACCCTGACCGGTGGCACCGGCAACGACCGTGTCGAAGGCGGTGACGGAAACGACGCCCTGACCGGCGGTGACGGCGACGACACCCTCTTCGGCGACGCCGGCAACGACGTCCTCTCCGGCGGTCCCGGCACCAACGCCAACGACGGCGGACCCGGCACCGACGTCTGCACGAGCCCGGCCACCGGTCCCGGCTGCAACCCCTGACCGCTCACCGGCCCGGGGCGTCGCCACGGCGGCCCGGTCGGCCCCCGGCGACGGCGCTGGACGGCGCTACCGCGGCGCGCCGAGGCGGTCGACCAGGTCGTGCCAGCCGGCGTCCAGCCGCTCGACGGGCATGCCCCGGGCCGTGAGCAGGTACTCCATGAGCACGGTGTCGAGGTAGGCCTGCAGGGTGTGCCCGGTCAGTTCGACGTCGCCGGGGGCCCCGGCCTGCCGGAGCAGCAGCGTCAGGTGCGTGTGCCTGAGCTGGTACGACGGGTGGAAGCGGCGGCTCAGTCCGCGGCGTGCGGCCATGTACAGGTCGTGGTGGGCGTGTTCGTGGCGGATCACGGCGGGGCCGAAGGCGTGCAGCCGTTCCAGCGGCGGGGCGTCCGGTCCGAGGGGCGGCGGGCCGGTGAGGAAGGCCGCCTGGATCTGCTGCTCGATGTGGTCGAGCAGCGAGAGCATCAGCCCCGCGCGGTCGCCGAAGCGCCGGAACACCGTCCCCTTGCCGACCTCGGCCGCGGCGGCGACGGCCTCCATCGTCACGTTCGCCGCGCCGCGCTCGGCGGCGAGTTCGGCCGCCACCTCCAGCAGGCGCTTGCGGTTCCGTGCGGCGTCGGCACGCAGCCGTGGCGGCTCGCCCACCGGTGTGAGCGAGAGGTCCACGGGTCCGGCGGAGGCGTCGCGCGCGGGAGGGGCGGCGCGGGGCGGCTCGGTCATGGCCACAGCGTAGCGGCGGGAATGGAAGTGGACCGCGGTCCGTTTAGCTGGTAGACAGGTAACCGGACCACGGTCCGTTTCCGGTTCCCAGAAGGAGATCCCCCATGTCCGTCCGCATCCTCGCTCTCGTCGGCAGCCTCCGCGCCGGTTCGCACAACCGCCAGCTCGCCGAAGCCGCCGTGAAGCACGCCCCCGAAGGTGTCGAGATCACCCTCTACGAGGGCCTGGCGGAGGTCCCCTTCTACAACGAGGACATCGACGTCGAGGGCGCGCTGCCCGAGGCCGCCGCACGCCTGCGGGCCACCGCCGCCGCGAGCGACGCGCTCCTGCTCTTCTCGCCCGAGTACAACGGCACCATCCCGGCCGCCCTCAAGAACGCCATCGACTGGATGTCCCGCCCCTACGGCGCCGGGGCGCTGATCGGCAAGCCGGTCGCCGTCGTCGGCACCTCCCTGGGCCAGTACGGCGGGATCTGGGCGCAGGACGAGGCCCGCAAGGCCGCCGGCATCGCCGGCGCCACGGTCCTCGGCGACGCCAAGCTCTCCATCCCGGGCTCCGTGAACCGCTTCGCCGAGACCCACCCGGCCGACGACTCCGAGGTCGTCGACGGCCTCACCCAGGTCATCCGGCAGCTCACCGAGGCCGGCGCCGCGGCCTGACCCCCTCCGCACCGGGACCCCGCGGGCCGTTGCCCGCGGGGTCCTGATGTTCCGTGCGGCCCCGCGTCACGCGGAGGCGCGCCGCATGACAGGGTCGTCGTCGTGATCGACGACGACCACGGCGTACGCCGCGCATTCGTGCCCGCCGGCGGTTCGAGCCCCGCGGACCTCGTGTCCCTCCACCGTGAGGCGCTGCGCGTCCTGCGGCCCGACCTCGACAGCGCGCACCTCGACGCGTACACCGACGGTGCGTGGCCGCAGGAGGTCCTGTCCTCGTACGCGAGCCTGCTCGCACTGTCCCGGGAAGCGGTGGCGGCCGGGACGCGCTCGCGGCGTGACGACCCCGGGATGGGGATCGACATCGACACACGGGACGACGCGCAGTTCGGGCTGTTGCTCGACCTGGCACCGTTCAGCATCCACGCCGAGGGCCGGTGCGCGGGGCGGACGGTCTTCACCGCCGACGACGGGGGCGCCCTGTGGATCGCCCTCACGCGGGCACAGGAGTCGGAACTCCTGGCGCGGTTGGCGGCACACGGCATACCGGCCGTCGCGCTCGTCGCGTCCGCCGCACGAGGGCGCTGACGGCGGTGCGGGCGGGCCCTGGAGGGCCCGCCCGCACCGTGGGATGTGACGGCGTCGCGTCAGCGGAGGCCGAAGGCCCGCATCACGGTCTGGGTGACCGCGTTGCCCGCGGAGTCGTGCGCCCGCGCACGCAGCGAGACGAACCGGGCCTGCTTCGGCGCGGAGAGCCCGAAGCGGCCGTCGTGCCCGCAGGCGGTCTTCCGCCAGGTGCGTCCGTCGTCGTAGGACACCTCCAGGGAGACGGCCGACAGGGAGCCCGCACCCGCCGCGCCCGGCAGGTGCGCGGCCGTCACGGACAGCGTGCCGTTTCGGGCGGCCCTGCCCTCCGCGTCCGTGGCGACGCCGTAGTCGAGCTGCGGCAGCGGCAGCACCGCGGCGTCGTCGCCCGACGGCGCCTTGGACGTGAACTCCCACTCGGTGTGCGTGGCCGAGGAGTACGGGCTCACCGACGCGTCACGGCTCGCGTCCAGCACCAGGCGGTAGGGCAGCTTGCCCGCGGCCGGGGCGGTGCCCCCCATGCTGGTGTTGGTCGTGCTCTGGCCCAGGCGTGTGTCGCCCTGGTAGAGCGTCAGAGTCTGCTTCGTGCGGTCGTAGTCCATCGACATGCCGACGTGGTCCGCACCGCCCCAGGCGGGGATGTCGAGGGCCAGCCAGCTCCCGCTGCGCGTCGGCAGCTTGTAGTTGTTGTTGAGGTACGGCCGCTCGACCGGCTTGAACCACTCCTGGGTGTGCCGGCTGCCCGCCCGGTACGTGGTGCGCGGTTCGATCTCGTACAGCAGGCCGTCGACGTACGCCTCCTGGCCCCAGGAGTACCCCGGACCGGTGGAGACCCAGTCGACCCGGTGGGAGTTCACCGGCTCCCGCATCGTCAGGCCGATGCCCCAGTTGGAGTACACGGGCCAGTCGAAGCGGAACTCGCCGCCGCCCTTGGCCGGGTCGGGGCTGTCGAAGGTGACGTCGACCCGCGCCAGGTTCTTCGTGCCGCCCTTGACGACGAGGTCGCCGGGGATCTCGTCGTGCCAGGTCCACATGAGGTCGTAGACGTACGGGCTGACCGGCTGCGAGCCGACCTTCAGCACGGCGCCCCGCGCCGACGCGCGGCGCATGAGCCGCTCACCCTCGTCGGTGCTGAGCAGCGCGACGTCGATGGCGGCGGGCGGGAGGAAGGGATCGCCGGTGTAGCTCCGCAGCTGGCGTCCCGGCTGGTCGTTCACGACGAGCAGGAGCCGGGCGCCCGCCGCGACCGCCGCCGCGGCCTGCTCGGCGTCGCCCACGTTCCCGTTGCGGCGCACGACCACGGCCTTGCCGCGGGCGGAGATCCCGGCGTAGTCCGCGCTCGCGCCGTCACCGGCGGCCACCAGCGGGAACGAGTAGTCGCCCTGGGGGAGCGCGGTGACGTCCTCCTGCCGCAGGACGTCGGTGAACTCGTCGTCGCGGGTCGTCACCGACAGCGCGGGCTGCTCCTTGCGCCAGCGGGCGCCCAGGTAGAAGTCGCCGTGGGTGACCTTGTGCGTGGTGGGCTGGGCCCAGAGGCTGTCGTAGCTGGTCTGGGTCTCCATGTAGTCGCGCCAGCTGCCGCCGCCCATGGCGCGGTTGTACTCCAGGCGCTGGTAGGTGGTCTCGGTCGGCTGCGGCGTCGTCATGTCGACGCGCTTGAGCTTCGTCGCGTCCAGCGTCACCGTCCGGTCGCGGTCCATGACGACCTCGGGGTCGCCGAGGAGCGCCATGCCCATCGAGTGCGCGCCGTGCACCCCGCGCACGTCCTTGAAGGACAGCGCCGAGTAGACGTCGTCCGGCAGCCAGGCCTCCAGGCGTCCGGTCTGGTCGACGAGGTAGAACGCCGGGTCGAAGTCACCGGAGCGCAGCACCTGGACGACGCCGGACATGGGCTTGCCGTCGCCGTCCTTGAGGACCAGGGTCAGCTTGTGGGCGGCGTCGCCCAGCGACACCGCCGTGTGGGCGACCGTCCTGCCCGCCGGGTCGGCCGCGAGGACCTGGCCGGACCAGCGGCCGTTGCCCGTCGCCTTCGAACCGTCGATGGCGACGGTCACCTCGGCGGTGCCGTGCGCGGGCACGACGACCCGCGACGCGGACAGCGCGAACAGGCCCGCGGGCGCGTTCGGGGCGTCGACGGACAGGGCGAGCGTCACCGGGGCGTCCCCGGTGTTGGTGTACGTCACCGGGCGCCGCACCGCGGCCGTGCCGCCGCCCGCCTCGGCCTGGCCGGCGAACGCGGTCGCCGAGGCGAACACCCCGGCGCCGAGCGCCGACGGGACGTCCACCCGGCCGCTGCCCGCCTGGAAGGCGTCGTACTGCGGCGTCCGCTTCGAGCTGCTCACCAGCAGGTCCTTGAGCTGGGCGCCGGTCAGCCCGGGGCGCGCGGCCGCGAGCAGGGCGGCAGCTCCCGCGACGTGCGGGGTGGCCATCGAGGTGCCGCTGAGCGTCTGGTAGCTGCCCTCGCCCTCCGGCGCGTACTGCGAGCGGGCGGCCAGGACGTCCACGCCGGGGGCGGTGATCTCCGGCTTGAGGCCGCCGTCGCCGACCCGCGGGCCCTGGCTGGAGAACCAGGCGACCTCGTCGGCGGAGTCGACGGCTCCCACGGTCAGGGCGGCGTCCGCCGCACCCGGTGCGCCGACGCTGCCGGGCGTGCCCATGTTGCCCGCGGCGATCACGAACAGCGCCCCGGTCTGCGCGCTCAGGCGGTCGACCGCCGCGCTGAGCGGGTCCGTTCCGTCGGAGGGGTTCTCGGAGCCCAGGCTCATGCTCACGATGTCCGCGTCCTGGTCCACCGCGGCCCACTCCATGCCGGCCAGCACCCAGGAGTCCTGGCCGGAGCCCGAGTCGGCCAGCACCTTGCCGACGTGGAGGTCCGCGCCGGGGGCGACGCCCTTCTCCTTGCCGTCCGAGGCGGCCCCGGTGCCGGCGATGGTGGAAGCGACGTGGGTGCCGTGGCCGTTGCGGTCCGTCACCTCCTGGTCCGGGACGAAGCTGCGCGCGGCCGTGACGCGGCCCGCGAGGTCGGGGTGCCCGGTGTCGACGCCGGTGTCGAGGACGGCGACGTCCACGCCCTTGCCCGTGTCGCCGGCCGACCACGCCTGCGGGGCGCCGATCTGGGAGGTGGTGTCGGCCAGGTCGGCCTCGACCTTGCCGTCGAGCCAGATGCGCGCGATCCCGGAGCCGAAGGAGGGGGCGGCGGAGGTGGCCTTGGCGGCCCGCGCGGCGGTCCCGGACCCGGAGGTGACGGACCGCCAGAAGTCGGCGGACCGGTCCCTGTCCTCGGTGAGTGCGGCCCCCTGGACGCTGCTGAGGTCCTTGACCCGGGTGGCGCCCTGGGGCGCGGTGGTGCGCAGGCCGGCGGAGGCGGAGTCGTAGGAGACGATCAGCGGCAGGTCGTCGCGGTGCGCGTCGTCGTAGCCGTCCGCGACCAGCTCGCTGATGTTGAACAGGCGCCGGTCCAGCGTGCCCGCCGCCACGTAGGGGAGGGCTGACTCGGGATAGACGTACAGGTCGCCGCGGGACTCCATGATGTGCGCGCGGGCCTTGGCGCCGTCGGCGCCGCGTACCTCGACGGTGCCGCCGGCGGCTCCCGACTGCCGGGTGATAACGATGTCACCGGTGATCAGGGTGACCGTGTGGACACCCGGAGGCACGTTGCTCCGGGCCGCCGCGGCGTCGGTCCCGGAGTTCGCGGGCGAGTCCGCGTGGGCGGCGGAGACGGCGGCGGGCTGCGCCAATGACAGGAGGGCGGCGCCGGCGGCGGCGAACACGCCCCAGCGTCCTGGTGATGGTCTCAAGGGATTCCCTGGCTGCTCCGTGGGGCCGGGTCGGCCCCGAACGGTTCGGACTGCCCCGGTGGGGGCGGGTCGCATCCTGGCCCCAAAACCCGTGGACGGAGCCCGGGCGTGCACGGTGATCTTCACCACGTCCGCAGCGTGACCAGGCAGGTTTGGGGGCGTCAAGTCCCCTCCCACGTGCGGGAGTCGTACGGCCGACGGCTCCGGCGGCGTACCGTCCCGGCCCGTCCGGGCACCCGGGTGGGAGGGCCGGGCGCCACGGGCCGGGAGGTACGGATCGGGCCGCCCGGCGCCGCGCTGCGCGGTCCTGCGCCATCCGTACTGCTAGAAAGGGAAGGAAATTCACATATAGGACAAACGAGAAAGGGGTCCGGGTGGACTACGCGGCGTCCTTCGGAGCCGGCCTGGTCGTCGGCATCATGTACGGCCTGCTCAGGGTGCCGTCCCCCGCGCCGCCGTTCGTCTGCCTCGTCGGCCTGGCAGGCATCCTGGTCGGATACTCCGTGCCGGGGTGGTTGGTGTGAGGACCCTGCTCTCCAGATGCCTCCTGGCCTTCTCCGTGGGAGCTCTGGCGGGTGTCCTGTACTGGCTGATGGGCGTTCTGGCGCCGGCCCCGCCGTGGATCTCCCTCGCCGGTCTGCTCGGCATCCTCGCCGGTGAGGTGGCGACCCGGCGCCTGCTGGCGCGCCGCCGGAAACCGCCCGCCGGCCCCGCGGAGGATCCGCCCCCCGCTACTCCCTGAGGGGCGTCTCACGGTCCGTCGCCAGCCACGTCGTCAGCGCCCACCACCAGTGGAGGGCGTCCAGCGGGTCCGCGGTGGCGTCCGCGGGCGGCTCGCCGGTGATCTGCCGGAGCCGGCCGAGTCGGTAGCGCACCGTGTTGGGGTGGGTGAACAGCGCCGCGGCCGTCTGGTCCAGGCGCCGTCCGTGCTCCAGGAATGCGAGTGCGGTGAGCGCCAGTTGGCGGTGGAAGGCGTCCGAAGGATCGAGGGCGCCCAGGAGCCTGCCGGCCAGGAACGAGCCGAGCAGCGGTTGCTCGGCGGTCGCGATCTCGCCGGCGAACTCCGTCAGCTCCCGGACCCCGCGCCGTCCGCGCCGGTTCCCGGCGGTCAGCGCGCGGACGCAGAGCCGGTGGACGGGCGGCAGCCCGGACGGCGCGACGGCGGGGGAGAGCACGACGAGCGCCCCCGCCTGCGGCCCGAGTCCGCCGCTCGCCGGCATCCGCGGCAGCAGGCCCGCCGGCCGGCCCTCGACCCGTCCGCTGATTCCCCGCAGCGCGTCGATCCGCTCCGCGAGCCCCCGGGTCCCGGCGGCGTCGAGGCCGTCCGCGACGAGGCAGTGGTACCTGCCGTCGGGCCGCAGGCCGGCCCGCGCCAGGTCCGCGGCGGCCGGCGGTGCGCCTCCGGTCAGGAGCCGGCGCAGCAGCCGCCCTCGCAGGCCGTCGGAGACGGGCGGCAGTTGCTGCTCGGCCGCGCGGTAGCCGTTCACCACATGGCGTTCGACGGCGTCGCCGTACTCCTTGAGCCGCAGCACCGCCGAGAGCAGCAAGCCGTCGGGCACCCCGGCCGACCGGCTGCGGTCGACGGCGATCTCCACCGTGCGGGTGAGGGCCGCCTGGACGCCGTGCAGCACCGAGGTGATGGGGACGCCCTGTTCGGCCCGGTCGGTGCCCAGCAGCAGGGCGGCGGCGAAGTCCTGCCCGTCCACGCGACCGAAGGTGCCGAGCCACGGCCCGGCCGCGGCGACGATGGCGGTGACGTGCCGCCGGGTCTCCGCCTCGCCGAGCCGGGCGACGTCGGGGGAGTGGGTCCGGGCGGCGTGGACGAGCTGGCCCCGCACGTCGGAGTCGCCGGCCATGTCCCGCAGGATGCCGGCCACGGGCTCGGGCCGGTGGGTGACCGTCAAGAGCCTCGCCCCTTCCACGACCGGACGCTGTGGCCGGGCGACAACCGGGTGCGCGCGCGTTGGCTGCCGGCGACTACCGCATCGTCACGACCACCTGATTACCTGTCGGCTACCGAAGGTAACAGCAAGGTCATCCTGGCAACACCCTTCGTGCATCCCCCCGCATCCTCCGGAAGGCACGCCATGGAGACAGTGACAGACCCCGCCATGCCCAGCCGGCGCCGCCTGCTGGCGGCGGCGGGAGGCGCGATCGCCGGGGCGAGCGCCCTCGCGCAGGCGGTCCCCGCCCACGCCGCCTCCCAGGACGCCGACGTGATCGTCGTCGGCCACGGCCTGGCCGGCCTGGTCGCGACCGCCGAACTGGCCGACAGGGGGCGCAAGGTGCTCCTGCTCGACCAGGAACCGGAGACCAACATGGGCGGCCAGGCGTTCTGGTCCTTCGGCGGGCTGTTCCTCGTCGACTCCGCCGAGCAGCGGCTGATGGGCATCAAGGACTCCCGCGACCTGGCGTGGCAGGACTGGCAGGGCGCGGCCGGCTTCGACCGCGACGTCGCCGACCCCCGCGGCCAGGACCACTGGGCGTACAAGTGGGCCGAGGCGTACGTGGACTTCGCCGCGGGGGAGAAGCGGTCCTGGCTCCACCAGCAGGGCGTCCGCTGGTTCCCGATCGTCGGCTGGGCCGAGCGCGGCGGCGGTCTCGCCGACGGGCACGGCAACTCGGTGCCCCGCTTCCACGTCACCTGGGGGACCGGCCCGGCCGTCGTGGAGCCCTTCGAGAAGCGCGTGCGGGCGGCGGCCGCGAAGGGACGGGTGAGCTTCGCGTTCCGGCACCGCGTCGACGAGATCGTGCGCACCGGCGGTGCCGTCACCGGGGTCCGCGGTGCCGTCCTGGAGCCGAGCAACGCCCCGCGGGGCACCCGCAGTTCGCGCACCGTCGTCGGCGACTTCGAACTGCGGGCCCCGGTGGTGATCGTGACCTCGGGCGGCATCGGCGCCAACCACGACCTGGTGCGGCAGAACTGGCCGGCCCGGCTCGGCGACCCGCCGCGGAACATGATCTCCGGCGTGCCCGAGCACGTGGACGGCCGGATGCTCGCCATCACCGAGCGGGCCGGCGGACGGATCGTCAACCCGGACCGCATGTGGCACTACACCGAGGGCCTGCGGAACTACGCCCCGATCTGGGCCGGGCACGGCATCCGCATCCTCCCCGGCCCCTCCTCGCTCTGGCTCGACGCCACCGGCCGGCGCTTCCCCGCGCCCGACCTCCCCGGCTACGACACCCTCAGCACGCTGGGGGCCATCACCCGCACCGGGTACGACTACTCGTGGTTCGTGACCACCCAGAAGATCCTGGCCAAGGAGTTCGCCCTCTCCGGTTCCGAGCAGAACCCGGACCTCACGAACAAGGACATCCCGCTCACCCTCTCCCGGCTGTGGCAGACCCCGGAACCCATCGAGCGGTTCAAGAAGAACGGCGCCGACTTCGTGGTCGCCTCCTCGCTGCCCGCGCTCGTGGCCGGGATGAACAGGCTCACCGGCGACGGCCTCATCGACCCGGCCGACCTCAGGCGGCAGATCGACGCCCGGGACCGCGAGATCGACAACCCCTACACCAAGGACGTCCAGGTGATGGGGATCCGCAACGCCCTCGCCTACCCCGGCGACTTCCTCAGCCGCACCGCCACGGCACACAAGATCATGGACCCGGCCGCGGGGCCGCTGATCGCGGTGCGCCTGAACATCCTCACCCGCAAGACGCTCGGCGGCCTCCAGACCGACCTGTCCGGCCGGGTCCTGGACGCGACCGGGACACCGGTGCCGGGTCTGTACGCCGCCGGTGAGGTCGCCGGCTTCGGCGGCGGCGGTGTCCACGGCTACCGCTCCCTGGAGGGCACGTTCCTCGGCGGCTGCCTCTTCTCCGGCCGCCAGGCCGGTCGGGCGGCGGCCGCCGCCACCGCGACCTGACGCACACCCCGTCAACTGCGGGCCGGACCCGGCCCGCAGCGGACACGGTGTCCGGGAAGCGGCGCAACGCTGATCGGTTTCGGACAGGACGTGCCGACGCCATGACAGCACCCCCTTCCATCTGTCACGCTGTGTACGCGGCCGAACACGGAAAGCGTCGGCCCCTCGGGGCGCGACCGGACCCGCAAGCCCGGGGCCCGCGAAGCCGTCGTGCCCGGCACTTGCTCCAGCGACAACCGGACCACCACCCCGCAGCGGACCACACTCCGCTCCGCCGGCGGGCCGGGCCACCCCCCTCCCGGCCCGCCGGCGCCCCGCACCGCCGATAATCCGTTGCCCCCGGCCGACACCGCGGGTGATCATCTCCGGATGCCCACCACCCCGCCCGACGGCCGCGCCGGGATCGACGCCTCACTGGTCACGCGCCTGCTCGCGGCGCAGTTCCCGCAGTGGGCCCACCTGCCCGTCACCCCGGTGGAGGTCGACGGCTGGGACAACCGCACCTACCGCCTCGGCCACGCCATGACGGTCCGTCTGCCCACCGCCGAGGGCTACGTTCCCGCGGTCGCCAAGGAGAACGAGTGGCTGCCGCGGCTGGCGCCCTCGCTCCCCGTCGCCGTCCCGTCCGTCCTCGGCATGGGTGTCCCGGGCGAGGGCTACCCCTTCCCCTGGTCCGTGCGCGGCTGGCTGCCCGGCGGAACGGCCGCCCCCGAACGCATCGCGGACCTCCCCCGGTTCGCCCGAGACCTCGGCGGGTTCCTCCTCGCCCTCCAGGGCTGCGACCCCACCGGCGGCCCGGCCGCCGGTCAGCACAGCTGGTACCGGGGTGCCTCGCCCGCCCACTACGACGAGGAGACCCGCCGCTGCCTGGCCCTCCTCGAAGGCCACGTCGACACCGCCCGGGCCCGTGCCGTCTGGGACGCCGCCCTCGCCGCCCCGTGGCACGGCCGGCCCGTCTGGTTCCACGGCGACATCGCCTCCGGCAACCTCCTGGTCCACGGCGGCGAACTCTCCGCCGTCATCGACTTCGGCACCTCGGGCGTCGGCGACCCCGCCTGCGACCTGGTCATCGCCTGGACCATGTTCTCCGGCGCCGCCCGCGAGGCGTTCCGCCGCACCGTCCGCCAGGACCCCGCCACCTGGGCCCGCGCCCGCGGCTGGGCCCTGTGGAAGTCACTGCTGGTGCTCACCGGGTCCCTCACCACCGACCCGGCCCGCGCCGGGGCCGACCTCCGCGTCATCGCCGAAGTCCTCGACGACCACGACCGGTTCGCGCGGGCCGGCGCCGCCGCGGCAGGGTGAGCCCACGCCGCCGTCAGGCCGGGCGCGGACCGCGCAGCACGAGCAGGGCGAGCCCTTCGGCGTCGAACCGGTCCACCGTGCCCCACGCGCCCACGAGGACGCCGATCTCGTCCTCGTCCAGGGCGATGCCCCTGCGCTCGGCGGGGGTGTTGGCGGCCAGGGGCGTGATCACCACCAGCGCGCCCCCGGGCCGCAGCCGGGCCGCGAGACGGCGCAGCACATCGCAGCGGTCGCGGAAGAACGCGACCACCAGGCGCAGCGTGACGAGGTCGTAGCCGGCGTCGCCCAGCTCCGCGGGCCATCCGTCCTCGACGTCGCCGCACGACCAGCGCACCGACCCGCGGGCGGGCGCCCGCTTCCCGGCCCGCTCCAGAGCGCTCCCGGCGAAGTCGACGCCGTCCACCGCGTACCCGAGTCCCGCCAGGTGGACGGCGAGTTCACCCGTGCCGCAGCCCACGTCCAGCGCCCGGGAACCGCTGCCGGCCGGTACGTGCTGGGCGAGCAGTTCGCGCTCCGAGGCGGTGAGACGGCGGAAGCCCCTGCCCCCGGCGTAGTGCTCGTCCCATGCGGTCCGGGTCGGGTACGGCAAGGGACCACTCCTTATCGCGGGGTACGGGCGGGGCGGGCGCGTCGGCAGGTTCAGCCCGCGCGCTCCGCCGCGCTGCGCTCGACGCAGAACTCGTTGCCCTCCGGGTCGGCGAGCACGACCCAGCCCGTGCCGTCGGGGCGGCGGCGGTCGTCCACCTGCGTCGCGCCGAGGAGCAGCAGGCGCTCGACCTCCTCGTCCCGGGTGCGGTCCTGCGGCTGGACGTCGAGGTGCACGCGGTTCTTGACGGTCTTGGCGTCCGGGACGGTCACGAAGAGGATCCCGGGGCCGCCGTCGACCTCGATCAGGACCTCCTCGTCACCCGGTTCGTCGTCCTCGTGGAGCGGGCGGTCCAGGACGAGGCACCAGAAGCTCGCCAGGCGGTGGGCGTCGGAGCTGTCGATCGTGATGTGGCGCATAGCGGAGGTCATGGGGACGGATTCTGGTCCACCGCGGAGGACGGGGCAATGCGATTGTGCCGGCGGCACCGGACGGCCCTTCGGGCGTTCCCCCGTCCGGTCCCGTGGGCGGGGACCACCGCGCCGGCCGCCGTTCCGGGACCCGGCGATCCCGACGGAGCCGACGTCGGGACCGAGGTCAGCGGGCACGGGACGTACCGCGCTAAGAACGTCAGTCCGTGCGGCCCGTCGCGGCCACCGTGACGCCGAGGCCGATCATGGCCAGCCCGCCGGCGCCGCCGATCGCGGAGAGGCGCCGGTCGGAGCGGCCCAGCCACACACGGGCGGCGGAGGCGGTCAGACCCCACAGGGTGTCGCTGACCAGGCCGATGCCCATCGGGACGAGGCCCAGGAGCAGCATCTGCGCCGGCAGCGACCCGGCCGAGTGGTCCACGAACTGGGGGAGCACGGCGGCGAAGAAGACGATGCCCTTGGGGTTGGTGACCCCGACCGCCAGGCCGTCCGCGACGGTGCGCAGGTCACCGCGGGCGGCCCGCGCGGGGCCGTCCATCGCGCCCACCGTGAGCTGCCGGCGGTGCCGGAACGCCTTCACACCGAGGAAGACCAGGTAGGCGGCCCCGGCCAGTTTCACCGTGAGGAAGAGCGTCATCGACCGCTCGAACAGCGAGCCCAGACCGAACGCCACGGCCACCACCAGCAGGTAGGAGCCGATGAAGTTGCCCAGCACCGACGCGAGGGCGGTACGCCGGCCGTGGGCCAGGGCGCGGCCGATGACGAAGAGCACGCTGGGCCCGGGAATGACGATGACGAGCAGGGACATCGCGGCGAACGCGAGCAGCCGGTCCGTGGACACCATGGTCCATCACCTCCGCGGCCATTGAAGCAGGTGCCGGGGGTCCCCCGCCGGTCGTACGGCGACCGGCGGGGGAGTCCGGGGACGGGACCCGGGCCGTCAGTCCCGGCCCACCACGGCCTCGCCGTACGGGATCAGCCGGACCGGCCCGACGAGCCCGGTGCGCTGCGAGGCGGCACCGCCGTAGACCGACGGGTCGCTGACGCGCAGCCGGTTGATCAGCGGCGTGGCCACCTCGACCTCGATCGTGTTGCTGCCGCGGCGCAGCAGCCCGCCGAGGTCCACCACGGGGTCGATGTGGCTGGTGACCGGTGCCGGCCGCCCGTTGACGCTGACCCGGAAGGTGTCGGTCACCTCGCCGAGGTCGAGCACCGCTCCGAATCCGCCGCTCCAGGACCCGTCGAGTTCGACCGTCGTGCGGTAACGGCCGATGCCCGCCGCGTCCTTGATGTCGGGGATGGCGTTCCACGGCGCCAGGGCGTCGAGGGCGATCCGGTGCCGTACGACGGTGGTGCGGTCCGGGTCGGCGCCGGGGCGCCAGTCCTCGGCGTCCAGGGTCCATGAGGTGAGCTCCCGCGGCGCGGGCACTTCCCCGACCACCGTGCCGGCCGAACCCCCGCGCGACAGCGCCGTGGTGTAGGTGCCGGCCGCGCGGGCGCGCAGGACGAGCCGCCCGTCCTCGAAGCGCACGTCGTCCGCGTCCGTGCTGACGGCGTGCGTACGGCCGGGCTCGCCGTGGAACCGTCCCGGAGGCGCGAACGCCACGACCATCGACTCGGACGGCTGCAGCGCCACCCGGAAGGTGAACAGGTCGCCGTCCTGCCCGTACAGCGCGAGCGGCCGGGCCTCACCCGTCCACGGGTCGAGCAGGTACGGCACCGCGCCCGGGCGGGTGCGGCGCACCGTGACGGCGTGGTCGATCGCGGCGACGGGGGGCTTGACGGTCTCGGCGTGCTTGCCGTTGACGAGGTAGAACCAGTCGACGCCCTCGTCGAAGCGGTGCATCGTCAGCAGCGTGGAGGGCACGGCGTAACTGACGTCGGGCACCAGACCGAGGTCCGCGAGGGCCTGGCCCACCGCCGTCTTGTCGGTGACCTGCCGGACCCGCGGCTGCGCCAGCAACTCGGCGACGAGGGAGCGGACCTGCTGCAGCCGCGCGTCGTCCGTCACGCCGGGCGTCGTGACCGTCGTCCAGTCGCCGAGCAGGACGACCGGCAGCCCGGCCCGCGTCAGGCGCAGCAGGTGGCGCGCGTCCGTGACGGTGAGGGTGACGGCGGAGCCGGAGAAGAAGTCGCCCTCGACGAACAGGGCCCGGTAGGCCGGGCCGTCGGGGGCCAGCCGTCCGCCGCGGACCTTCGCCGACGGCAGGTCCAGCAGGGGACCGCTGACGAACTGGTGGGTCCAGCCGAGCGGCACGCCCGTCGAGGTGAACCAGGAGGCGCCGATCCCCGTCGCGGTGTACCCGGTCTGCCGGAAGACGGCGACGTCGATCCGCGAGGTGCCGCGCTGCATGGCGTGGTGCACCCGCGACAGGTAGCCGGCCACGTCGCCGACGTGCCGCCAGGTCGGGTGCCGCGGACCCCAGGACTCGCCGTAGCCGACGGTGCCGTTGTACGGGGTGAAGGCCGCGTAGCCGGGCCACTTCACGCCAGGAAGCGTGGCGTACGAGAAGCCGTGCACGACCGTCTGGTTGACGCCGGCCGCGTAGGCGCCGCCCATGGTGCGCAGGAACTTCTCCCACGTGGTGCTGTACGCGGAACCGGTGTAGGCGCCGGACTCGCAGGACAGCACCGTGTGGCCGGCCATGTCGCGGCCGCCGGCCAGGCAGCGGTAGTCGTCGAGGTTCTTGAAGCCCAGCGACTCGCCCTCGGGGATGTCCAGCAGCGCGGCGGACAGGATCGCGTCGGTCTGCAGGCCGTACGGCTGGGCGCGCATCCCCAGGCCCAGCGCGTGCGCCCAGTCGCGGAGCGCCGTGAGGTGGTGGGTGTGGTACAGGTCGCTGACGGTGTCCCAGAAGTCGTGGCGTATCTGGCGGGTCGCGACGGCGTCGTAGACGTAGACCTGGTTGCCGCCGCTCATCGCTATCGCGGGGAGGACGGGCAGCAGCGGGTAGCCGTTGCGCTTCTCGAAGGCCGCGGGGAGTCGAGGGGTCCAGGGCAGCGCCTTGGTCTCGATCTCCAGGGAGTCCTCGAACAGGACGCCGCCGGCGCTCTTGAGGAGTCCCCGGATCTCCTTGGTGAGGAGGTTCCGCTCCCAGAACCCGGTGACCGCCGCGGTGCCCGCCGCGCTGAAGTGGTCCACGACGTACGCGGTGGGAGAGGTGTGCGGGCCGCCCTCGGGGGTCTGACCGGTGCCGCGCTGCCAGAAGGCGGTCAGCACCCAGTCGCCCTCCGCGGGGGCGGTCCAGTCCACGGCGCCGTCGACGACCTGCGCGGTGAGGTCCCGGACGCTCGCGCGGTCCAGGCCGGTCTCCTTGCGGGTGGCGTTCTCCGGGGCGATCCGGGTGGCCAGCAGGCCCAGCAGCCGCTGCCGGGTGACCCCGGACGCGGGAGCCGCGGCGGGCGGCGGCACGGGGCCCGTGTAGGCCGTGCCGGCGGTCACGGTGACGGAGCCGAGGGCGAGTTCCTGCACCGCGGCCTCGCTGTCGGGGGTGATCCCGGGGACGGCAGCGGGCCAGCTGGGGCCGACCGTCAGGTCGATGGTGACGCCCCGCCGGCGGGCCTGGTCCAGGGCGGCGTGGACGCCGGCGACCCAGGCGGGGCTGCCCCAGCCGTGGTGCTCGGTGTCCAGGACGGAGGTGTCCTTCACGCTGTGGTGGACGGCCGCGATCTCGGCGCCGCCGAACCCCGCGTCGGCGATCTGGTCGACCTCGCGTCTGATCTCGTCGGGGTCCACCAGCCCGTCCGGCCACCACCAGCGGAACTTGGGCCGCACCGCGCTGCCCGGCTCGGCGAAGGTGCCGGCCGCACCGCCCGCGGGCCGGCCGCCGGTCCGCGCGCCGGTTCCGGTTCCGGTTCGCGTGCCGGCGGCAGCGGGCAGTGCGGGGGCGAGGGCGGCCGCGGTGCCCGCGACGGCGGTGGCGATGAGGAGGCTGCGGCGGGAAACGCCGCCTTCCTCGGGGCGGTTGCTGTCGTCGTGCATGGTTCCGTGGCTCCCGGAGTGAGAGGAGGAGGTGCCTTGCATCCCAGGGTGATCAGTGCCGGGATGTAACGCGCTGGCGTATTGAACCGTTTCAATCTCCGCGGAGGCTACAGCGCGGTCCCGGGCGGGGGCAAGGTCCCGGTGGGGCTCGACCTCGACGGGCGTGGTGGGGGCGGCGTTCACGGCGTCCGGGGGAGGGGGCGCCGGCGGTCCGGGCCGGGCGTTCCGGCGGGTGCCGTCCACGGGATGAGAACGTTTCAGAGAGGGTTCCGCCGGGGGGAGTCACCGATTGGGGGGTGGGCCGGCCCGGTCCTCGTGCGGCGGCCGGGAGCCGCCGGGACGCCTGGCGTCCCTTCCCCGCGGTTCCACCGTATAGCGCACGGGGGGCCTTGCCACAAGGCCCCCGTACGGGGTGAAAATCGCTCCTCACGCGCCGGGGAACGGCGCGGGACGGGAGCGAGATGCGTTTTCTGCTGTCCACGATCGGAACACGTGGAGAAGTCCAGCCGCTGGTCGCGCTGGCGAGGGAACTGAAGGCCGCGGGCCATGACGCCGTGGTGTGCGGGCCCCCCGATTTCCGTGGAGGGGCCGCGTCCCTGGGGATCACCTACGTGCCCGTCGGGCCCGAACTCCGCGGGACGGCTAAGCAGGGTTCCGGAGCGATCCCGACACCGGAGCAACGCCGGCTGATGATCGAGGGCACGGTCGAGGCGCAGTTCGAGGCCGTGGGTGCGGCCGCCGAGGGCTGCGACGCCGTCGTGGCGGGCGGCGCCCTGGCCGTCGCCGCCCGCTCGGTGGCCGAACTGCGTGGTATCCGCTACGTGTACGCGGCGTTCGCCCCCGTCACCCTGCCGTCGGCGCACCACGCGCCGCCCGTCTTCGGCCTGCTCGGGCAGAAGCCCGCGGACGGGGACACCGGCAACGAGGCGCTGTGGGCCGACGACGCCGCACGTTGGAACGCCCTGTGGGCCGCCCCCCTCAACGCCCGCCGCGCCGGCGCCGGACTGCCCCCGGTCCAGGACGTACGCGACCACATCTTCACCGCCTCCCCGTGGCTGGCGGCGGACCCGGCGCTGGCCCCCTGGTCCCAGCCGTCACCGTCACTCGACGTCCTCCAGACGGGCGCCTGGCTGCTCCCGGACGACCGGCCGCTCTCCCCGGAGGTGGAGGCGTTCCTCGACGCCGGGGAGCCACCGGTCTACTGCGGGTTCGGCAGCACGCGCGCACCGGACGACGCCGCGAGGACGGTGATCGACACCGCCCGCGCGCTCGGACGGCGCGTCATCCTCGCGCGGGGCTGGGCCGGTCTGGCGCCCCTCGACGACGGACCCGACTGCCTGGCGATCGGCGAGGTGAACCAGCGGGCGCTCTTCCCGCGCGTCGCCGCGGTCGTGCACCACGGCGGCGCCGGCACGACCACCGCGGCCACGGCCGCGGGGGCGCCCCAGGTCGTCCTCCCGCAGATGTTCGACCAGTTCTACTTCGCCGACCGCGTGTCCCGGCTCGGCATCGGCAGCGCCCACCCCGCCGGCGCCCCCGACGCGCGGTCGCTGCACGTGGCCCTGAGCGCCGCCCTCGCCCCGGAGGTCGCGGCCCGGGCCCGCTCCGTCGCCGCGGCGGTTCGCACGGACGGTGCGCGGACCGCCGCCCGGCGCCTGGTCGAGGGGGTCTAGCGAACGGGGCGCCGCCGCCCGCCCGTGGAGGGCGCGTTCGCCGCATCCGCCGAGCCGACCCGTTCCGGGGGCGCGCACAGCGACTCCCGGCGGGCGGCACCGCACCTCCCGGCCAGCACCCCCTGCCCCGGGCGGCGCCCCGGCGTTACGTTCACGGCCATGCGGATCACCAAGTACACCCATGCCTGCGTGCGCGTCGAGCACGAGGAGCGCGTGCTCGTCATCGACCCCGGGACGTGGAGCGAGCCGGCGGCGCTCGCCGGGGCGGACGCCGTACTCGTCACGCACGAGCACGCCGACCACGTCGACGTCCTGCGCCTGGCCGGGCTAGGCGTGCCGGTCCACGCCCCCGCCGGGGCGCACCTCCCGCGGCTGGAGACGGTCCGGGTCACCGCCGGTTCGGAGTTCACCGCCGCCGGCTTCCGCGTGCGGGCGGTCGGCGGCCGCCACGCGCCCGTCCACGCCGGCCTGCCCGGCTGCGTGAACCTCGGCTACGTCGTCGACGACGCCCTCTACCACCCGGGTGACGCGCTGCACGTGCTGGAGCGGCCGGTCGAGACGCTGCTGGTCCCGCTGCAGGCCTCCTGGCTGAAGACGACCGAGGCGATCGACTTCGTCAACGCCGTGGCACCGTGCCGGGCGTTCGGGATCCACGACGGCCAGATCAACGAACGCGGCCTCGCCGGCGTCAACGCCTGGCTCGAGGATCGAACGGACCACGGCTACCGCTACCTCCGGCCCGGCCGCTCGCTCTGACGCGCCGCCCGTGCCGTAATTCCGGATGACCCAGGGGTGAACGCCGCTCGTCGGGAGGCGGTACCACGGGGGCGGGCGCACTACGATCGCGCGATGGCTGACGACACCTTCCTCGCCCACGGTCCCCGGGTGGCCATCCGGCGGATCACCGTCCGGGACCACGATGAGATCGGCGCGCTCGCCCGGGCCAGCGCCGCACTGCACGCGCCCTGGGTGCCCCGGTGGGAGCACACCCCCGAGTCCTTCGCCGCCTACGTGGAGCGCTTCGACCGGCCGACGCACGAGGGCTTCGTGATCTGCCTCCACGAGACGGGCGCCATCGTCGGCGGGGTCAACATCAACGACATCGTCAGGGGCACCATTCAGAGTGGTGCGCTGGGCTACGTCGCGTACGCGGCGACCACGGGGCGCGGCTACATGACCGAGGGGCTGCGGCTGCTGACGGCGTACGCCTTCGACGACCTCGGCCTGCACCGGCTGGAGGCGAACATCCAGCCTGCGAACGTCGCGTCGATCAGGCTGGTGGAACGGCTGGGGTTCGAGCGCGAGGGGTACTCACCGCGCTTCCAGTACCTGGACGGTGCGTGGCGCGGCCACGAACGGTGGGCCATGACGGTGGAGACGGCGCTCGGCGAGCCCCGCGGGGGCGACTGAGGCCGCCGGGGCGGGCGTCCGGCCGGGCCGACGGGAAGGGCTCGGCCTCGCTGTTAGCGTCCGGGTCATGGAAGACAGCGTTTACGTGGGCAATGCCGGTGCGGACGCGCCGCTCGACCGGGGCTGGCTGCTGGGGCACTTCAAGGAGGCGGGCGACCCGCGGCACAGCGACGCCGTGGAGATCAAGTGGGGCGTCCACCCGGCGGGGGACGAGCGCGGGGAGTGGGTGCGGGGCGAGGAGCGGACGGCGCTGCAGGTCCTCATCAGCGGACGGTTCCGGGTCGAGTTCCCGGGGCGGTCGGTGGTGCTGGCCCGTCAGGGCGACTACGTCGTGTGGGGCAAGGGCGTGGACCACTCGTGGGTGGCGGAGGAGGACTCGACGGTGCTGACCGTCCGCTGGCCGTCCGTGGCGGGCTACGCGCTCCCGGCCCCCGAGGACGCGTAGGGCCCGTTCCGGCGCCTCGGTCGTGCCGCTCCGCCGACCGGGCCCGCGGCGCCCGGGCCCCTTGCGGGCCCCTTGCGGGCGGCGCCCGAGGGCACATGCCTCGGGGAGCGGCCCTGTCGGTGGCCCCTGCGATGCTGCGCACATGACCGACATGACCACCGCCGCCGACTACGCATGGTTCGGTGAGCAGTACGAGGAGCTGATGGAGGCGTACTGCATCACCCTGGTCCAAGGGCTCACCCCTGAGGAGCTGCTCGCGGCGCTCGGAGTCGAGTGCCCATCGCGGATCGCGGGTGTGGCCGGGCTGAGTGAACCCTCGTTCCGGCTGGGCGCCCATGACGAGTTGTTCGTGGGCGCCGCTTCCCTCGGCGACTGGTCACTGATGGTCGAGTGCAACGGCTACCTGGGTGTCACCGACGAGGCGATGCTTCCGTTGTCGCGAGGGCGCACCGTGGTCTCGCACTTCCGCAACGTCAATGCGGTGGACCATTTCTGCTGGTACCAGGACGGCACGCTCCGCCTGCATTTCGAACCGCTCTTCCCCTACTTCCGCGTGGGGACCCATCCGGACGAACTGGTCACGGCCATGCGGGAGTCGGGCTTCGACCTCAGCGAAGCGGACGACCGGAACCTCGACGAGCACAACGACGCCGCCTTCGCGCTGGCGCACCGCGTCACGGGTGTCCGTCTGACACCGGAGGCCCTCGCGTCCGCGGAGTTCGTCGCCGGAGTCGCGCGGGTGCCCCGCACGTAACCGTGATCACCGGGCCGGCCGCGTCATCGCCAACCCCCGTCACGCCGACGCGAGTTGGCCGCGACGACCGGAATCCGGGACCGTCGCGCGGCCCGGGGCGCTGGCTCGAAACTGGCGCCGTCGCCGCCCAACCGGGCCGTCGGGGGCCGTCGAACGCGTCGACGGCCCCTTGTTTATCAGGCAAAAGACCGCCAGATCCGCATCATCCGGGCGGGGTGACGTGTCCGCCGCCGTGGCTGGATCTTTTCGCTCGCCGACGTCACTTCACTGTTGCCGCCTCGTAAATCCGCACGTGGTCGGCTCGGCGTGGGACCGCTCCCACGGTGCGGGCCCGACCGACTTTCGGACAATGATCTCCGCAGTGATGACAGGGCGCGAACATGCTGAAACGATCCACGACGTCGCGCGAGCATCACTCGCACGTCACCTCGCGGAGGCCTCACCGGCCTCCAATGTTCCCGTCCCCAGCGGCCGTTCCAGCGGCCGGGCCAAGGAGCTCCACGAGTGACGAACCATCCCGCTGTCACGGGTGCCAGTTCACCGCCGAATCCCTCCCCCAACCGCCGTGCGCGCGCCGCGCGCGGCCGTGTCGCGGCGACCGCCGCGGTCACGCTCGCCGCACTGCTGACCCCCCTCCTCCCGGCCACCGGCGCCGCCGCGTCCGAGGGGGACGGGACGGCGCCGCGCAAGATCGTTGCGGAGGCCCGTCCCGGGGCCCGCTCCGTCGCCCTCTCCGCCGCGCAGCGCAAGCAGTTGCTCAAGGCCGCCACCGCCGGCCGCGCCACCACCGCCCGGGCCCTGCGGCTGGGCGACAAGGAAGCGCTGATACCCAAGGACGTCATCAAGGACGCCGACGGAACGGTGCACACGCGCTACGAGCGCACCTACGCCGGACTCCCCGTCATCGGCGGCGACATGGTCGTCCACGAGCGGGCGGGCACCCGCACCGTCAGCAAGGCCTCGTCCGCGCCGGTCGCGGTGCCCACGACGAAGGCCGCGACCAGCGCCGCCAAGGCGAAGGAGTCCGCCCTCGCCGCGGCCCGCGCCGAGCGGACCCAGGGCCCGGCCACGGAAGGCGCGCCCCGCCTGGTCGTCTTCCTCGCCGACGGCAAGCCGGTCCTCGCCTGGCAGTCGCACGTCACCGGCACCCAGAAGGACGGCACCCCGAGCCGGCTGAACGTCGTCACCGACGCCGCGACCGGCAAGGAGCTCCAGAGCGTCGAGGAGATCCGTTCCGGCACCGGCAACAGCCAGTACAGCGGGCAGGTGCAGATCGGCACCGTGAACAACGGCGGCGTCTTCGAGATGACCGACCCGGAGCGCGGCGGTCACAAGACGTACGACCTGACCGGTGTCGGCGGCATCGGCAACCTGCTCACCGACGACGACGACGTCTGGGGCGACGGCACCATCGCCGACCGCCAGACCGCCGCCGTGGACGCAGCCTACGGCCAGCGCGAGACCTGGGACTTCTACAAGGAGCGCTTCGGCCGCAACGGCATCGCCGACAACGGCGTCGGGGCCTTCTCCCGCGTCCACTACGGCGACAACTACGCCAACGCCTTCTGGGACGACGGCTGCTTCTGCATGACGTACGGCGACGGCCGCGGCAACGAGCACCCGCTCACGGAACTCGACATCGCCGCCCACGAGATGACGCACGGCGTCACCTACGCCACCGCCAACCTGACCTACGAGAAGGAGTCCGGCGGCCTCAACGAGGCGACCAGCGACATCATGGCCACGGCCGTGGAGTTCTTCGCCGACAACCCCGCCGACGTCCCCGACTACATGCTGGGCGAGCTCGCCGACGTCCGCGGCTCCGGCAAGCCGCTGCGGTACATGGACCAGCCGTCCAAGGACGCCGACCCCGTCAAGGGCACGTCGCTGGACTACTGGTCGCCGGAGCTGAAGAAGGAGGACGTCCACCACAGCTCGGGTCCGGCGAACCACTTCTTCTACCTCCTCTCCGAGGGCAGCGGGAAGAAGACGATCAACGGCGTCGCCTACGACAGCCCCACCTACGACGGCCTTCCGGTCGCCGGGATCGGGCAGCACAACGCGATCGACATCTGGTACCGGGCCCTGACCACGTACATGACCAGCAGCACCGACTACGCCGGCGCCCGCACCGCGACCCTCCAGGCCGCCGCCGACCTGTTCGGGCAGGGCAGCGACACCTACGAGGCCGTCGGCAACGCCTGGGCCGCGGTCAACGTCGGCGCGCGCTACGTCAACCACATCGCCGTGACGGCGCCCTCCACCCGCCCCGTGGCCGTGGGCCAGCCGATGAGCCGTCAGATCGAGGCGGTGGGCTCCAGCCCCGGCCGGCTGGTCTACTCCGCGCACCAGCTGCCCAAGGGCCTGTCCATCAACGCGCGCACCGGCCTCATCAGCGGCACGCCGAAGAAGGCCGGCACCTACAAGACGGCGGTCACCGTCGAGAACACCGCCCAGCACAAGGCCAAGCGCACGGTGCGCTTCGCCTGGCCCGTCCTGGCCTCCGGCGGACGCTTCTTCGTCAACCCCGCCCGCTTCGACATCCCCAACTGGAAGACGATCGAGTCCCCGCTGATCGTGACGGGCCGCAAGGGCAAGGCGCCCAGTGACCTCAAGGTGACGGTCGACCTCGTCCACCCGTGGGTCGGCGGCCAGATCGTCACCCTGGTGAGCGAGAACGGGACGGAGATCCCGGTGAAGCCCTGGTACTGGGACACCGGCGAGGGCGAGCTGCACGCCACCTACACCGTGGACGCCTCGGCGGTCCCCGCCAACGGCACGTGGAAGCTGCGGGTCACCGACAACACCCCCGGCATCTTCACGGTCGACCCCGGCTACCTCGACCGCTGGAGCCTGACCTTCTGATCCCGCCGGTCCCGCTGGTCCCCCGGCGCAGCCGGTGCCGCCACGGCACCGGCTGCTCGCCGTCCCCGACACGCTCACCGGCGCGGACGAGGAGTGGGCGGCCGCCGTCGAGCGCACGCTCATCGACCGCGGCGCTGACGTGCGG